>JAGOHA010000034.1 GCA_017996395.1 Acidobacteriota bacterium | reverse complement strand
ATCGAGAACGCATTTAAGCCGTGAAGAGTTAGGAGTTGGGAGACAGGAGATAGGAGTGAACGGTGAACAGTGAACGGTGAACAGTCAACGGTACAGGATTCGTGCTCGTAATTCGTAATCGTGATCGCTATCGTGATCGAAGCTTGACGCTTGAGACTTGAGGCTCGAAACTCGGAGTTGGTTCCCGTTTTTCGGATATCGGTATTCGGACTTCGTACAACGGCAGTTGATTCACCGCTCCGCCCCTTGCCTTGAGTACCCGATAACCGTTCACCCGTTACCCATTACCCGTCACCCTTCAATCTTCAGCCTTGAACCTTTAGCCTGCAATGAATTTCTCCCCATCTTTGTGAAGTCCGAGAACCTGTGAACTTTAAACCTGCGAATTTTCAAACCTTCAAAAGGTTCGATTACGATCACGATTACGACTTACGAATTACGATTACGAGCACGATTACGAATTACGAACACGAATCCAAACCAATCACCGTTAACTGCTCACTGTTTACCGTTCACTCCTATCTCCTACCTCCAAAGAACAGTTACAGGTTGAGTCGGCGGAGAGATAGTCGACGATCGCGGGGGTGACGTCGGGGAGGGCGGCGATGCGCGCCACCAGCGCGGCGGCGCCCGGACCCCAGGCCAGCAGGGGCACGGGCGCGCGGGTGTGGCCGCGCGTGCCCAGGTCCTCGATGTTGCCGTGGTCGCTGGTGAGCAGCACGGTGGTGCGCGCCAGGTCGATGCCGGCCAGCGCCGATTCGAGGAACTCGTCGAGCAGGCGCAGGATCAGCCGGGCGAATTCCGGCTCGCCGCTGTGGCCGGCGTAATCGGTCATGAAATACTCGTACAGCATGAAGGGACAGCCGGTGGTCAGTCCGGCCAGGATCCGGCCGGCTGCCGCGGCCGTCTGCAGCGGCAAGTCGTAGCCCTGCTCCTGCAGGAACAGGTTCGTGAAATCCTGGTACAACGACCGCCCCGTGCGCTGGTCGGGGAAGGTGCGCAGCTGGCGGCCGCCGGCCAGCGCCGCCCACGTGGTGACCGAGAGCCGTCGCAGCCGGTAGTACCGCATGAACTCGGGGCTGAACGTGTTGATGAAGTCGCCGGCGATTCCCCGCCGGGCCAGCTTCAGGAACAGGCTCTCCCGCTCCAGCAGGCGGCGCAGGATCCGGTTGGGAAATCCGTTGATGTGGCGGCCGGCCAGCGCGGCGGCGTTGACGCCGGTGAACAGCGTGGCCTGGCCGGTGGCGCTCTGGGGGAGCCCGTCGACGCCCAGGGTGGCGTCGATGGGCCGGGCGGCGAAACCTCGCACCGCCACGACGCCGTCGGCCAGCCGGGGCACGATCCGGAGGATCCCCAGGGCGGGGTCCTGCAGCGGATTCCGGTCCGGGTCGGTGCAGGTGGCGATTCCCAGGCCGTCGATGAAGATCAGCAACACGCGGGGCGGTACGGGCAGCGGGTGCGTCGGGTGTCCGGCCATGGCGGATCATTATCGCAGAAACGGCCGGGCCGACAAAGCGCTGCTGTAAAAAACGGAAACTGGGGTACAATGGCATTACGGAGACAACCCGCCATGAACGTCCAGATGCGACAGGACGCCCGCCAGGTATTCGCCGCGGCCCTGGCGGCCGCCCAACCTGCCACAGCGCTTGCCGCCTGCCTGCGGCTCGACGGGGACCGGCTGGTGGCGGGCGGTCGCTTCAGCCTGGATCTGGGCGGCCATGACCGCGTGTACGTGCTCGGCATCGGCAAGGCCGCTCCGGCGATGGCTCGCGCCCTCGGGACGCTCGTGGCCCCGCGCGCCCTGGCGGGCTACCTGGTGGCCAAAGCGGGGCAGGGGGAGGCCGTCCCCGGCTGCCAGGTGGTCGAAGCGACCCACCCCATTCCGGACGCCCGCAGCGTCGCGGCGGTGGAGGGCGCGCTCCGCTGGCTGGACGGCTCGGTGCCGCCCGCCGCGCCGGTGGTTGTGCTGGTGTCGGGCGGGTCGTCCGCCTTGTTCTGCCTGCCGGCCGGACGCCTCACCGTCGCCGACAAGGCGGCGATGACCGAGCTGCTGCTGCGGTGCGGCGCGGACATCGGCGAGATCAACTGCATCCGGAAGCACCTGTCCGCGGTGAAGGGCGGCCAGCTGGCCCGCCGCCTCGGACACCGGCCGGCCCTGACCCTGGCCCTGTCGGACGTGGTGGGCGACCGGCTGGACATCATCGGCTCCGGGCCCACCGTCGCCGACGCGTCGTCGTTCGCCGACGCCTGGCAGGTGTTGGAGCGCTACGAGCTGACGCTGAAGGTGCCGGCCGCGGTCCGCCACCACCTCGAAGCCGGCCTGGCGGGACAGATCCCCGAGACGGTGCGGCCCGACGATCCGATCCTGGCCAACAAGAACGCCGTGGTGGCGGGCAACAACCTGGCCGCCTGCCACGCGGCCAAGGAGTGCGCCCGCCGGCTCGGCTACCGGCCCCTGCTGGTATCCGACCACATCACCGGCGACACCGCCCACTGCGCGGCGTTCCACGCGGTGCTGGCGTACGACGTGGTGTACGCCCACCGGCCGGTGGCGCCGCCGGTGTGCCTGGTTTCCGGCGGCGAGACCACCGTTCGCCTGCAGGGCGGCGGACTGGGCGGGCGCAACATGGAGTTTGTGCTCCACTGCGTCCGGCGCCTGGCGGGGTGCATCGTGCCGGCGGTGGTCCTCTCGGCGGGCACCGACGGCAACGACGGCCCCACCGACGCGGCGGGCGCCCTGGCCGACAACGCGACACTGGCACGCGCCCAGACGCTGGGGCTGGACCCCGGCGAGTTTTTGTCCCGCAATGATTCGTACCGGTTTTTCCAACCCCTCAACGACCTGGTGGTCACGGGCCCAACCGGCACCAACGTGATGGACATCCGCGTGGTGCTCATCGGCGAACCGGCCCGGCCGGTCGCCGGGGACCCCGGGGAGATACCCTGATTCCAGCCGCTACACGGAGGCTCCGCCACCCATGACCAAGATCCTGTACGTCGAGGATAATCCCGACAACTTCCGACTGGTCAAAACCCTCCTGGAAACGTCAGGTTACGAGGTGGTGGGCGCCGCCGACGGGATCGAGGCCATCGTGCGGGCGCCGCAGGAAATGCCCGATCTGGTGCTGATGGACATCAACATCCCCTCGCTCAGCGGCTACGAGGTGACCACCAAAATCAAGTCGATGAAGGGGCTCGAGGAAGTGCCGGTGGTGGCCCTGACGGCCAAGACGATGAAAGGCGACAAGGACATGGCGCTGGCCGCCGGCTGCGTTGGCTTCATCGCCAAGCCCATCGATCCGTTCACCTTCGTCCAGGACGTGGAGAGCTTTCTCAAGGGCCGCCAGGACAAGATCCCCGTGGTCGAGGAGCAGACCGTGCTGCGGGAGTACAGCCGCACGCTGGTGACGCACCTCGAGGAGAAGGTCACCCAGCTGCAGGAGTACAACCGCAAGCTGCAGGAGTCCGAGGAACGCTACCGGACGCTGATCGAAAACGTCAACATCGGCATCTGGTTCCTGTCGCCCGAGCGGAACACCCTGTTCATGAACCAGCGCATGCGCGACCTGTTGGGGGTGGGCCAGCTGGATCCCGCCTCCCCCGACCGGTTCCTCGAAGAGGAAGCCGCGGAGGCGTTCCGGAACCACCTCCAGCTCTGCGCCGAGGGACGTCCCCAGTTGTGGGAGGTGAAGATCCTGACCATGCGCCGGGTGTCGCGGGAGGTGGTGGTGTCCGGTGTGGCCCTGGGACAACACCAGGGCGGGACCAGCGGCTACCTGCTGTCTTTTCTCGACGTCACGGAGAAGAAGGCGCTGGAGCGGCAGCTCCAGCAGGTGCACAAGCTGGAGAGCCTGTCGACGCTCACCGCCGGGGTGGCGCATGATTTCAACAACATCCTGACCATCATCCAGAACAACGCCAAACTGCTGGTGACGCGGAGCGACCTGCCGGAGGAGGACCTCCGCAAGCTGCGCAACATCGAGGGGGCGTCCGACCGCGGCTCGGCCCTCACCTCCCAGTTGCTGGCGTTCTCCCGGGAGAAACCAACCAACCTCCAGGTGCTGGCGCCGGTGGAGGTGCTCCAGCGGTTCTGCAACTTCTTCGCCAACTACAAGAAGCCGTCGGTCCAGCTGCGCTATCCCACCTACGCCACGGTTCCCCAGATCGTCGCCGACGCCAACCAGGTGGAGCAGGTCCTGCTGAACCTGGCCACCAACGCCCAGGACGCCATGCCCGGCGGCGGTATGCTGGAGTTCGACCTGCGCGCCGAGAGCCGCACCCGGGAGACGGTGATGAGCGGTTCGGTCGGCGGCGACTACGTCTGCTTCATTGTCCGCGACACCGGCAACGGCATCCCGGCGGAAATCCGCCACCGGATCTTTGAGCCGTTTTTCACCACGAAGCCGCCGGGCAAGGGCACCGGTTTGGGCCTCAGCGCCGTGTTCGGCATCGTCAAGCGCCACGAGGGTTTCATCGAAGTGGATTCCAAGATGGGCGCCGGCACCGAGTTCCGGGTCTATTTCCCGGTGGAAGGGGAGAAGTCGGAGATCCCCGGCGAGGTGGACTTGCGCATCCTGAGCCACGGCCGGTACACCGTGCTCGTGGTCGAGGACGAGGAGATGCTCGGCGATCTGATGTGCGACATGCTCATGGAGCTGGGGATCAAGGTGCACTATGCCGAGAACCTGGCCAAGGCGCGGCAGATCCTGGACAGCAAGTCTGCGGAGATCAACTTCATCCTGCTGGATTACCAGCTCCCCGACATGGACGTGGCGGGCATCCTGAAATACCTGCGCACCGCCACGCCGCACATCCGGATCGTGTTCACCAGCGGCTACCGGCTCGACGAGATCCGGCGGAAGGAGGGGCCCGTGGACATCGACGGCTTCCTCAAGAAGCCGTTCGACCTGCAGTCGCTCACCACGCTGCTGAAACAGATGTTGTGAAAGGCGTTTCCGCGCCGCCGCCCGGCGCCGTCCGATTGGGCGGGGCGGCCGGGGTGCGGTCCAGACGATCCTGGCTGTTGGCTGCTCAGCGGGGCTGTCGTCGATCAAACCGTGCGGCGGCCAGGCCGATGGGTTTGACCGCCTGGCTGGCCAGATTCACTTCCCAGATGAAATGGACGGGTTCCCCGGCGGCGCCCTTCTGGAACGTGAAATCCAGCACGTGAGTGGAATCGTCTCTGGCCGTGGCCGTGTGCTCCACGTAGCGATATTCGTCCGACGCGCCGTTCACCAGTTCGGCGAACGCCGGCCGCTGGGCCATGAGCAGCCGGTAGGTGTCGCTCTGGCGGGCGGCCGGCACGGCGGGCGGTTTGGCGGCCGGTCGCGCGGCCGCGGCGGCGGGCGGTGCGGAAGCGGTGGCCGCCGGAGGGGCGGGGCGATTGGGGGCGCGCAGGACCTGCGGAGCCGCGGGCGGCGGCGGTGCCGCCGCCGCGGTTTGCGGCGCGCCGCTGCCGATGGTGAAGCCGCCCGGAAGCACCGGCTCTCCGTCGTCGGATGCAGGCGCCGCAGATGGCCGTTCGTTGGCATCCAGCGCCGCCTGGTCGGTGGCGGGACTGGCGCTTGTGCCGATCTGGGCGATTCGGTCGGTCCGGTCGGCCAGGGTGGTCCGCGTGGCCGGGATCAGGATCAGGGCCATGATGAGCACCAGGCTGCCCATGGCGCCGGCGAGGTAGATGTAGGTCTTTCGGGAAAACCGCGAGTCGCGGTCTTCCACCATGATGATGTCGGCCGTGGAGAGGGCCCGACGCAGCTGCCGCGCCTGACTCCTGAGGTCGGCCGGACTGGGCGCCGGCTGGCCTTCGGCGGGGGCGGGGGTGTCGGCCGGGGGCCGCGTCTCGTCTGCGTGTGTCACGTCTCGACCTCCTGGGTTCCGCCAGCCCGTGGCTGGCGGAAGAAACACTGGATCCGGGCGCCGGATCGCGCGGCTGGCCGGGCACAGGCATAGCCGCACCGACATGGATGTCGCCGCCGGCCCGCAGGTTCACACCGGCGGCCAGCCGGGCTTCATCCCGATCATTATACGCAGGCCGCGGGTTTTGGTTAAGCTTTCAGCCGGTCTGTCCGGCAACCCGGCCCGCCCTGCCGCGAACCGAGCAGCTGGTGACGGTTCTGGTGTACAATTGGCAGCGCCGGAATGCCGTTTGCGAGGAATACCCGCCGCATGACCGCCACGCCGCTCGTCGAAGCCGAGTGCCCCGCCGCCGCGCCGGCGCCGGCGGGTACGTCGCGGCCCGCGGTGAGCATCGTCATCCCGAGCTGGAACGGCCGCCACCTGCTGGAGCGGTACCTGCCCGCCGTGCTCGCCGAGGCGGACGCCTACCGCCGGCTCACCGGGGCGGCGGCGGAGGTCCTGGTCGTGGACGACGGCAGCACGGACGACACCGCGGCGTACCTGGCCCGCACCGCCGCCGCGGGGGTCCGGATGGCGGCCCGCCGGGACAACGGCGGTTTCTCCGCCGCCTGCAACACCGGATTTGCGGCGGCGGCGCACCCGGTGGTGGTGCTCCTCAACAACGACGTGGAACCGGAGGCGGGTTTCCTCCCGCCGCTCCTCGAACATTTCCGCGACCCGGCCGTCTTCGGCGTGACCTGCCGGGTGTTGCTGCCGGGCACGCGGGTGCTGAGCACTGCCGGCAAGGTGGGGATGTTCCGGCGCGGCTATTGGAGCGCCCAGTTCAACTATGAGCCCGTCGGCGACGGCGCGGGGCCGTGGCCCTCGTTCACGGCCATCGGCGGGTTTGCGGCGCTGGACCGCGGGAAGGTGCTTCAGCTCGGCGGCTTTCTGGAGATCTTCAATCCGTTCTACTGGGAAGACATCGACCTGTCCTACCGCGCCTGGAAGCGGGGATGGGAAATTCGCTTCGAGCCGCGCAGCGTGGTCTACCATCAGCCCAGCGCCACCATCGGCCGCGCGTTCGAGCGGCGCCGGATCGACACCATCGCCGCGCGCAACCGGCTCCTGTTCCACTGGCTGGAGATCCGCGACCCCGTGATGCTGGGCCGCCACGCGGGCATGCTGGCGCTGCAGGCGGCATCGCAGTGGGCCGGCCGGCGGCGGGAGTTTTACGGGGCGCTGGCGCAAGCGCTGCGGCGCCTGCCGGAAGTCCGCCGGCTCCGACGGTCGATTCACCGCGGGGAGGTGCGGTCCGACCGCGAGCTGGTTGCCCGTTTCCGCGATTTGGCCCGCCGGCCGGACATCCGCATCATCCGCTCCCACGCCGAGGCGGAGGCGCTGGCCGCCGCCTCGGCCGCCGCCGACTAGTCGAGCGGCGACTCCGCCGGGGCGGGCGCCGCCGGGAGCGGTTCCACCGCGGCCAGCTCCACCTCGAGTCCTCCGATGTACCGGGCCGCCAGGTTGTAGGCCCACGCCATCAGCGCCCCCATCAGGAAGCCCATCACCGCGTAGAAGATCGGGAAGCCGAAGACGGACACGGCGCCGAGGATCAGGAACATCGCGCCTTCTTCCTCGCCCGCGCCCATGGTGACCACCCCCGCGATGCCCATGATCACGCCGTAAAGCACCCCGAAGATCAGGCCGATCACCAGGAACATGACCCCCTGGATCTTGGCCAGGGACAGTGGTCCGATGCGCTGGATCCGATGCATGAGATTCCTCCATATCCTGAATGTGGTCTCCGCCGCCCAGCGCCGGCCCGCCGCGGCGGGTTTGCCGAGATCCCGCCGCCTGCGGCGGCGGCGGAATGTAGCCCGAACCGATCGACGACCGGCGCCGCCTCCCCGCGGGGGGGGCTCCGCGGTCCCGCCGCCTGCGGCGGCGGCGGAGTGTAGCCCGGACCGATCGACGACCGGCGCCGCCTCCCCGCGGGGGGGCCTCCGCGGTCCCGCCGCCTGCGGCGGCGGCGGAATGTAGCCCGGACCGACAGGTCCGGGTCAGCGAAGTGGCGGAGCAACCCGAGCTCCGCAGGAGCGACGGAGACAGGTGAACGGGCCGAACACTCTCCAATCCGATCGTTATAAATAACAGAGCACGTTCAAATCCGTGCGTTAAAATATGTTCGATATATATATCAGAAAAGCTTGAATCATCGGTCATTATTCCCCATCAATTTCTGCCGCCGCTCGCGCGGCTCTTCCACGCCGTGCGGGTTCCGCCCACCCGGGCCTCGCGGCCCGGGCTACACTCCGCGGCCGCTGGCGCGGCCGCGCCCGGCCGGAGCGCGGCCTACTGTTCACCGCACTTTACGCTGCGCAGTAGCGCCCGTCCGCCGGACGGGCGCTGAGACACTCGGAAGGAAGTGGCGGGATTCCGACAGGTCCCCGCCGCGCCGCGACTCGAGGCCGCGGGCGAATCGCTCAGCCATGCCAAGTGGGCGGGCCGCGCCCGGCAGGGGCGCGAGGAGAACGCGCCGGGGCCGCGCACCCTCCCGTATTCGCGGGGCCCGCTCCGCGGGAATCCAGAGCGCAGACGTGTCTGCGCACTCCAGACCAACGCCGCATCACCGCGGTCGTGCAGACGGAACTCGCAACCGCCAGGCCGCGAGTACACCGAACGCGCGTTCACCGAACGCGAGGCACAGCAGGCGGGACGCCTGCACCACATCGTCACCAGGGCAGGGCTTCGGGCGACGCGGGGAGCTGGGCCAGCAGCACCTCCACCGCGCGGGCCAGCTGGGCGTCGGCGTCGGCGGCGAAGTCCTGCTCCGGCGGCTGAACGACGATCACGTCCGGCACGCAGCCGTTGTTCTCCTGGTTGATGCCGGAACCGGCGACGTACCAGCCGCGGCCCGGCAGCCGGACGAAGGAGCCGTCGGTGAGCCGGGCGCCGCCGGTGGAGATCACCGCGCCGAAGGTGGGCATGCCCACGACGGAGCCGCGGCCCGTGGTCTTGAAGGCCCACGAGAAGATCTCGGCGTTGGAGTAGCTGTCCTGGTCGCAGAGCGTCAGCGCCGGCCGCGTCCAGGCCGACAGCAGGAGCCGCTCGGCATCGGGGTATGCCTTCACCGCCGGGTCGGCGCCGCGCGGCACCGTCCAGGCGTGGCGGCGGACGCTGAGCATGGCCATGAGGTAGTCGGTGGTCCAGCCGCCGCCGTTGTTGCGGACGTCGATCAGCAGCCCCTGCTTGCCGTGGGCGGCGGCGAAGAGGTCGCGCTCGAACTCCTCGAGCGACGGCGCGTCCATGCCCTGGATGTGGATGTAGCCCAGCTTGCCGCCGGACCAGCGCTCCACCAGCGCGCGCCGCTCCTTGACCCAGGCGCGGTAGCGGTCCTGGCGCCGCTGGGCGAAGGGGGCCGGCCGGAGCTCCACGTCGCGCTCGCCGTCGGCGCCGGCGACACGCAGCACCGTCCGCTGCCGCACCGTGTCGGCGAGCAGCGCGAAAAAGTTGTCCCCCGCGGCCAGGCGGCGGCCGTTGACCGCCAGGATCCGGTCGCCGATCCGGAGGCCGGCGTCGGCGCGGGCCGCGGGCGAACCCGCCAGCACCTCCGCCACCGTGACCGACGTCCCGTCGGCGGCCGGCTCCACCCGGAGGCCCAGTTCGCCGGTGGCGACGGGGCGCGGCGCGCCGGCGGCGACGAAGCGCATGTGCGAGGCGTTGAGCTCGCCGCCCAGCAGGTTCTGCACCTCCTCGAAGTCCTCGCGGGTGGAGGCCCCCAGCGCCAGCGGCCGGTAGCGGTCCCTGAGCGCGGCCCAGTCGGCGCCGTGGAACGCCGGATCGTAGAAGCCCCGCTCCAGCTCGCGCCAGGCCTCCTCGTAGACCTGGAGGCGCAGGGCCGCCCGCTCCACCTCGTGGCGGGCGGTGAAGGCGACCGGGTCGCCGGGTTTACCCTCGAGGTCGGTGACGCCCACCGTGCCCCGCCCGGTCCGGTACAGCACCTGCTTGCCGTCCTTGCTGAAGGCGGGTTGGGCGGGCCGCGTGTCGCCGGTGGTCAGGCGCTTGAGCTCCTTGCCGTCCCAGCGCAGCTTGTACAGGTCGCGCTCGCCGTCCAGCGCGGCGCTGAACACGACGGTGCGCCCGTCGGGAGACACGGCCAGGTCGCCCTCGTCGCCCGGCAAGGCGTCGAGCAGGCGCGCGCGCTCGTGAATCTCCGCGAAGTCGATCTCCACCGGCGGCACCGGCGGCTCCTTCGCCTTGGCGGCCGCGTCGTCGCCGGCCGGTTTGCCCTTGTCCTCGGGCTTGGCCTTCTTGCCGGACTCCTCATCGAACAGGAGCTGCCATTCCTCGGGGGAGCGCTCGTGGTCGGCCCGTCGCAGGTAGACGGCCCACACGTCGAGGGTGGACGCGTGGCGCTTGGAGAGCCAGTACAGGCGCCGCCCGTCGGGCGACCACACCGGGGCCGTATCGATCCCGGGGTGCTGCGAGATGTTCGCCGCGTCGCCGCCGGCCGCGGGCAGGATCAGGATGTCGCTGTTGGCGGCCTGGTCCTCGCGGGAGACGGCGAGCCAGCGGGAGTCGGGCGACCAGGCGAACTCCAGCTCCGCCCAGTGCGCCAGCAGGGCGCGGGCGCCGCTGCCGTCGGCTGCGGCGACGGTGAGAGTGCCCCGGTCGGCGAGATAGGCCAATTGCTTGCCGTCGGGCGAGTATTTCGGGCGGAACTCGTCCGCCGGCGACTGGGTGAGGCGCGTCTCGACGAATGCGCCTGCCTTGATGAAGGCCCCGTCGTCGCGGCCGGCGGGCCGGGCGGCGTATAGGTCCAGCTGCCCGTCCCGGTCGGAGACGTAGACCAGCCCCTTGCCGTCGGGGCTCCAGGCCAGATGGCGCTCGCGGCCGGGCGTGGCCGTCACGCGCACCGTGGGGGCCGGCGCGACGGACGCGGCGTCCTTGGGCCAGCGGGCCACGACGAAGACGTCGCCGGCCACGACGAGGGCCACCTGCTTGCCGTCGGGCGACGGCGCGATCTCCTCGGCGTCGGCGGTGTACGTTTTCCGCTCCACGGCGGGGAGCAGCGAGTCGGCGGGCACGTCCAGCGTCAGCCGGCGCGGCTCGGCGCCGCCCTCGGCCGCGACGGTGTACAGGGCGTCCCAGAACTCATAGGCCACCAGCCGGCCGTCGGCCGAGCCGCGCGGGGCGCGCACGTCGGCGCCGGCGTGCCGGGTGAGCGGGACCTGCGCGCGGGTGGCCAGGTCCAGCCGGAACAGGTTGCGGTCGGGTCCGCCGTTGTCGGAGCGGAACACCAGGGCGTCGTTGCCGGCCCAGGAGACGCCGTCCTCGTCCCACGGCGTGTCGGTGAGCCGCTCCAGTTTCTGGCCGGCGAGTTCCAGCAGCCACAGGTCCCGGCTGGCGGCGCCGCGGTAGTGGCGCCGCTGGGCCGGCGTGCCGCCCCGCACCAGGGCCAGCCGGCGGCCGTCGGGCGACGGCACCGCCTCCAGCGCCAGCACCTGCGCCAGCAGCGACTCGGTGCCGCCGGCGGCGGGGATGCGGTAGACGGCCGGCATCCGGTCGAAGGCGTCATGGCGGGCCGAGGTGAACACCACGTCGGCGCCGAGGCCGCCCATGACGAAGTCGGCGGCCTCGTGGTGAGTCAGGCGGTGTGTGGCGCCGGTTGCCAGGTCCAGGTGGTAGGCGTCGTCGCCGCCGTCGCGGCTCGAGGTGAAGGCCAGCCCGGTGCCGCCGGGCAGCCAGACGGGTCGCCCGTCGTAGCCCGGGTTGGCGGTGAGGCGCCGGGCGGCGCCGCCGGCGGCGGGCGCGAGCCAGATGTCTCCCTGCCATGAGAAGGCGATGACGGTGCCGTCCGGCGACGGCGCCGGATGGCGTGGCATCACCGGTTCGATGGACAGGCCGATACCGGCCAGCAGCAGCATGATCACGATCCCCGCGGTCTGACGCATGAGGCTTCCTCCCGGGAAATTTCTAGGAGATTGTCGAAATATTATGGTGGCCAGAGCAGCGGGCAAAATCAAGTCATTTTTCAGCCACGCGTGGACGGCCCGGCGGTGACGAACGGAGCAACGGCAGGGATGGGGCGGCCAGTCCGGAGACGGGCGGCGTCAACACCGCGCGCCGTTCCCTCGTATACTCTCTAATCACCGGCCGGGATTGCCCAGCCGCGTCGCGAACGGGCGTCGCGCGCCGCCCGATGGAGGCGACCATGTGGATCCGATCGATCGTCCTTATTGCTTTTTGTTTATGGGCCGGGACTCCGCTGCAGGCAGAAGAGCCGCCGCGGGCCTATCAGGTGACCCCGCTCGCCGCAGGGCTGTACGAGCTCGCCATCGACGGCGGCGGCTATCCCGTCAAGGTGCTCGCCTCGGTGGGGGCCGACGGCGTCCTGCTGGTGGATACGGGGGACGAGGATTCGGTGGACGCGCTCTCCCGGGCGGTGGCGGCCTTCGGCAAGGGCCTGCCCCGGATCATCGTCAGCACCCACTCCCACGTGGAGCACCTGGGCGGAAACGCCGCCCTGGGGAAGGAGGCGGTGATCATCGCCCACCGGAACATGCGGACGCGCTTCGAAAGCGGCTTGTACTCCTTTCTGGACCTGCCCCGCGAAGCCCTGCCTGCCGTGACCTTCTCCGACACCCTCACCCTGCATTTCAACGGCGAGGAGATCCGCCTCGCCGCCTTCCCGGGCGCCCACGACGACAGTGACGTGGTCGTGTGGTTCACCCGGTCGAAAGTGGCCTACGTCGGCGCCCTCTGCATGGGCGGCCACTTCCCGTCCGTCGACGGCGAGTCGGGCGACATCCGACGGTATCCGGAGGTCACCGCCCGGGTACTCGACCTGCTGCCCGAGGACGTGCGGCTCGTCCCCGGCCACGCCGCCGACTGCAGCCACGCCCAGGGCCGCGCCTTCCAGAAGATGATGGCGGCGACCGGCGCGATCGTCCGGCGGGAGATGGCCGCCGGCAAGGACATGGCCGCCATCCAGTCGGCGAAGGCGCTGGCGGATTTCGCCTCGTTCGAGAGCAGCTACGTCACGTGCGATGCCATGATCCAGTCATGGTATTTCGCGCTCCGGGAGGGGCGGCCGGACATGACGGGGAAGCCTCGACCCTACGGGCAGATCCACGCTGCGCTGAAGGAGAAGGGCGTCGAAGCCGCCGTCGCCGTCTATCAGGAGTTGAAAACCCGCCAGGCGGACCGTTACCTGTTCGAGGCGCGCACGCCGATGTTCATCGGCCGGATCCTGATCTACAAAGGCGAGGATGCCGCGGCGGCGCGCTTCCTGAAGCTGTGTATCGCCGAGTCGCCGGGAAGCGACGCGGCGTGCCGGAGCCACGGCGCGCTCGGCCGGCTCTGTGCCAAGGCCGGCGACCGCGCGGCGGCGGTGCGGCACTTCCAGGCCTACCTGGCGGGGTATCCCAATGACGCGGGCGTCCGCAAGCAGGTGCTGGAACTACAGGAACAACCGCAACCGACCCCCTGAGGCACCGATGATGGCGGTGGCGCGGATCCGTCCGGGGCGGCGCCGGTGCCCGGCGCGTCGGTCTTGGCCGCCATGACACAGTCGTTCAGATGAAGCCCGCACGGGCGGCGCCGGCGGGGAGGGATGTCAGCCCAGGATCGAGATGAGGATCCCCGCGGCCACCGCCGTGCCGATGACGCCCGCCACGTTGGGTCCCATGGCGTGCATCAGCAGGTAGTTCTGCGGATTGGCCTCCTGGCCGACGGTGTGGGACACCCGCGCGGCCATGGGCACGGCCGAGACGCCCGCCGAGCCGATGAGCGGGTTGATCTTGTTCTTCGAGAACAGGTTCATGAACTTGGCGACCATGATGCCCGCGGCCGTGGCGAAGGCGAAGGCCACCGCGCCGAGGCAGATGATCTTGATCGTCTGGGGTCGGAGGAAGGTGCGGTCCATGCTGCAGCCGACGCACAGGCCGAGGAAGATGGTGACGATGTTGATGAGCTCGTTCTGGGCGGTGCGGACCATCCGCTCCACGATGCCCACCTCGCGGATCAGGTTGCCGAACATGAGCATGCCCACCAGCGCGGCGGTGGGCGGCACGAAGATGTTGCAGAGGATCGTGACCATGATGGGGAACAGGATCTTCTCGCGCCGGCTCACCGGCCGGAGGTTCTGCATGACGATCTGGCGCTCCTTCCGCGTGGTGAGCAGCCGCATGATGGGCGGCTGGATGAGCGGCACCAGGGCCATGTAGGAGTAGGCGGCGACAGCGATGGGGCCGAGCAGGTGGGGCGCCAGCTTCGTGGCGGTGAAGATCGCGGTGGGGCCGTCGGCGCCCCCGATGATGCCGATGGACGCGGCTTCCTTGGGTACGAATCCGAGGGCGATGGCGCCGAGCAGGGTGGCGAAGATCCCGAATTGGGCCGCGGCCCCGAGCAGGATGGTGCGGGGGTTGGCGATGAGGGGGCCGAAGTCGGTGAGCGCCCCGACGCCCAGGAAGATGACGGGCGGGAAGATCTCCCAGCTCACCCCGTGGTAGAGGTACCAGAACAGGCCCCCGATCTCTTCACCGTGGGGCGGCATCATCAGCGGCGAACCCGGGATGTTGGCGATCAGCGCGCCGAAGCCGATGGGCAGCAGGAGCAACGGCTCGAACTCCCAGCGCACCGCGAGGTAGATGACCAGGAGCGCCACGGCCATCATCACCGCGTTTTCCCAGGTGAACGCCTTGAACCCGGTGCCGTCCAGGTAGCGCAGGAGATGCTCCAGCATGCGCGGCTCCTAGCGGAAGGTGACCAGCCGCTGGCCCACCTGGACGGCGTCGCCCACCTTGCAGTCCACGCTGTCGATGACGCCGTCGCGCGGCGCGTTGATGTAGGTGTCCATCTTCATGGCGTCCAGCACGATGAGCTTCTGGTTGGTCTTGACCTCGGCGCCGGCTTCCACGAGCACCTTGGTCACGGTGCCCACGATCGGCGCGCAGAGCGCGCCGGGGCCGGCGGCGGGCCGGGTTGCGGCGGCGGTCGGCGGCGGGCTGTAGACCGGCACGGCGGCGGGCGCGGGCGCGGGTGGCGCGGCGTGGGGCGCGCCGGGATAATGCCCCTCGTCGTCCTGCAGGATTTCCACCTGGACGTCGTAACTCTTGCCGTTGACGGTGACGCGGAGCTGTTTCATGGCCAATCTCCAGTGTGCGGTGCGGGTCAGAACTTGGCGCTGCCCGTCGAGTGGGAGCGCATGATATCCAGCCGTCCGATGCGGGACCAGGCGGCCGAGGTTTCATCCTGGTGGATGTGGATGTGGTGGATCCGGACCGGCTCGCGCAGGGCCACGGTGACCGCCGCGGCGATGGCGGCCAGCACGTCCGCCGGGATGGCATTGTCGGCGGCGGCGGCCGGCGGGGCGGCGGCGGCCGTCGCCGGCCGGCGGGAGGCCCAGCGGTCGGCCGCGCCCATCAGCATGATCACCACCTGCAGGATGAACAGTGTCAGAACGACGATGCCCATCCCGATCAGCGTCAGCATCAGCCCGAAGACGATGTCGCTCATGGGACGCCTCTACAACGGGATGTTGCCGTGCTTCTTGGGCGGGCGGGTCTCCCGCTTGGCGCGGAGCGCGTGGAGCGCCAGGATGAGCAGCCGCCGCGTGTCGCGCGGCTCGATGACGTTGTCGATGAAGCCGCGGCCGGCGGCCACGTACGGGTTGGCGAACTCGCGCCGGTACAGGTCCACCATGTCCCGGAACGCCGCCTTCGGATCGGCGGCCTCCTGAATTTCCTTGCGGAAGACGACCTCGACCGCGCCCTCGGCGCCCATGACGGCGATCTCGGCGCTGGGCCAGGCGTAGACCCGGTCGGCGCCCAGGTCCTTGCTGCACATGGCCAGGTACGCGCCGCCGTACGCCTTGCGGACGATCACGGTGAGCTTGGGCACGGTGGCCGACGAGTAGCTGAACAGCAGCTTGGCGCCGTGGCGGATGATCCCGCCGTGCTCCTGGCCCACGCCGGGGAGGAAGCCGGGCACGTCCACCAGGTTGACCAGCGGGATGTTGAAGGTGTTGCAGAAGCGGATGAAGCGGGCGCCCTTGTCGCTGGCGTTGATGTCGAGCACGCCGGCCAGCACCATGGGCTGGTTGGCCAGCACGCCCACGGTCATCCCGCCCAGCCGCGCCAGGCCGATGATCAGGTTGGGCGCGTAGTCCGCCTGGATTTCCAGGAAGTCGCCGCCGTCCACCAGGCCGGTGATGACGGCGCGCATGTCGTACGGTTCGCGGGGGTCGTCCGGGACCAGCTCGTTGAACCGGGGATCGTCCGCGACCACGAGGTCGTCGATGGGGATGCTGGGCGGATCCTGCAGGTTGTTGTTGGGGAGGAAGCTCAGCAGCCGGGCGGCGATGGCGAACGCCTCCCGGTCGTCGGCGGCGGTGAAGTGGATGTTGCCGCTGATCCGGGCGTGGGCGTCGGCCCCGCCGAGGGCCTCCGGGGTGATCGACTCGCCGGTGGCCGCCTTGATGACGTTGGGGCCGGCGATGAACATCTGGCTGGTGCCGCGCACCATGATGACGAAGTCGGTCATGGCCGGACTGTAGGCGGCCCCGCCGGCGCAGGCGCCGGCGATGATGGAGATCTGCGGGACGACGCCGCTGAGCAGGGTGTTGGCGTAGAAGATCCGGCCGTAGCCGCTCAGCGCGTCCACGCCCTCCTGGATCCGGGCGCCGCCGCTGTCGTTGATGCCGATGACGGGCGCCCCGCACTTGAGGGCGTCCGTCATGATGCTGACGATCTTGTGCGCGTGCATTTCGCCCACGGACCCGCCCGAGCAGGTGAAGTCCTGGGAGAACGCGAACACCAGCCGGCCGTTGATGGTGCCCGAGCCGGTGACGACCCCGTCGCACGGGATCTCCTGCTGCTCCATGCCGAACTGGACGCAGCGGTGAGCGATGAACGTCTTCGTTTCCACAAAGGTGTCCGGATCGAACAGGACGGCCAATCGTTCGCGGGCCGTCAGCTTGCCGGCGGCATGCTGCTTGTCGATCCGGGCGGGGCCGCCGCCCGCCTGGATCCGGGCGATTTTTTCCCGCAGGGCGGCGATCTTGTGCTGGGTTGTGTCGTGGCTCATGGTCACCTCGTGTTCAGGCGGACGGCCGCCCGGGCCGCGGGCGGCGGACGCCGGCGGGACGGGTCAGGCGGCCTTCAGTACTGGTGCGTCATGAGCGCCAGGGTGCTGAGGTGCCGGTCGATCTCGTCGGGATGAACGCTGACGCTGGACGCCGCCAGGTTCCAGCCCTCGGGCAGGTGCTGGTAGATATCCATGATCCGCATCTTGTACTCGAAGGTTTTGTTCTGGGGGAGGTCGCCGCAGACCCGGGCGATGTAGCAGACGATGGCGGTGTCGCCGTAGAACGCGAAGTCCACGTCGGACAGTTCCCAAGTGGAATAGTGCTGGTGTTCGATCACCCGCTCCACGTCATGGAGATATTGATCGCGGTCGCGGATCACCTGGCGGGACCGGGCGATGAAACCCTTCCAGTTGGGCAGGTGGGTGCGGGCGAGCGCCTCGCGGTCGCGCTGGGCGAACGCCTGGAAAATCGAATCGATGTGGGCCAGAATCTCTTCGCAGTCCTTGGCATGGCTCTCGAGGGATTGGGACATCGTTGCCTCCGGCCAAAGTATGGAAAAAACATTATATAGGCAATGGTTTGTAAGCGTCAATCATGATCACCCGGTCCGCGGAACATGGCGCGCGGGGCCACGGCGCTGTGCTATTATAATAGTCAGCCGTGGCGGTGCGGCGGTTGTCCGGGAAATGGTTACCTCCGTGGATTTGCCGTCCGCAACCGCCGCGGCGTTTTCGCCCCGGCCGGCGGCCGGAGTTGCGGCCGGCGACCGAAATGGGCTATAATCCGGCCATCTTCCGATTCGATCAAGGAACAACCCGTTATGAACACATTGCGTCTTTTGGCCATGGCCCTGGCCCTGCTCGGCGTCGTCGGAACCGCGCGGGGCGACGTGGTCCGCATTGTGCTGGACGGGGCGGTGGATCCGGTCCGTGCCGAGTTCATCGTCGCGGCGATGCAGGAGGCGGACCAGCAGAACGCCGCGCTCATCGTACTGGAAATGGACACGCCAGGCGGGCTCGGCGACTCGATGAAAGCCATCATCCGCGCGATCCTCAACGGCCGGACGCCGGTGGCGGCCTTCGTCACCCCGAGCGGCGCCCATGCCGCCTCGGCCGGCTTCTTCATCCTGGTGGCGGCCGACGTGGCGGCCATGGCGCCGGGGACCAACTCCGGCGCCGCCCACCCCATCATGGCTTTCGGCGGCGTGATGCCCATCCCGGAGGACGAGAAGACCAAGCCGATCTTCGAGAAGATCCAGAACGACATCCTGGCCTACCTGCGCGGCATCGTGCGCCAGCGGGGCCGCAACGAGGAGGCGGCGGTGGCCGCCGTGAAGCAGAACGCGTCCTACACCGCCGCGGAGGCGCTGGACGCGAAGCTGATCGACCTGGTGGCGAAGGACGAGGCGGAGCTGCTGAAACTGCTCGACGGCCGCACGGTGCGCAAATTCGATGGTCGCGAGGTGGTCCTGAAGCTGACCGGCCAGGCGGTGCGCACGGTGGAGATGTCGCTGCGCCAGCAGGTGCTGGCGTTCGTATCCGATCCCAATGTGGCCATCATCCTGGCCCTGGTGGGCATCCTCGGCCTCTTCTTCGAGTTCTCCCATCCCGGCTTCTACGCGCCGGGGGTGGTGGGCGGCATCTGCCTGCTCCTGGCCCTGCTGGGCTTCTCGCTGCTGCCGCTGAACTATGTCGGCGTGCTGCTGATCATCGTGGCGGTGGGATTGTTCATCGCCGAGATCAAGGTGCAGGGCTTCGGCGTCCTGGGCATCGCCGGCATCGTCAGCCTGGTGCTGGGCTTCCTGATGCTGGTGGACAGCCCCGATCCCAACTTCGGCGTGGCCTGGTCGGTGGTGCTGGGCGTGGCGGTGCCGGTGGGGGTGCTGCTGCTGCTCCTGAGCCGCCTGGTCATCCGGGCGATGCGCCGACGGTCCGCCACCGGCCAGGAGGGCATGGCGGGCGTCGCGGGACGGAGCGTGACGGAGTTGGCGCCGGCAGGGCGGATTCACGCCCGTGGCGAGTACTGGAACGCGGTGTCGGCGTCCGGCGCCGCCATCCCGGCGGACACACCGGTGGTGGTGATCCGGGCCGAGGGACTGGTTCTGTACGTGGAGCCGCAGAATAAGAATACAACCCAAGGAGGTCAGTTATGATACCGGGTATGACGTTTACGACCGTTGCCGTCGTTTTCCTGTTCCTCTTCTTTCTGAACTGGATCAAGGTCATCCGGGAGTACGAGCGCGCGGTGATCTTCCGGCTCGGCAAGGTGCTGCCGGGCGCCAAGGGGCCGGGTCTGATCCTGGTGTTCGCCCCCATCGACAAGATGGTCAAGGTGGACCTGCGCACCATCACCCTCGACGTCCCGCCGCAGGACGTCATCACGAAGGACAACGTCTCGGTGAAGGTCAACGCGGTGGTCTACTACCGGGTGCTCGATGCGGTCAAGGCGGTGATCGATGTGGAAAATTACCTCTACGCCACATCCCAGCTGGCCCAGACCCACCTCCGTTCGGTGCTGGGCGAGGTGGAACTGGACGACCTGTTGAGCAAGCGCGAGGCGTTGAACCTCCGCCTGCAGGAGATCCTGGACCGGGACACGGACCCATGGGGAGTCAAGGTGTCGAAGGTCGAGGTCAAGTCGGTGGACCTGCCGCAGGAGATGCAGCGCGCCATGGCCAAGCAGGCCGAGGCCGAGCGCGAGAAGCGGGCCAAGATCATCCACGCCGACGGCGAGTTCCAGGCGTCCAAGACCCTGGCCAACGCCGCTGCTGAGCTGGAGAAGCAGAAGGTTGCGATCCTGCTGCGCTACCTCCAGACGTTGACCGAGATCGGCGTCGAGAAAAACACGACCATCGTGTTTCCGCTGCCCATGGAGCTTCTGGGCCACTTGATGAAGGACCGTTAGCGCGCCGGCCCTTGGTGGGCCGGCCCGGAGTGTGATATAAATTCGGGCAGCCGGTGGTGCCGGGTCCGCGCCGGCGGCGGCGCGGCAATTCTGCCGTGGGGAAAGCGCATGCGTGACAAGGACAACTCCAAGGAAAAGACGGTGGTCCTGAACAACCGGGACATCGTCCTGATGTTCGCCTTCTTCGTCGTGGTGCTGGTGGTGGTGTTCACCATCGGGCTCATGGTGGGCCGCTCCTTCACCGAACCGGTCGACGAGTCCGCCCTGGCGGGCCAGCCGGCGGGAGCGGGCGAGAAGGCCCCGGCGCCGGCCGGCGCGGAACCCAGTCCGGCCATCGAGGAGATCACGCTGCCGCCGCCGCGCGACGACACGACCCGGGCCGGCGTTCCGCCGACAGCTCAGCCGGCCACCCAGCCTGCCGCTGTCGCGACGCCACCGGCCGCGCCGGCGACGCCGACCACCGCGCCGGCTGCGGCCGGCCCGAAGCCTGCGCCGGCGACGACGCCGGCGCCGACCAAGCCGGCCCCGCCGTCCGCGACACCGGCCGCGCCCGCCGTCGCGGGGACGACGTACTTCGTCGTCCAGGCCATGGCCACCCGGGATCTGGCCGAAGCCCGCCAGATGGTGGACCGGCTCAAGGGCAAGGGCTACGACGCCTTCGTCAAGATCGCCGACGCCGGCAGCTCCGACGGCATGCACCGCGTCCAGGTGGGCAAGTTCAAGGACCAGGCCCATGCCCGCGAGCTGGTGACCCGTCTGAAGAAGGACGGCTTCGAGGCATTTCCCCGGAAAGTGACGGAGTGACGATGCAGCGGCAGCGCCTGCCGGATTGGCTTCGCAACGTCAGCGTGCACGGCGCCGCCACCCACGGCACCCGGCAGGTGTTGCGCCGGCACGGCCTGAACACCGTCTGCGAGGAGGCGCGCTGCCCCAACCGCGGCGAGTGTTTCTCCCGCCACACCGCCACCTTTCTGATTCTCGGCGACAGCTGCACCCGCGGCTGCGGCTTCTGCGCGGTGGACCACCGCCCGCCGCGCCCCCCCGACCCGGCCGAGCCGGCGGCGATCGCCCGCGCGGCGGCGGAACTGGACCTGCGCTACCTGGTCATCACCTCGGTCACGCGCGACGACCTCCCCGACGGCGGCGCCGGTCACTTCGCCGCGGTGATCCGCGCCGCCCGGGCGGCGCGGCCGGGTCTCCGGATCGAGGTGCTGGTCCCCGATTTCCAAGGCGACGCCGCGGCGGCGCGGACCGTGCTCGAGGCGGCGCCCGACGTCTTCAACCACAACGTGGAGACCGTGCCGCGGCTCTATCCGGCGGTCCGCCCGCAGGCCGACTACGCCCGGTCGCTCGCGGTGCTCCGGCAGGCCGCGGACTGGCGGCCGGCCGTCCCGGTCAAGAGCGGCCTCATGGTGGGTCTGGGCGAGGAACGGGACGAGGTGATGGCGGTGCTGGGCGACCTGCGCGCCGCCGGCGTGATGCTCGTGACCATCGGCCAGTACATGCAGCCCCGCCGCGGCAATCTGCCGGTGGTCCGGTACGTCCACCCTGACGAGTTCCGCGCTTACGAGCGCGACGCGATGGCCCTGGGCTTCCGGGGCGTCTTCGCCGGTCCGCTGGTGCGCAGCTCCTATCTGGCCGAACAGCTCTTCCGCCCCGACTCCGGCGGCGCCTGACGCGTCCGGCCAATCGCTTCGCAGGATGCCATCCATGCCCGATACCCAACCGACGCCGCCGCCGCCCGAACCGCCGACTCCCGCCGCGGCGCCGCCGGCGGGCCCCGAGCGCTGGTTGGATTACGCGCGCTACCCCCTGGGCACGGCGCTGTTCCTCATCCTGGCCTTTCCCCGCTTCGACGTCTGGCCGCTGGCCTGGGTGGCGCTGGTCCCGCTGCTCTACCACTTGGGCCGCTGCGCCTGCGGCCGGGCGGCGTTCCTGTCCGGCTTCACCGCCGGCGCCCTGTTCTTCCTCGGCCTGCTGTACTGGGTGCCGCGGGCGATGATGGCCTACGGCGGCGTCCACCCCGTGCTGGCGGGCGGGGTGTTCGTCCTCATGGCCGGCGTGCTGGCCCTGTTCGTCGGCGCCTTCGCCTGGGTGCAGTGGCGGATGTTCCGTCGGTGGGGGTGGAAGGCGGCGCTGCTGGCCCCGTTTGTCTGGACGGCGCAGGAATACGCCCGCAACTACCTGGCGCTCACCGGCTTCCCGTGGGGGAACCTGGGAACCAGCCAGGCCTACTTCGGCTTTCTGATCCAGATCGCCGACACCACCGGCGTCTACGGCGTCTCCTTCCTGGTGGCGGCGATCAACACGGTCCTGCTGCTGGCGATGGTGCCCGACGTCCCGCGCAAGCTCAAGCTGTACTGGGCGGCGCTGGTGGGGATGGCGCTCTTCTATTGTTTCATCTACGCCGAGCTCCGCTACGCGACCTTCCCGGCGACGGAGGGCGAGCCGCTGGCGGTGGCCGGCATCCAGCCGAACATCCGCGACGAGGACACCCGGGAGCAGGTGGCGGCCGTGCACCGGGTCGATTATCCCCGGTTGCTGGCCGACGTGATGGCGGCGGCGCCGGCCACCCGCCTCGTGGTGTTTCCCGAAAGCCCCACACCCTACGCGTTCGACCGCGATCCCGCCTACCGCCAGCTCATGACCGGCATGGCGGCGGCCCACCGGGTCACCCTCTTGTTCAACGGCATCCGCTTCAGCGGCCGGACGTACTACAACGCCGTGTATGCCGTGGGGCCGGACGGCCGCCCGGGCGGGGCGTACGACAAGTCGCGGCTGGTGCCGTTCGCCGAGCACGTCCCGTTCCAGAACCTGTTCTTCTTCGCCCGGGCCATGAGCCAGGAGATCAGCGACTTCGCCCCGGGCGCGGGACCGGTGCCGCTGGAAGCGGCCGGCGTGCCGGTGGGCGTCTCGGTCTGCTACGAGGCGATCTTTCCCGAGTACCTGCGCGCGCTCACCGCGGCGGGCGCCCGGCTGCAGGTCAATGTCACCAACGACGCCTGGTTCGGCCGCACCGCCGCCCCCTGGCAGCACGTCCAGCACAGCCTGCTGCGGGCGGTGGAAAACCGCCGCTGGGTGGTCCGGGTTGCAAACTCGGGAATCAGTGTTATAATCGACCCCTTCGGGCGGGTCACGGCGCAAATCCCGCCCTTCGCGCGAGGCACGCTGACCGGGCAAGTGCACCCCCTGTCCCAACGGAGCCCCTACGTGGCGATCGGCGACGCGTTCGCCTGGCTCTGTGTGGCCGTCACGGCCCTCGGCGCGGGAATCCCTTGGCGCAGGAAACGATCCGATGAGCATCGCACTGGACGAAATCAAAACTGAGCTGAGCGGAATTGTGGGCCGCATCCGGGACGTCCGGGGGTATCTTTGACTTCGACGCCTGCGCCCGTGAATTGCAGGAGCTGGAAACCCAGGCGGCGGCGCCCGATTTCTGGAACGACCAGAACCGGGCCCAGGACGTCTTCCGCCGCACCCGCCATCTGAAAAACAACATCAAGCTGGTCGAGGGACTGGAGGCCATGGCCGCCGACGCCGGCGCCCTGGTGGAGCTGGCCGAAGAGGGCGAGGACGTGGCCGCCGACCTGCAGGAGCTCATGGCCAAGCTGGGCCTGCAGACCCAGGAGGCGGAGCTCCGCACCATCCTCAGCGGCGACTTCGACGACAAGAACGCATTCCTGACCATCCACTCCGGCGCCGGCGGGACCGAGAGCCAGGACTGGGCGGAGATGCTGCTCCGCATGTACCTGCGCTACGCCGAAAAAAAGGGTTTCAGCACGCGCATGATCGACACCCAGCCCGGCGAGGAGGCCGGGATCAAGTCGGCCACCTTCCTGGCCGAGGGGGAGTACGCCTTCGGCTTCCTGAAGGCCGAGAGCGGCGTCCACCGGCTGGTCCGCATCTCCCCCTTCGACTCGGCCGCCCGGCGGCACACCTCGTTCGCGTCCGTGTTCGTGTATCCCGAGATCAGCGATGACATCGACGTGGCCATCGAGGAGAAGGACATCCGGGTGGACACCTTCTGCGCCTCCGGCCCCGGCGGGCAGGGTGTGAACACCACCTATTCGGCGGTGCGGATCACCCATTTTCCCACCGGCATCGTGGTGCAGTGCCAGAACGAGCGCAGCCAGATCCGCAACAAGGAAGTGGCCATGAAGGTGCTGCGCGCGCGCCTGTTCGAGCTGGAGCTGGAGAAGAAACGGGCCGAGATCGCCGAGCGGGAGAACGCCAAGAAGGACATCGCCTGGGGCAGCCAGATCCGCTCCTACACCCTCCAGCCGTACCGCCTGGTCAAGGATCACCGCACCAAGGTGGAGATCGGCAACGTGGACTCGGTGCTCGACGGCAACCTCGACGAGCTGATCAAGGCCTACTTGGTCCAGTTCCGCGGGAAATAACCCGCTGCGGGCTTGCTGCCCCTTTCACCGCCGCGGCGCATCGTCCGCCGGCACGATCCGGCGAAATCAATCGTTAACCAACAATTCGAGTCTCAGCAGATCCACGACGGTCAGTCGGCCGTCGCCGTCCATCTCGCCGCCCGGCCAGGGCTGGTCCCACAGTCCGCCCGCCAGCACCTGGCGCAGGCGGGACACGTCGGCGCGGTTGACTTCTCCCTCGCCGGTCAGGTCCCCCGGCAGCGTGACGGGCGGGAAGGCGTATCCGGCGATCCCCTCGGAGATGTACCCGAACTGCAGGATGGCCGTTTGGACTTCCGCCCGGTCGGTGGTGTAGTGATGGTCCCCCTTGGCATGGTAGAGGCGGAAGACCGGGATGGCGCCCGGGGAACAGGCGGCAAACAGGTGGCGGCAGGTGCCCTCGTCGATGTAACCCAGGACCATGGCCTGAGCCTTCTCCAGCGCGCTGATGGTGTAGAAGTGATCCTCCAGGCCGGGACTGTACAGGCGGAAGAGCGGCCGGGCGCCCGGCGCGTCGGCGGCGGGCGACTGCCAGGCGACGCGCTCGAACTCGTAGCCGGCCGGTGAGGCTGGCGCTGTGGCGAAGAAATGGTCGCCGGCCTTGGTGGCCGGACCATAGAACCGGTAGACATTGCCCGCCTGGTCCGGGAAGAGATACAGCTCCGACAGGTACAGGTCCCACGTGTCGGCCGCTTCGGCGGTGCCGGCGGCGTAGATGACCCTGGAGCGGTCGCCGATACGGCCCACGGGGTCGCTGCCGATCCCCGAGGCCAGCTGGAATCCGTCGCCGATGCCGGGCCCGTGGATGTACGCCTCGTTGTCCACCGGCGTGAACGTCAGACCGTCTTCAGACAGGTGGAGGCAGGCGCGGGAGTACACCCCGTCGAACTGGCCGTGCCGGACCATCAGGTAATATCCGCGATCGGGATTGTGCTTGACGTCCACGTCGTTGACTGCCATCACCCATTCCCGCTCGGGAAAGGTGACGCCGTCCGCCGAGACCGCCCGGTATAGCCCGCCCGGATCGTCCTGGTCCAGGAAGTACAGCACAAACTGTCCGTCCAGGTGCAGCGCGCTCGGTTGTCCGGCGCCGTATCCGCCGGGGTTCGACATCAGGCTGGCGATGACCGGCTCCGGCGCGGCATCGGACGGGTGCATGGACCAGCTCACGCCGTCGACGGAGACGGCCAGGTAAATGTCGTTGTCCGTTCCGTCTGCCTGGGTGGTGCCGGTGAAGTACATCCAGTACCAGCCGTCGAACCGGATCACGGAAGGATCGGCCACCAAGGCCAGGGGCTCGGGTAGTAGGGCGATGACCGGCGCCGACCAACTGATGCCGTCGTTCGATTCGGCCGTCAGGATCCGGTCCGGGACGCCGGAGGCCAGTTCGCCGCCGCACCACCACATTCGGTAGCGGCCGCCTTCCCGCATCAGCGACACGCCGTAGTCGTATCCGCTGCGGTACATGACCTTCTGCCGATATTGCGACACCGCCACCCAGCCGCCCACGCCGACGCTCTTGCTGGCGGGCGCCGCCCGGGTGGCGCCTGCTGCCGCCGCCGGCGGGCCGGCCAGGACGGCCGCGTCAGCCAGGGCCAGCAGGAGCAGCAGGCCGATCGTCCGCCACCGGCACTGGTGTCTGCACGAGCGGGGCCGGAGGTGGTGGGGGCGATCCTCGCCGTCCGGCTTGCGCCGCATGCGGTCATGGTTCAGCCGATGGATCGGGATCAATAAACTTCACCTCCAGCGGCAGCGGGCGTCCGGGCCGCGGCGGCGGACGGCCCGGCGCTGCCGGGTTGTGCGACCGGCCGACGGATCAGCCGATCAGGGCCGCGACCGCTCACCGGCCCTCGGCCGCGGGCTCGAACGCCTGGTTCCGCCACATCTTGATCATGTCGTACGGCGCCGGCGCCCCGCCCAGGTACTGGTGGAACCAGTCCAGATGGGCGTTGTAGTAAAACGGCATGCTCTTGACGGTGTTCGGCCAGTGGCCGTCGTTTTCGAACACGATGAGCCGGGAGGGCACCTTCATCCGCTGGAGGTCGGTGAAGAAATGCAGGCTCTGGGTGTAGGGGACCCGGTAGTCGCGCTCGCCGGTGATCACGAGGCACGGCGTCTTGAATTTCGCCACGTGGTTCGAAGGCGAGAACTTCTCGTACAGGTCCGACTCCCACGGCGTGCCGCCCATGTCCCATTCCGGGAACCAGAGCTCCTCGGTGGCGCCGTGCATGCTCCGCAGGTCGTAAACGCCCATCATGGCGACTGCGGCTTTGAAGCGTTCGGTGTGGCCTTCCAGCCACATCACGGCGTACCCGCCCCAGCTCCAGCCCATGACGCCCATCCGGTCGGCGTCCACGTAGGGCAGCGTGGCCAGCGCGTCGGCGGCCATCATCACGTCGTCGATCACCTTGCCCCCCCAGTCGCGGGAGATGGCGTCGGTGTAAGCCTGGCCGAAGCCGGTCGAGCCGTGGGGGTTGGGGAACGCCACCACGTAGCCGGCGCCGGGGTACACCTGCCAGTCGCCGCGGAAGGAGTCGGCCCACATCATCTGCGGTCCGCCGTGGACGTTCAGGATCAGCGGGTACTTCTTCGCCGGATCGAAACCGTGGGGCTTGACGATGAAGATCTGGAGCGGATGGCCGGCGGCGCCGGGCACCTCGATCTCCTCGGCCGGGCGGATGTCCACCGCCTCCGCCACCTCGCGGTTGATGGCGGTGAGCGCCCGCAGCTTGCGGTCACCGAGGCTCCAGGCGTACAGTTCGGCCGGTTCGCCCACCGACGAGCGGATGAATACCAGCGTGTTTCCGTCTGGGGTGAGGCGCAGGGAGCGCAGTCCCTTGGCCTCGGTGCCGGGCATCACCTCGGTGATGGGACCGCCCGCGGCCGGTACCCGGTGCACCGGGTAGCGGCCCCGCACCTGGGCGGTGAAGAGCAGGGCGGCGGAGTCGGGCGTCCAGCAAAAGTCCTCCACCCAGTTGTCCAAGGCGTCGGTCAGGACGCGGGTCTCGTCGGTCCGGCGGTCGTGGACGGCCAGCCGGAACCGGTCGGCCTCGAAGCCGGGCCTCGTCTGGAACCGGTAGGCGATGTAGCGACCGTCGGGCGAATAGAGCGGATCGCCGTCGAAGGCCGGATTCTTCGCGGTGAGGCAGCGCAGCGCCCCGTTGGCCATCGGGTACAGCCACAGATCGTTGTTGGTGGACTGTTCCTCGTCCGGGTCGCGCTTGGAGACGACGCACAACTCGAGTCCGTCGGGCGAGAACGCGTAGCCGCGGTTGACGCTGGGCGCGATGGTGGGCGTGTCGATGTCGCCGGGGGTCAGGTCGGTGACCGCGCCCGTGGCGACATCCACCTTCAGGGTGTGCTGGCGCTTGCCGTAGCGGTCGCTGGCCCAGTGGCGGTGCATGAGGTCGTCGGCCAGCCGGGCCTTGAGGGGGCCCTTGTCCAGGCCGTCCTGGATCCGTTTGTTGCAGGCGTCGTCGGCGCCGCACTCGGGGAAGATCTCGGAGGTGAAGATGACCGATTGGCCGTCGGGCGTCCAGACCGGGTCGGCGGCGCCGGTGGAGAGCCGGGTCAGCTGGCGCGGCTCGCCGCCGTCGGCGGGGAGCAGCCAGAGCTGGGCGCCGTCGCTGCGGGTGGAGACAAACAGCAGGGTCTTGCCGTCGGGCGACCAGCGGGGGGTGCTGTCCGATTTGTCCGAGGCGGTGAGCCGGCGCAGGCCGGTGCCGTCCAGGTTGATAACGTGGACATCGGCGTTGGTGGTGCCCTTGACCAGGTCGGATGTTGTGACGGTGAAGGCGACCCGGCGGCCGTCGGGCGATATCTGGGGATCGGCGACGGATTGGATCCGGTACAGGTCGGCGATCGTGAACGGCGTTTTGGGCACCTGGGCGGTGACTGCGATCAGACCGATCACTACCAGCAGGCTGATGGCGGCCAGACGTTTCATGGCGATCTCTCCTGTTCGGGCTGAGGGTGACACCGGGATCCGGAGGCGGGGCGCCGCTGGCGCCCGTGCGTCCGGGGCACCCCCGGTGGTCAGGGTGTATCTTAGCCGATGCCGGCGCGGAGGTCCACCCCGGCTTAGACCACCGCCTGCAGCGCCCGGCTCATGGACCGCAGGAAGTTGCCCCAGTATTCCACAAAACTGGTCTGGTGGACCAGGTAGGGGGTCAGCACGCAGGATCGCAACACATAGACGCTCCCCAACCGATCCCATTCCGCCTCCGGAATCCCCAACGACCGGACGAACCGGCAGGGCGATTCGCCGTACTCCTCCCGGCTGAGCGCTGTCTTGGAGGTGATGAAATCCTCCGAATACATCCGGCCCGACTTGTACGAGCACTTTTCCCAGAGCCGCACGTTGAGCTCGTTCATGGCGGCCAGGCTCGGATTCCCCTCCTCGTGAAAGGCGAAATCCACCATGTTGAAATCCGGCCGGACCAGCGGGTGCACCCGGAAGCGGCGGCCGTGGAAATCATAGGGCGGCGTGGTGCGAAGGGCGTCGTGGAAACGATGGGCGCCCTCGATGCTGGAGCCGATGATGCGTCCGTAGCCGGTGATATTGAGCGGCACAAGGTGGTGGGCGGTCCAGACTGAGGCGACGGCGGCGCCCGATTTGGAGCCCTCCATGATGTAGCTGCCCAGCAGCATCGGATTGTCCTCGCTCTTCTCGAAGACGTAGGCGGCGAAGTAGGAGATCAGCTCCAGCACCCGGCGGTCCTTGAGCACCACGGCCCCGGCGGCATACGGGATGTACCCCATCTTGTGGGGGTCGATGGTGATGGAATCGGCCTCGGCCATGGCGCGGAAGGCGGCGTAGATGTCGGGGTCCGGCCAGTCCAGGGGCTCCGAAAAGACCTGGTGGCGCCGGAACGCGGCGGGTAGCTCGGCCAGGTCGATGGGCTGGTCATCGGCGCCCAGGATCAGGGCCCGGGCGTATCCGCCGTAGGCCGCGTCCACGTGAAGATAGAACCAGATCCCCTGCGCGGCGAGTTCATGCCGGAGGCGGACCACCTCGTGGACGGGGTCGATGGCGCCCTCCTCGGTGGTGCCCACGACGGCGACCACGGCGAGGATCGGCGTGTGCTCGGCCGCCAGGCGGAGGATGGTCTCCCGCAGGTGCTGGACGTCGAGGCGGAAGCGGTCGTCCACGCGGATGAACACCAGGTTGTCCTGGCCCAGGCCGAGGATGTCGGCCGCCTTGGTCCAGGAGTAGTGCTTGGTCTGGGGCACCAGGATCTTGCCCAGCCTGCCGGCGGTGACACCGACGCCGCGGGCTGATCGGGCGCGCACCGCGTCCATCCGCCCGGCGGCCTTGACCCGGTCCAGGAGATCCAGGCTCTGCTCGGCGGAGTAGTTCAGCAACTGCCATTCGGTCCGGTCGGCCACCAGTTCGGGGACCGCCTCCCGGACGGCCAGCGGGACGGACTTGAGATTGCGGGCAACCCAGAGCCCCTCGTAATTGGCCACCGTGCCTCCGGAAGTGACGTGGCCCCAGGCGCGGTCGGGATGGTAGCCCAGCAGGCAGGCGAGCTGGCGGCCCACCTCGATCTCCATGGCGGTGGTCGCCGGTGACCCCTCGTAAGCGCAATTGTTGGGATTGTAGAGCAGGGTCAGCATGTAGGCGAGATTGGCGGCCATCAGGGTGTCGGCATTCATGTGGCCGAGATAGCGGGGCGAGAACCAGGGCACCGAGCTGAGCTGCAGCCGGCCGGCCAACTCCACGAGTGTCTGCTGCGTGCGCTGCAGCGTGGCCTGGAAGCGGGGTTCGCTCCGTTGGGCTTCGCTGAAGGCCGGCGAGTCATCGGGCTGGTAGCAGATCCGCCAGTCGGCGTGATCGTTCATCATGAAGCGGAGCATCTGCATGAAGAAGTCCCGGTTCTCCGACTTCGGCCCCAGGAACAGGGCATTCACGTCGCACAGGTCACTGCTGGATTCGAACAGGTCATTTTTAGATTCGTCTCTCATCGTTTCGTCTCACATCGCTTCGTCTCACATCGCTTCGTCTCACATCGCTTCGTCTCTCACGGATCTCGTTCTCCCGGTTGCTCTCACGACTGTTCTCCCGGCTGACGTTCACCTCGATTTCCCCAGCGGCGTTCCGCCCCCCTTTTGTGACAGAGCCTGGCACCATTTCTCTGTGACGCAACCTAGCACCGCCACCGTGACATAGCCTGGCACCATCACGGGCACCATTGCGGACCAGCCCCAACAGTTTTCTGTGACAGAGCCTGGCACCGCGCGCGTCGATTTCCCCAGCGGCGTTCCGCCTCCCTTTTGTGACAGAGCCTGGCACCATACGCGTACCGGATCTGGCTGTGACAGAGGCTGGCACGTTGTCAAATTCCGTGAATGCATGATGAATGCATGATAATGCGCGCAGTGCTTGCAGGTAAAGATATGATTGGG
>JAGOHA010000033.1 GCA_017996395.1 Acidobacteriota bacterium | reverse complement strand
CCCGAGCAGGTGCAAGGCCGCAACCTGGATGGGCGTTCCGACCAGTTTTCCATGGGCATCATCGTGTATGAAATGCTCACCGGAACCAAGCCGTTCCACGGCAGCAGCATTCCGGAGATCTTCTTCAAGATCATGAACGAGGCACCGGCACCCATCCGCCAGAAATATCCGCATTGTCCGCCGGCGCTCGAAGCCATCCTCCAGCGTTGCCTCATGAAAGAACGGGATCAGCGGTATGCCGATCTGGGCCAAATGGCCCGGGACTTGGAGCGTCTGCAGACCAGTCTCGGCCGGGAGTTCTCCCTCCAGGAAGCGGTCACGGCCACCGCCGAGCGTTCCAGCCTTCTGTGGCAGGACTCCGTGAACGATATCCAGCAGCTTATGCAGGAAGGCCGGATCGATCAGGCCCAGCTCCGGCTCGACGATCTCCGCCGCCAGTGGGGCGACACCGACTCGCTCCTCAACACCAGGCTGGACAGTCTCCAGGGCGGCATCCGTCTCGCGCAGAACCGGACCGCGGTCCAGAAACACCTCGATAACATCCAGTCACTGGCCCGGGACGGACAGGTCACACAGGCGGAGCTGATGCTGAACCGACTGGAGCAGGAATACAGCGGGCAGGACGAGATCCTCCACACCCGGAGCATCATCATCGACGCCAAGCGCCGCGGGGAGAAGATCCAGTTCATCCGTGGCACCATTTCCAAAGCCAAGGTGTTCCTGGAAGCCGAGAATTACGATCAGGCTCTCAAGACACTGGAACAGGCCATGCGTGTCTACCCGGAGGAGAAGGCGCTCCTTAAATTTTACCAGCACACGCTGGAGCGGAAAGAACAATCCGCCCGGAAAACCTTCATCCGTGACACCTGCGCCAAGGTGTCAGCCCTGCTCAAGGACGGCCAGCTCGAACCGGCGATTCGGACCGTGGAGGCGGCTCTGGAAAATTTCGCGGACGAAGAAGTCTTCCAGAACCTGTACAAGACCCTCATCGCCCGCAAGCGCGGCGCCCGCTGAGCTTGCCGCCCGCACCCCGATCAGGACAGGATGCCATGACCGAGTCCTTGACCACCGAATGCCACCGGCACGATGCGGCCGGCGCGCCCGCCGTGTCCCGGCCCGCCGCCGCTGGCACCCGGCTGCTCATTTACAACCCCACCGCTGGTAACCGCATCCGCCTGAACCAGCTGTCCGCAATCTGCCGGCTGTTCGCCGAGCGGGGCTGGGCGGTCATTCCACACCCCACCCGCGGTCCGCGCACGGCGGCCGACGTGGTTCGGGAATACAGCACGGATATAGACGGTGTCATCGTCCTCGGAGGGGACGGCACTCTGAACGAGGTGTTGCCGGCGGTGGTGGGTACCCCGCTGTTTGTGGCCATCATGCCCGGCGGTACGGCCAACGCTCTGGCGCACGAGCTGCAACTGCCCCTTCGGCTCGACCGGGCGGTGAAATGCCTGACGGGCGGTTGCCTCCGTACGGTCAACGTCGGGCGCGCCAACGACCGCCCCTTCCTGGCCATGGCCGGCGCGGGTTTCGACGCCCGGATCGTTGAGAGCGTTTCCTCCCGCCTCAAGGGCCGGCTGGGCCGGCTGGCCTATGTCCTGGAGACGGTCCGACAGCTGCGCCGCTACGAGTTTGCCCCGATCCGCTTCAGCACGGATGCAGGGGATTGGGACGCACCGTTCGGCGTCGTGTCCAACAGCCGCTGTTACGGCGGCGGCTACGTCATGGCGCCCAACGCCGCGCTGGATGATCCGACGCTCGACCTCTGTCTGTTCTGTTCCCGGGGCTTCCGTTCCTACCTGCGCTACTTCTACCATCTGGGGCGAGGCACCCACACCACCCTGCCGGACGTGATCTACCGCAAAGTCCGCCGGGTCCGGCTCACCGCGGCCGGTCCCGTTCCGCTCCAGCTTGACGGTGAGGCGGCGGGCCCCCTGCCGGCGGAAATCGTTTGCCTGCCCGACGCCCTCCGCCTGGTCTTCCCCACCCCGCTCAATACGGTTATTTAAACCTTTGACAACCCTGCCGGCATCGAATAAGATCGAACCATATTGGATCAGAGGTTGCAGCCATGCGCGCCACCGTGAGTATCGATGAAACCCTTTTGCAGGAGTTGCTGGCGGTCTGCCAGGGGGACGATTATTCCGAAGCCATCAAGAAAGCCCTCAAGGAATACGTCACCTGGAAAAAGTGGGAGAGGATTCTGACATTCGGCCATCGGGTCGAGTGGGATTTCGACGTCCTGCCACGGTTGGACCGTTTCAATTTGCGGAAGTGCGGCGCGATCTGCAAACGTACGTTCAGCAAGAAAACCAAGTAGACTTTCCGGTCTAGGCCTCACCCAAGCGACATAACAGCCGTTCCAGTTCGCCCGGCAGATCCCGGGTGAAGATTGGGCCTGCGGACGGCCCGTCGGCGACGGGTCTCTCACCCGGCGGGAACGCGGTCAGCAGGCAGGCCCAGGTGCTGTCGGCCAGGATCGGTTTGAGAGAGATCCCCTTGTTCTGCAACTCCCACACCAGGCTGAATTCCAGCAGCGTGCCCGTACCGCCGGGCATGACCACGTACAGGTCACCCAGGTCCACCAGGCGGGCCAGGCGCTCAAAGAGGTCCGCCGTCTCAATCCGGCGACTCAGAAATGGATTGGGTGGTGCGTAGTCAAAGGTCCGGACGGTGATGCCGACTACCTCCCCTCCTGCCTCGCGGGCGCCCCGGGCAGCCGCCTCCATGGTCCCGCCGTACCCCCCATTGACCAGCTCGCGCCCGTGGCGCGCGATACAGGCGCCCACGGCGTGGGCGGTCTCGTAAGCCGCTGAGCCGGGCCGGACCCGCGAGCTGCCGAACACCGTCACCCGCCGGATCGCCATGGCTCAACCGATGAGTTTCAGCAGGGCCGCCACCGCCCCGTCGATGCCGTCAGCCACTTCAGAGATTCGCTGGCCCAGCATATAAGCCGGCGTGGACACCACCTTGTGCTCGCGGTCAACCACGCATTCCCGCACCGGGCAGTCGACGTGGACACCACCCATGGCGACGATCGCGCCGGCGGTGCCCGCATCCGTGCCGATGGTCATCCGGGCGGCGATCTGCTCCTGCCCGAGCACGCGGGCCAGCACGGCCGGCGCGATGCAGATGGCGCCGATGGGTTTGCCGGCGGCGCGCATCTCCCGGATCAGCCGGGTCACCTCGGGATGCACGGTGCAGTCCGGCCCCTTGAACGCGAAGTCGCTCAGGTTCTTGGCCGCGCCGTAACCACCGGGCAGTACCAGCGCGTCGAGGTCGGCCGCGCGGACTCCGCTGATGTCGAGGATGGCGCCGCGGGCGATCCGGGCCGATTCCACCAGCACATTCCGCCGCTCCCCGGCGCTCACATCGCCCCGCACGTGATCAACGACGTGCGTCTGGTCGGACGCCGGCGCCATGCAGACCACCTCGGCGCCCCGCCGGTCCAGGGCCAGCAGCGTGAGCACCGCTTCGTGAATTTCCGAGCCGTCGAACACGCCGCAACCGGACAACACCACTCCCACTTTCGGCATACTCACCTCCTCGGATCTTGACCGCCGCCGGGCCGGTCCGCACGCCGGCGGTTCGCTATCCCACCCATCGGTTCACGGGTGGACCGCGGGGGACCGCCAACTGAACCGGCTGAACTCCAGCCGGCTGTCACGGCGCGGCTCCCACCTCAGCGCGGCGTCATATCCGTAGATGTTGGGGTTGATCGTCAGCGGAATCACGGGACACTCCTCCAGAGCCAGGCGCTGGATGGCGGTGAGCATCTCCAGCCGGGCGGTCGGATCCATGAGAGTCCGGCTTTCGCTGATCCATCCGTCGAGCCGGGCATGACTGAAGCGGCTGGTGTTGAAGGCGCCCGGTTTCTCCCGTCCCCGGGCGTCACGCGTGTACAGGCACGATTCAAAGAAGTCGCTCAGATCCCCGCTCGTGCATGACCAGCCAAAAATCACCGCTTGGGGCGGATTGGAAGAAAACATGCGCTGATAGAGATCCTCCCAGGCCAGGTACCGGAAACGAACCCGGATGCCTGCCTCGGCCAGGTTGTCCCGGATTCCTTCGCCCAGACTCTGGATCGACGAATACACGTACAGTTCCATGGCGAAGCCGTCGGGATAGCCCGCCGTCTGCAGCAGGCGGCGGGCGGCAGCCACATCGCGTGACGGGACCGCCATCCGCTCGTCGTAGCCGAACACCTCGGGCGGCGCATACTGGTAGGCTGGCTGGGCCCGGCCGTCCTCAAACCGGGCAGCGATCGCCGGGCGATCCAGTGCGAGCTGGACGGCCTGCCGGACCTCCCGCAGAAACAGGGGATTGCGCGTCGGCCAGCGGGAGTCAGGCATGAATTCGCCCGTGTACAGACTGAGCATCATGACGGTCAGGCTGTTCTCGGCCAGAACCACGGTGTCGGGTCGACCCGCCAGGGCGCCGGCATCCGACCAGTTCAGGGTGCGCGCCAGGTCCACGTCCCGGGCGCTCAGGGCTTCGGCGCGTTTTTTCTCGTCGGGGATTCCCACCATCTCGATTTCCCCAACCTCCGGCGCGGGCCCCCAGTAATCGGCAAACCGCCGGAGCACGAACCGGTTGTCGGCGGTCCAGCCGTCCAGCCGGTAGGGACCGGTGCCCACCGGCCGGGTGGCCAGAGACGGCTGCGCCATGGACTCGGCCTTCGGGACGATGTAGGCAAAGGCCAGCTTGTTGAGCAGGATGGGATCCGGTTCGGCCGTCTCCACCACCACCGACTCCGACCCGGCGGTGGCGACCGATTTCACGCTGGCGAAATAACCGCTGACCAGTGAATCCTCGTGGAAGACCGCCCGCTGGAGTGAGTAGGCGACATCGGCCGCTCGGAGCGGGCGTCCGTCGTGAAAGCGCACCCCGCGGCGGATTCGGAAGATCCAGTGCAGCGGGTCGGGATTGGACCAGGATTCCGCCAAACCAGGCTGGAGCCGCAGCAGGCGGTCGAAACGGACCAACCCTTCATAAATGTTGCAGAGTACCGCCCAGGTGGCACTCTCATCATGCGCGTGCGGATCGAATGTCATCAGCCGTCCTTCGACGGCCACCCGCACGGGGCGATCGGCTGGCGATTCAGCCGGCGTGTGGCGCGACTGCCAGAACAACCAGGCCGCAACGGCCAATCCGGCAACGGCGCCAAATCCGACGATGATCCGTCTTCGGGTCACTCGATATCCGCTCCTCAGGCCCGTCACATCCGGTCTGAAATCCGGCTGCCGGGTCCGACCGATGGGTGATGGACTGTTTCATCATACTGCATCGCCTCTTGGATGACAATGCGCCCCCGACGGATGCGATTCGGCTGCCCACGGTTCGTTTGACCACCGGCGGGAAGCCGGATACAATCAGCTGCCGCGCCTTTCAAGCCGGCGACCGCAATCCGGCGCCGGCGGATTGACAACCGGATGCGCGGCTGAGGTTCCAAGTGACTGCATCGACCCGCCCAGCCGGACACGCATCGGGTTCGGCGTGGACACGCCGAGCATTGGTGTTCGTTGCCGCCGGGATCGGCGCGCTGGCCGTCCTGGGTCAGGAAGAGGGGTTTCGCACCCGCCAACTCCGCTACCCTCGAGTGCGGGCGGCCGCAGCGGCCCGGGCGGCCGTCCTCGAACAGCGCTTTAACAGCCGCGGTGTCGCCTATCCGCCGCGCGCGGTATTCCTCCGGGCCTTCAAGGAAGAGCAGCTGCTGGAGTTGTGGGCCGGCACCGGCGCCCGCGCCCCGTTCGCGCACGTGGCGGACTACCCGTTCTGCGCCACGTCCGGCGAGCCGGGCCCGAAACGGCGGCAGGGGGACGGCCAGATACCCGAGGGCTTTTACATCGTCGATCGATTCAATCCCGCCAGCCGGTTCCACCTGTCGCTGGGATTGGACTATCCCAACTTGAGCGACCGCCGTCTCGGCCTGCCCGGTTGTTTGGGGGGTGACATCTTCATCCACGGAGGCTGCGCCACCATTGGATGCATCCCGCTGACCGACAGCGGCATCGAAGAGATTTACCTCGCCGCCGTTGAAGCCATCGCAGCAGGGCAACGGGCCATTCCGGTACACATCTTCCCTGCCCGGCTGGACGCGGAAGGATTCGACCGGCTGGCTGCGCGGTTCGCCCACCGTCTCGACCTGCTGGATTTTTGGCGAGAGATCCGGCCCGCCTTTGCCTACTTCGAAACCCACCGGCGTCTACCCGTCATCCGGGTGGATGAGGCGGGGCATTACCGGATCCAACCGTAGCCGCGGGGAACAATCGGTTGAGTTTGCGGCCCCTGACGCCTATAATCACACGTTTCACAACTCGGCTACCGGAACCAGATGCCCGAATCCAGCCGGAACACTCGTACGATCGTCCTTGTCGGCAATCCCAATGTCGGCAAATCGGTGATCTTCAACCAGATCACCGGCAAGTATGCGGTCGTCTCCAACTACCCCGGCACCACGGTGGAAGTCTCGCGCTGCCATCTACGGATCGACGGCCAATCCTATGAGATCATCGACACCCCGGGCGTGAACAGCCTGGTCCCCCAGTCCGAGGACGAGAAAGTCACCCGGGACGTGATCCTGGCCTCTCGGCCGGATGCGATTGTCCAGATCGGTGATGCCAAGAACCTGCGGCGCACCCTCTTCCTGACCCTGCAGCTGGCCGAGTTCGGCATCCCCATGGTCCTCAACCTGAACATGATCGACGATTGCCAGGCCCGCGGCATCGAGATCGACACAGCCGGTCTCGCGGCGTGGCTCGGCATTCCGGTCAACACGTCCATCGCCACCATGGGTGTGGGCATCCACCAGCTGCTCCGTCTCATCCCGAAGGCCACCGCGCCCCGGCATCCCGGCGGGTTCGATCCGCGTCTCACCGACCCGGCCCGGGCACTGCTTCCCCCGACGGTCCCACCCGCGCTGGGCGTGGAGTGGCTGGTCAACGCCGAGGCGGCCGACCTCAGCGCCCTGCGCGCCCTGGTCACCCCGGACCAGATGGCCCGTTTGAAGGCGTTCGCCGACGATCTGAGTCAGCACGCGGCGATCAACCCGCGCACCCATTTCGACATCGTGCGAAACCGCCTGCTGGACGCATGGATCCCCCGGCTCAAGACGCAGCACGCCACAGCCGCCAGCGACCGGCCGGCGACGCTGGGCTATCGGACCAGCCTGGTGCTCCTGGGCGCTGGGGCGGGAGTGCATCTGGCCCACTGGTTCCTGCCGCTCCTCGGGCTGGCGTCGCCGATCCAGCGGGTCGGCCGGATTCTGGCGGCGCTCGTCCCGGCCGACGCCGCATCCACCGGCTGGACCGGCCGGCTGTTCACGGCAACCGACGGCCCGGGTCTCCTCGTCGGCGAATTCGGTCTGCTGCACCCGCTGCTGACCGTCACACTGTTCCAGCTGCTGCCGGTCGTTCTGCCGCTGTTCTACCTGCTGAAGCGGCATCCTCAATTTGCCTTGGATCTGGACCAGCAGTCGCGCCGTCCGGTCGTCGGTTTGGGCATTCTGGCCGTCTGCCTGAGCGTGGTCTATCTGTTCGTAGGCGTGATCGGCGCCCAGATTCTGGTGGGCTTCATGGAAGACCGCCTGTTCGGCGACGTGCTCAATCCGGTGGTGGCCCGCTTGATCGGCTGGATCCCGTCCGCCTTCATGCAGGATCTGATCTCCGGGTCCTACGGACTCTGGTCCATGGGGTTGACCTACGCAATCGCCATCGTGCTGCCCATCGTCGGCGCATTCTTTGTGGCGTTCGGCTTCCTGGAAGACAGCGGCTACCTGCCCCGGCTGGCCATCCTCGTCAACCAGGTCTTCCGGCGCATCGGGCTCAACGGCAAGGCGGTCCTGCCCATGGTGCTCGGCCTCGGCTGCGGCACCATGGCCACCATGACCGCCCGCATCCTCAATTCACCCAAGGAGCGCCTGATCGCCACCCTCCTGCTGGCCCTGGGCATACCCTGCTCGGCCCAGCTCGGTGTGATCCTGGGCGTCATCGCCGGAGTCTCCCCGCTGGTGCCGCTGGTGCTGGTCGCCGTCGTCGCCGGCCAGATGCTGCTGGTGGGCTTTCTGGCCAGCCGGATTTTGCCGGGAGAACGCAGCGACTTCGTGCTGGAATTGCCGCCCATCCGCTATCCGGTCTGGAAAAACATCCTCACCAAGACCCGCCTCCGCGTCATCTGGTTCCTGCTGGAGGCGGTACCCCTGTTCCTGCTGGGCACGCTGCTCCTTTTCGTCATGGATCGCCTGGGCTGGCTGCAGGAGCTCATCGCCGCCGTCCGTCCGGTCGTGCAGCATTTTCTCGGCCTGCCTCCCGACGCGGCCCAAGTATTCGTCATGGGTCTGATCCGGCGCGACTACGGCGCCGTTGGATTGTTCGACATGGTGCAGCACGATGCGCTGACCGCCAACCAGCTGGCCGTTGCGCTGGTCGTGCTCACGCTCTTCGTCCCCTGCGTTGCGAATATCTTTGTCATCTTCAAGGAACAGGGCTGGAAACGGGCGGCGGCCATCGTCACCTTTGTGATCGCAGTTGCGATCGTGTCGGGGGGTATGGTGCACGGGCTCCTGCGCCTGCTGCACATCACGCTGTGAGGTTCACGCCATGCGTCAGGAACTGATCGACGAATGCCTCGAACGCATCTGGGTGCTGGCGGAGGCGGGTACGCTGAGCCCCGACGCCTTGCTGGCCCGACATCCGCATTTCTTGACCGAAGAAAACCTGCAGGAACTGCAGGAACTGGAGCTCGTGGATCTGTCGCCCGGCCAGGTGCGCCTGACGGCGTCTGGCCGGACCAAGGCGCGCGAGATTGTCCGCAGCCACCGTCTGGCCGAGCGCCTGCTGGTGGACGTCCTCGGCATGGATGACCGCCGGATCGAGGAGGAAGCCTGCACCTTCGAGCACAATCTCACACCCGGCATCGTGGATTCGATCTGCACCCTGTTGGGCCACCCCCGATTCTGCCCCCACCAGAAACCGATCCCCGACGGCGAGTGCTGCCGGCGGGAGCTCGACTCGGTGGCCGCGCTGGTCACCGCACTGTCGGCTCTGCGCGTCGGCGAAACGGCCACCGTCGCTTACCTGAACTCGACGAATTATCCCCGGATCAAGAAACTCTACGCCTTCGGCATCGTGCCGGGCGTGGCGGTGGAACTGCTCCAACGGTCCCCGGCCTATGTGCTCAAGGTCGAAGAAACCCAGGTGGCGCTGGAATCGTGTCTGGCGGCGGACATCTTCGTCCGCCGCTGCCCGAACGGCCGCTAGTCGAACTGGGCCTTGTCCAGTACCCTGAAGAAAGCATCCACCAGCTCGGCGTCGAACAGCCGGCCGCATCCGGCCCGGATCTCGGCATGCGCCTGCTCCGCCGCCAGTCGTGGCCGGTACGGCCGGTCAGTGGCCAGGGCGCGGTAGACATCGAGGATCCCCAGGATCATGGCTTCGACGGGGATCTCGTCCTTCTTCAGGTGCCAGGGATAGCCGCTGCCGTCCCACCGTTCGTGGTGGAACTTGACGAACGAGAGGACGGGCATGAAGATCTTGTGGGCCCGGAGGACGTCCTGGACCGCCGTGTTGACATGGCCCATGACGACCTGTTTTTCCGCGGGGGTCAGCTCGCGGGGCGCGTGCAGGACGGACTGGGGTATCGCGAACTTCCCGAGGTCGTAGACTTTCGCCGCCAGCAGCAGCGCCCGCTGCTTCTGGCCGTTCATCTCGAGCGCCTCGCCCATCTGCCGCGCCAGGTCGGGCACGGCCACCGCCAGGGCGGGCGGATCGCCGGGGTAATCCAGGCGAAGCAGCAACCGAGCCAGCACATTCCCCAGGGCCAGGTCGTTGCAACCCATTTCCGTCAGCCGGCTGATGACGGTGTTCAGAGCCGCCACCGTGTGCGGTCCCGACTCACCGGAGGCGCCGGTGATCTCACGGTATAACGCGGCGAGATCGACTTCCACCGTCTTGCCGGAGACATTCAGGGTTTCTTCGGCCGGCATCTGGATGGCCGAGCCGCTGTCCCGGGACTGCACCAGCGTTTGCTGACAGGCCGCCACCAACTGTCGTGCCGACTGGCCGTGCTGCGGAAAAGCGGTGACGGCCACGTTGAGCGACAAGCCATATTCCTGCAGCTTAGGGTGCCGCCGGAACGCTTCGCTGAGGCGTCGGCCGGCGGCCAGCGCATCGGTCAGTGTCGTGCGGGGCAGGAGCAGGGCGAAGGTGTCGCCCACCCAGCGCGCCGGGATGTCGCTGGCCCGCGCCAGAGTCCGGATCAATTCCGCCACAATTTTGATGGCATGGTCGCCGGTGGCGAAGCCCTGGGTGTCGTTGAGACGGGCGAGGCCGTTCATGTCGGCGAGCAGAAACGCCATGGGTTCCCGGGTGCGGATGTGTCCGGCCAGCTCCTGTTCCAAACGCTCCACCATCAGCCGGCGGCTGAAGAGCCGCGTCTCCGGATCCGTCACGGCTGACTGATCGATCCGGTCCCGCAGGCGCAGGTTGGTCAGCGCCAGACCGATGAGGGGCGCCAGATTCGACAGGAACTGGAGATCCTGGCTGGACAGCGAGTTTTCGCCCGTTTTCTCCACCTCGACGGCACCCAGCAGTTCGTCGTTCACCACCACCGGCACCGCCAGCCGGCTGGCGGGCAGAGAGCCGGTTTCGGTGCAGTACGGGTCCCGCATGGTGTTGGTCGCGAGATACCCCGACTTGATCTCACACGCGTGCGCCACCACCGTCTGGGTGTCCAGCGAGACCCGCACCACCGACCGCTGGCCGGTGTCCGAGTCACGCTCATACGCAACCAACTCCTGTGTTTCGGGATTATGCAAGTAGATCCGGCAGAGGTCGTAATAGAACTTCTCCACCAACCCCTGGCCGATGTCGATGAGCATGTCCTCGCGGCCGGCGGATTGCCCGCTGACCTCGCCGATGCCGGCGAATGCTTCCCATTCGGCGAGCTTGCGCACCGCCGCCGTCTGCACGGCACACCGGTGGACGGTGAATCCGAGGGCGGCCTGCACCGCGTTCAGGCTGGCCATTTGCTCGGCGCCGAAATGGCCCGGCTTCTTGCTGCCCAGTACCAGTGCGCCGAACGGCGGCATGTTGTCGGCCTCCGCCAGCGGCAGCACCAGCAGGGATCGCAGATTGTTCTGAATGTAATACGGCGTGTCGGCCAGGGTTTCGCCGGAATCCTCCTGCTCCTTGAGCGTGCTCTTCATGATGATGCTGCGCCGGCCCATCGCCCGGCTCAGCAGGGTGTTCGCGCTGGGGATCATCAGGCCGCGGTTGATGGTCATGGAATCCAGGGAGCGGAGGTCGGCCAGTTCGAGCAGAGAGCCGGCCGTGGACGTGCGGAACAGCAGCAGGCAGTCGTTGCCCACCACCTGGCGCACCGCCGCCTGGATGGCGTTCATGGCGGCGTCCAGATCCATGGCCGTGTTGAGCCGGGCCAGCAGGTCCACGGTGGTGCGACCCACCTGGCCGTCCCGCTGCTGGTTCTGGATGCGGGCGGCGAGTTCCTTCTTCTCCGATTGGATCTCCTCCAACTTCAGGACGCTCCAGATAGCCCCGGCCGCCGCCTGGCGCAGCGTCTGGATGAATTCCCGCTCGTCCTCCAGGAGTTCCCGCCGGAGGAACACCCGGGCGCAGTACGACGCGTCGAATCCGTCCTCGTGGAAAAGTGGCGCGTACACCTCGTGGGGGTTGCCTGAAACCGGCACGGACAACTCGCCGGTCGTGGTCCGGTACGAATGCGCGGACACGGCGGCCACCTGCAGATCCCGGCCGGACAGGCATTGCTTCAGCCCGTAGAGGCTGTCGGTGGCGAACTCCTCCTTGATCTGTTCGGGTGCGCCCGGATTGCAGAAACCGGCTCGATCGCCCTGTACCCGGATCACATCCACCTGCGCCCCCGGCAAGCCCTCCAGCAGGCCGGTGCGCGTTTCCATGAGGATGCCCCGCAGCGTCCGCGCCGTCGCCAGCCGCTCGATGGCGTCCTGGAGCCGACGCCGGTTGTGCAGAATGGCCTTGGTCTTATCATGCAGGGTGATGAACGGATTGACCGGGATGCCGAGCATCCCCAAGTAAACCGCCATGGACAGGAAGAACACGATGGTAAGCCCGAGGAGCGCGGGATTATCGCGGGGCAGCCAGGGTTCGAGAGGCATCAGCCGCTGCACCGCGAGACCGATCATGAGCACCAGATAAAACAGGGTTGTGCCGGCCAGCAGTTTGAAACTCCGGGCGAAGAAACAGCCCACATAGAACACCGTGCCGAACAGGATGACCAGATCGAGGTCGTGGCGAACCGTGGCCAGCGATAGCCCCAGTATGAAAAATATATAGTCCCCCACCGCCATGACCACCAGGCGGATGTTGGCCTTGGCATAGCTGTCGGGCAGCAGGAAGATCACGCCGAGCACCAGTTGGAAGAATCCCACCAGGATGATGTCGCCGATGGACACCCTGGCGTGGAGCCGGAGAAACAGCATGAAGCACACAAACCAGACCAGCCGGCTGGCCCAGAGCCACCCCCGGTGGTGGATGCTCTCGCGAAAAACACTTTCCAGTCTGGGAAAGTCAACCATCGGTGCTCCCTTTCTCCCCTGAGATGCGGCGGTCGTGTGGTTGAAAAGTATCACAAATTTTTGTCAGGCACAAGCCATAGCCGGAAGTGATTCCACCTTTGACGCGGCCGCGGACAGATGGCACAATAGTCCGATTTCATTCGGAGGGTACCGGATGCAGAAAACCGTGCTATGGGTGGCCGCCTTCATTGTCACGCTCTCAATGGCTGTATACCAACGGATGACCGGACCGACCTATCCATTGAAAGGCTCCCTGAAAGCGGGCGGCGCAGCGATCACCTACCGGTTCGACCGGACCTGCGACGACCCGGGTGATCAGGAAGTCACGGTCCACGTGAGCGGAACCCGCGAGGTGTCCGGCCGCATTCTCTGGCGCCGGGCGAACACCGGCGAGGGGTGGTCGGCCACCCCCATGTCCCGGATCCAGGACAACCTCACCGGCTTCCTGCCCCACCAACCGCCCGCCGGCAAGCTGAATTATTACGTGGAACTCCGGCTCGACGGCCAGACGGTCAAGCTGCCCGCCCAGCCCGTGACCACGCGGTTCAAGGGCGCCGTGCCCGTGTATTGGCTGTATCCGCACGTGATCTGCATGTTCACGGCCCTGCTGCTGGCGGTCCGGATCGGCCTGGCCATGATCTTCCGGGAGCCTGTCGCCAAGATGGTGGGCGTTTCCTTCTGGTTCATGCTGATCGGCGGCCTGATCCTGGGTCCCATCGTCCAGCAGTACGCGTTCGGCGCCTTCTGGACCGGCATCCCCTTCGGCTGGGACCTGACCGACAACAAGACGCTTTTCGCGTTCATCGCCTGGGCAGCCGCCTACGCGCTGACCCGCCGCGAGGGCCGCGGCATCCTGGCCACCATTCTGGCAGTGGTGATCACGTTGGCCGTCTACCTCATCCCCCACAGCGTGTGGGGCACCCAGTACGACTATAGCCGCGGCCGGATCACCGCCGGGCCTTCCGGCCCGTGACCGCCGCGGACGGGTGCAGCCCTCAGCGCGCGTCCGTGGTGCAGAGCACGTCCTCGAAACCGCACAGCAACACCCGTTTCGGTTTCTTGGGCAACATCACATCGATCTCCGGGCTGGTGCTGTTGCCGTTGAGCACCACCGTGCCCAGGCGCCGCAGATTGCCGTCAAAATCGATGTAAATGGGCACGCGCATCACAAAATCGCCGGTGACCTGGCTCTGCGTCACCTTGCAGAGCAGCCGGGTTCTGCCCCCGTCGGCCGGCTCCAGACGATAATCCAGCTTGTAGTCGGGCAGGGCGGTGCCGTAGACCCACTGGTCGAAGAACCAGTCCATCCGTCCGTTGCCCGCCAGGTTCAGTTCCGGGATCATGTGCTTCTCCACCGCCCGCTTGAAGTCGTCGGTGGATACGTTCTGGTGGAAGTGTGTCTGGACGAAGTCGCGCATCATCGCCGAGAAGCGCTGGTCGCCGGTCTTGGGATCCCACATCATCATGCGCAGCATGTGCAGGATGGCCGCTCCCTTGGAGTAGATGATCTGGTAGGTGGCCGAGCCGGTCTTGGCCGTGTTGAGCCGATAGCCCATGGTCACACTGCCCAGTTCCAGCGGGCGGCGGCCCTTGTCGTTTTTCTGGGTGACATCCCTGCGGATCTCCTCCCAGTACTCGACGAATTTCTCATTCTTGTAAGCGACCTGGGCGAAGAGCGAGGCGGACAGCACCGCGATCCCTTCGCTGAGCCACTGGTCGCGGTAGGAGTCCCAGCCGATGGCATGGCCCCACCACTGGTGCGACACTTCGTGGGCGGCCACGTATTTAAAGAAGGAGGACGCGCCGGCCATGCCGAGCTGGGCGCGGTAGGTGCTGTCGAGAAACGCGGTGATGGGCATGTACACCAGCATGGGCCAGGCCTGTCCGAAGGAGGGATACGGCTGCTGGGTCATGGCCAGACGGCCATAGGGGAGAGGTCCGAACATGTCGGTGTACAGCTGCATGGAGAGCTGGGCTTCCGCCCGCGCCTTGTCCATGAGCTTGGTGGTGTCCATGTTGCCCAGGGTGGTCCCGGTGGACTCGCCGGTCTGCCGCTCGTACTCCTGGATGCTTTTGATCATTCCCTGGATGTCGTCGGGGAGGAATTTGTTGGCATACGTCTCGATGCAGTAATGGATCTTGTCGTCGTTCACCACGGTCTTCTTGAACCGGCCGTAGTTGAAACCGGCCACCGCCAACGGGATGTCCGATTTCCAGCGGGTGACCAGTTCGTTGCCCTCCCGGGCCTCCCCCAGCGGTTGGCCGGTGGCAACCATGACGAGTTCCTTGGGGTTCCGCAGGGTCATCTCAAAGGTGGCCCGGTCGCCGAAGCCGTTGCCGGGGTACCAGTTCTCCCGCGCCACCAGCGTGAAGTTGCCGCCGCCCAGGTCCTGCACGGCGTCGTCGCCGGCGTACTCGAACGTGAGGTGATAGACCTCGCCCTGCTTGAGACCTTCCGGCAGGATCACGCCGAAATTGGCGTCCTCGTCCTTGTCCTCCTGTACGAACTGAAGCTCACGGCCTTGGGCGTCGGTCACGCGAGTCACCCGCAGCTTGGGAAAGAGGTCCAGCGGCAGGACGCGCGCCCCGCCGACGAGCGCCCGGAAGCGGGCGGTGACTTTCGCCCGGAGGTTCTTGTCCCGGGCCGTGGCGTCGATCTGGTAGTGTTCCATGTCCACGAGCCGCAGATCCACTTTTGGCGGAGTTTGGCCCGTGTAGCGGTCTCGGAGCTGCTCTGACACCCAGATGCCGAGGTTCCCCTCCGACAGCGCGGCGAGCACCACTTCTTCCGGCGTCACATACGGTGCGCCGAGGGGGTCCACGAGGAAGAGCAGGTCGCCGTACTGCTTTCCCTCGCAGTAGGCGTGGAAATAGCCGCCGTGGCCGGGCCAGAGGAGATCGGTCAGCAGCCGCAGTTCGAGGTTGTACTCGAGGAAGGCCGCAGCCAGGTTGGGATTGATATACTGGCGGCCCTCGCGGAAGAGCTTCCGGGCCGATTTCCAGGCGTCGGCCGCACGACCGTCCACGGAGCCGGGCTGGGGCTTGTCGAACCGGGTGATGTCATCGAGCGTGCCGTCGGTGAACCGGATCACCATCCGGGTGAACGTGTCGCTGAGGGTGCGGGCGTTCGCGAGCCAGCCCAGGTGCCGCTGCTCCACCGCCAGGTGCGGCTTCACCTCGATCCGGCCGTCGCCGAGGAACACGATGCCGGTGATGCGCCCGCCCACATCATGAGCCAGGTGGCAACGGCCGTTGACGAGCGTGATTGTGGCGACATCCCGCTGCAGGGTCAGGTTCTCCACCTGGACCGATTCGCCGGACAGCTCCAGCGCGCGCAGTTGCGCATAAACCGGCTCGGAGTTGGCCGTGACCGGCTTCGGATCGTCGGCCCGGACCGGCAGCACCGCCGCCAGGACGGCGGCTGTCAGGAGACCGACACACAAAACGGTTCGACGACTCATTCGCGTGACCCTCCCCAGGGTTGGAATGGGGCAAGGATAACCCAGTGTTGTGGTGAAATAAACAGAAATGTCCAGGCGGGCCGGCGGCCCGCTCAGTACGCGAAGCGGTGCACGATGGGCAGCCGGCGTCCGAACCCGAAGGCCTTGCCGGTGACTTTCAGGCCGGGTGGCGCCTGACGCCGCTTGTACTCGTTCCGGTCCACCATACCCACGATCCGATCCACCAGCGCGGTGTCGAATCCCCGCTCGATGATCTCGCGGCGGGACTGCTGCTCCTCGATATACAGCCGGAGCACCGCGTCCAGTACGGCGTACGGCGGCAATTCGTCCTGGTCGGTCTGGTTCGGCCGCAGCTCGGCCGACGGCGCCTTGGTCAGTGTGGATTCGGGGATGACGGGACGGGCCTGGTTGATCCAGCGGCAGACCTCGTACACCTGCGTCTTGAGCAGGTCGGAGATGACGGCCAGCCCGCCGCACATGTCGCCGTACAGGGTGGAGTAACCCACCGCCAGCTCCGACTTGTTGCCGGTGCTCAGCACCATCGCCCCGAACTTGTTGGAAAACGCCATCAGCAGGTTGCCGCGGATGCGGGCCTGCAGGTTTTCCTCGGTGGTGTCGAAGGGGCGGCCGGCGAACAGTGTCCGGAGCTGCTGCAGGTAGCTGTCGTACACGGCGGTGATGGGGATGATCTCCAGCCGGATGCCCAGGTTGCGGGCCAGCGCCTCGGCGTCGGTCAGTGACGCGGGCGCGCTGTACATCGACGGCATGGCAATGCCGGTGACGTTTTCCGGCCCCAGCGCCGCCGCCGCGATACACGCCACCAGCGCCGAGTCCACACCGCCGCTCAGGCCGATCACCACCTGGCGAAACCCGCACTTGCGCGTGTAGTCGCGGGTCCCCAGCACCAGCGCCCGGTAGATTTGTTCAGCCGGTTCCGCCGCCGCCTCGGGCGGGGCCGCCGGCGGCAGCGTCAGGTCCGCCACCACGAGGTCTTCTTCGAAGGCATGCCCTCGGGCCACCAGCTCACCCCCGGCCGCGGCGATCATGGAGCCGCCGTCGAAGACGATTTCGTCGTACCCGCCCACCTGGTTGACCAAAAGGACCGGGACGCCGTATTTGCCCGCCGCGTGGGTGACGATCCGGCGGCGCAGCCCGGGCTTGCCCAGGGTGAACGGGGAGGCATTGATGTTGATGAAGAGATCGGCCCCCTGTCCGGCCATGTCCTCCACGGGGTCGTACCGGTACAATCGCCGCGGAAAGAGTTGCGCGTCGTTCCAGAAATCCTCGCAGATGGTGAGCGCTATCCGCCGGTCCCGGTATGTCACCAGGCCGAGCGCCCGGCTGCACGGCTCGAAGTGACGGGCCTCGTCGAACACGTCATAGGTGGGGAGCAGGCACTTGTGCGTGGTGTGCAGGATCTGGCCGTCGGCCACGAGCGCGGCCGAGTTGAACAGCGGCTTCCCGGAGCCGCTCTCGTTCCGGCTGACATACCCCACCACGGCGGCGATGCCGCGGACGTCGCGCTTGAACCGCTGGAGAATCTCGAGGTTCTTGTCCACGAAGCTGCGCTTTTCCAGCAGGTCCTTGGGCGGATAGCCCGCGAAGGTCAGCTCGGGGAACACGACCAGGTCGGCGCCGGCGGCCCGCGCCCGCCCCAGCCAGTCCTGAACGATGCGCAGGTTCTGCTCGAAGTCACCCACCACGGTGTTGATCTGGGCCAGCGCGACTTTCATGCATTCTCTCCGTCCGAGTTCAGTCCGTCCCGAGTTGCCGCATCACCTCGGCGGCCGAACACAGCACCGCCCCGCGGGCCTGCATTTCGGCCATGGCGGCGGCTCCGGCTGCGGGATCCAGGGGCCGGATGGCGTCGGTCACCAGGGTCACCGCGTAGTTCCGGGCCAGCAGGTCCAGCACGTCGGCGCGCACGCAGCACTCGGTAGCCACGCCGTACACGACGCAGCGCCGGATCCCCAGGCGGCGCACCACGTCTTCGGCGTGCACGTTGTCGAACATGCTGAACGCCTGTTTCTCCAGGATGATCTGGTCAACGTCCTCCCAGACGGCGCCCCCCGGCTCGTTCGGCAGGACAACGTGCCGCGGCAGCAGGGTCTGGGGAATTTTCTGGCCGCCCCGGGTTCCGTGGACGCAGTGCGCCGGGTAGCGCGCGAATTCCGGATCGTCCGGCGCGTGGGCGTCCATGGTGGCCACGACGGGGATGCCCCGGGCCACCGCGAAACGGGTGAGCGTCTCCAGCGTCTCCACGATCTCCACCGCGCCCGGCACGTACAGGGCGCCGTCCGCGTCCATAAAATCGCGTTGGGTATCCACATCCACGAAAAAGGCGGGAGCGATCATGGTGTGTCACCTCCTGCCTCTTTGGATGTTCCGGCCGCGTGTTCGGATCGCAGCTCCTGCCGCAGGCGCTCCAGGGCGGGGCTGAGCGTGATCGGGAAGCGGGCCGCCTGGCCCAGCTCCCGGTACGGCTCGGGCAGCCGTGCCAGGTTGGCCCGGGCGCGGTCCTGAATCGTCGGGAGGGGCTCCGGCGCCGACAGCCGGCGGCCGTCCGCCATGGCCGGAACCAGGAGGCGTTCGCTCCCCGGGAAGGCGGCGTCGTCCGCGTCCCGCAGGCCGATGACGTCATGGGTCCAGCTCCCGTCCGCCCCGTGCCGGTAGACCTGCTTCCGGCCGGGCAGGGTCTCCTTGTGGGCGCTGTACTTGGCTTTGGGAAGAAGCCGGCCGTCGGCACCGGTCATCGCCACCAGCTTGTACACACCGCCGATGGACGGCGCGTCCGGAGACAGCACCAGCTCGGTGCCCACGCCGAACGCGTCAATGGGCGCGCCGCGGCGGAGCAGGTCATCGATGATGTACTCGTTGAGGTCGGAGCTGGCCATGATCTTCGTGGCGGTCAGCCCCCGCTCGTCCAGGATCCGGCGGACCCGGACGCTCTCGGCGTGCAGATCGCCGCTGTCGATGCGCACCCCGCGGACAGCCGGTCCCAGTTCGGCTGCGCGGGCTGCGCCGACCGCCACGTCGTAAGTGTCGATCAGCAGCACCGCCGAGTCGGGGAACACCTCGGCGTAGCGGCGGAAGCTCTCGGCCTCGTCCGCGAACGCCATGATCCAGGAGTGCGCCTGCGTGCCGTAGGTGGGGATGTCCGCATGGAGCCCGGCGGCCGTGTTCGACGTGCCGACGCAACCGCCGATGAAGGCGGCCCGCGCCGCCAGCACGCCCGCCTCGGGCCCGTGCGCGCGCCGGGTGCCGAAATCGATCACCGCGCGGCCGCGAGCGGCCTGCACGACGCGCGACGCCTTGGTGGCGACCAGGGTCTGGAAATTGATCATGGCCAGCAGGTAGGTCTCCACGAGCTGGGCTTCGACCAGCGGAGCGGTCACCTGGAGGATGGGCTCATCGGCGAAGACCGGGGTCCCCTCCGGCACGGCCCACACATCGCCGGTGAAGCGGACCTCCCGGAGGTACTCGAAGAACGCCGCCGGCACGTGGGTGAACGACGGGTGACGTCGCAGGTAGTCGATCTCCGTGCCCGAGAAGCGCAGCGTCTCGAGATACGCCAGCGCCTGGGCGGCGCCGGCACACAGCAGGTACGATCGGCATGGCGCCAGCCGCCGGGCGAAGAGTTCAAAGCTGGCCGGTCGGTTGAGGTCGTGGACAAAATAGCCGGCGGCCATGGTGAGCTGATACAGGTCGGTCATCAACGCCTGATGATGGCGGGGCACATAGTCGCGGGGCTGACAATCGGCGGTGCCCATGCGTTCACTCGTCGGACTGGCGGGAGAATGGCCCTCGGGCGGGCTTGGGCTTGAGTATACCCGAACGCCCGCGGTTGTCAACGCTCTCCGCCCCGCGGACCGCCTGACGCATCTGCCGCCGCCGCCCCGGCGGTGATACAATAGCGCGGATCCGCCCCGGCGCCAGCGCCCCGGCGGACCGGCCGTCGCGAGGAACCCGACCCATGCAGCCGCTCGAGCCGTACTTCACCCCCGACAGCGCCGCCGCGCTCCGCCGGATGATCCAGGAGAACGGAGGCCACGAGATTTTCTGCGTCGCCACGCTCGACAGCGCCAACCGGGTCGCCACGCTGCGCGTGGTGGCCCGGGGCAACGCCAACAGCGTACCGGCGGTCCTCGAGGCGGCGGCGCCCGGCATGGTGGCCATCCACAATCATCCGTCCGGCGACCTGACGCCTTCGGCCAACGACATCACCCTGGCCGGCGACCTGGGCGCTTCGGGCGTCGCCTCCTACATCGTCGACAACGCCGTCAGTCGCCTCCACGTGCTCGTGGAGCCCATGGCCGCCCGCGAGGTTCACGCCATCGAGGCCGATCCGTTGCTGGACCAGTTCGGGGCCGCGGGACAGCTGGCTGGACGGCTCCCCGGCTTCGAGGTGCGGCCGCAGCAGGTGCGGATGGTGCGCGAGGTGATCCGCGTCCTCAACGAGGCCAAGATCGGACTCATCGAGGCGGGAACGGGCGTGGGCAAGTCGCTGGCGTATCTCATTCCGGCGGTCCACTGGGCCCTGGCCAACCACCAGCGGATCGTGGTGTCCACCAACACGATCAACCTTCAGGAGCAACTCATCCACAAGGACATTCCGTTCCTCCAGACCGGGCTGGGCCTGGAGTTCGCCGCGGTGCTCATGAAAGGGCGGGGCAACTACCTGTGCCGGCGGCGGGCCGAGGACGCGCGGCGCGAGCCGGCCCTGCAGGCCCGCGAGGATACCGCCGCCGAACTCCGGCTTCTCCTCGAGTGGATGGAGCGGACGGCCGACGGTTCGCTCAGCGACCTGACGTTCGAACCCTCGGAGGAGGTCTGGGAGAGCATCCAGTGCGAGGCGGACAGCTGCAACCGCGCCCGCTGCCCGTTTTTCTCGCGCTGCTTCTTCTACCAGGCCCGCCGCGACGCCGCCCGGGCCCAGCTCATCGTCACCAATCACCACCTGCTCATGGCCGACCTGGCCATCAAAGGCACCGGCGGCCGGAACGGCGTGCTGCCCGTGTTTCACAAGCTCATCGTGGACGAAGCGCACCACCTGGAGAACGTGGCCACCGCCTACCTCGGCGCCACCGTGACGCCGTTCTCGTTCTACCGCAGCCTCGGCCGGCTGCAAAGCCACCGGGCCGATGACCGGGGTCTGGTCCCATCCATCGGCCGCCGGCTCTACGCGCTCATGAACCCGGAGAACCAGCAGCCGGTGGCGCGCGTCCATGCCCAGATCGCGGGGCCGTTCACCGACGCCCGGCGCGCGTTTCGCGAGCGTCTGGCCGCGGCGTTCGAGGCGATGGCCCACAACATCCTGTCCGGTGAGGCGCTGGCTCTGGCGCCGGGCGAGGACTTCAAGAAGCGGATCGCGCCCGCGGTGGAGGCTTCACCCCTCTGGCAGGAGGCTGTCCTGCCGGCGGTGGCCGAGCTGCTGGCGGCCGGCGAGCAGTTCCAGGAAGCCGCCCAGGAGCTGCTCAAGCGGATCTACGCCCTGGACGCCGACACGCTGGACAAGATCCAGAGCCCGTTGCTCGACGTCGAGGCGCTGCTGTTGCGTCTCAAGGAGTTGCAGCTGGTCCTGGCCGACTTCCGCGAGGGCCAGCCGGACACCTGCCGCTGGCTGGAGCTCCGGCGCCGGCGCGATCACTACCTGGTCGCCTTCTGCCAGGCGCCCCTCGACGTGGCCCCCCGGCTCAAGGAGCTGGTGTTCGACGCCTACGACTCCGTGCTGCTGACTTCGGCCACGCTGTCGATCGACCGCACCTTTGACTTCATCAAGCGGCGCACCGGCCTGGACGGCGTGGCGCCCGAGCGGCTGATCGACGCCGTGCTCGACTCGCCGTTCGACTTCGCCAGCCGCGTGCTGATGGGCATCCCCATGGACCTGCCCGATCCGGCTGCGGGCACCTTCGCCGATCGGCTGGCCTGGCTGGTCCGGGAGACCGTGACGCTGACAGGCGGGCGCGCGTTCGTGCTGTTCACCTCCTACTCCCTGCTCCGCCGGGTGCACCAGCAGCTGGAACTCCCCCTCCTCCAGGCCGGCTGCACCTGCCTGCGGCAGGGCCAGCTCAACCGGCACCAGCTCCTGGAGGCGTTCAAGTCCCAGCCCCGCGCCGTGCTCTTCGCCACCGACAGTTTCTGGGAGGGCGTCGACGTGCGCGGCGAGGCGCTCCAGTGCGTCATCATCACCAAGCTGCCCTTCCACGTTCCCACCGAACCCATCATCGAGGCGCGGCTGGAGCAGATCCAGGCCGCCGGCGGCCAGCCCTTCATTGACTACACCGTCCCCCAGGCCGTCATCAAGCTGAAGCAGGGGTTCGGCCGTCTCATCCGGTCGCACGCGGACTGGGGCCTGGTGGTGATGTGCGACCGCCGCCTGCTGACCAAGCCCTATGGCCGGATCTTCCTGTCAAGCCTGCCGCCGAGCCGGGTCCTGCCCGCGCCGGCGGATGCCCTGTTGGCCGAAATGCGCCGCTTCCGCGACCGCTTCACCGCGCCGGCCGACTGAACCGCACGGACTATCCAACGCCCGGTGCGCTCTGTTACAATGAATCAGTCCGAAATGCTTCCGGAGGGTCCCGTGAATTCCATCTACCCCGAATACCCCGGCGAATACCTGGAGGAGATCCTGCTCGACGCGGACGCCATCCAGAAGCGGATCGCCGAACTGGCCGCCCAGCTCAGCCGCGACTACGCCGGGAAAAATCCGCTGCTGGTCTGCATCCTCAAGGGCGCCACGCCCTTCCACTCCGACCTGATCCGGCGCATGGACATCCCGCTGGCGGTGGACTTCATCGCGGTGGCCAGCTACGGCGACTCCACCAAATCCACCGGCGAGGTCAAGCTGATCAAGGACCTCGACAAGTCGGTGACCGGCCAGCACGTGGTCATCGTCGAGGACATCGTAGACACCGGCCTCACCCTCAACTACCTGAAGAACCTGCTGGCCAACCGGGAGCCGGCCGACATCCGGATCTGCGCGCTGCTCAGCAAGCCGGCCCGGCGGCTGATCGACGTGACCGTCGATTACCTGGGCTTCGACATCCCCGACGAGTTCGTGATCGGCTACGGGCTGGACTATGCGGAGCGATACCGCAACCTGCCCTACATCGGCGTCCTCCGGCTGGGCGTCCAGTAACCTCCGGCCGGCCCCACAGGAGCGAAGCACCGGCATGAAGTGTCCCTACTGCAACCAGAGCGGCGACAAAGTGGTGGACTCGCGCGAGAGCAAGGAGGCGACCAGCATCCGCCGCCGCCGCGAGTGCCTGTTCTGCGGCAAGCGCTTCACCACCTACGAGCGCATCATGGAAAGCCCCCTGCTGGTCGTCAAGAAGGACGGGCGGCGCGAAGAGTTCGATCGGAACAAGATCATGACCGGCCTGCTCAAGGCCTTCCAGAAACGCCCGGTGGCGCTGACGGACCTGGAGCGGATTGCCGACGAGATCGAGACGTACGTCCAGGAGAATCCGGAGAAGGAAGTCACCACCGCCGAGATCGGCCAGATGCTCATGCGCAAGATCCACCGGCTGGACAAGGTGGCTTACGTCCGGTTCGCCTCGGTCTACCGGGAGTTCAAGGACGTGTCGGAGTTTCTGCAGGAGATCAGCGAGCTGTTCGACGCCAAGGGTTAGCGAGGCGGGTATGGGCAACAAACCGAAGCGCGGCAAGCATCCCGGTCTGAACATGAACGACCTGTTCTTGCCCGGTTGTCCGGGGGCGCTCGGCGCCGAGCAGTGGTTTCCGCCCCTGGACCTGGGCGAGACCGACACCCTCGTCATCGTCCGGCTGGAAGTTGCCGGAGTCGCCGCCGGTGATCTCCGTATCACCCTCCGCGACGACATCCTCACCGTGAGCGGGCTGAAGCGGGAACCCCAGTTCACCGACGAGGAGAAGATCCGTTTCATCTGCCTGGAGCGCGGCTACGGCCCGTTCCAGAAAACGCTGGAATTGCAGTGGGTGATCGATCCGAAGAAATCCGAAGCGGTGCTGGAGAACGGTGTCCTGACCATCACCCTGGCCAAACGCCCGGAACAGCGCGGCACCGTGTATGAGATTCCCGTCCACGCCCGGACCGAGCCGTAGGTCCCACCCCACCAAGGAGAACACCGAGTCATGGACCAGGACAATCCGGACATCCAGGACACTCCCGCCGACATCGAGGAACGGCCAACGGACGGCCAGATCCAGATCCCCGAGGTGCTGCCGGTGCTGCCGCTCCGGGACATTGTGGTGTTCCCGTTCATGATCGTCCCGTTGTACGTCAGCCGGCCCAACTCCATCGCGGCGGTGGACTACGCCCTGTCTCAGAACCGGATGATCCTGCTCGTGGCCCAGAAGAACGCCCAGGATGAGGACCCCGGCGCCGACGACATCTACCGGATGGGGACCGTGGGCATCATCATGCGGATGCTCAAGCTCCCCGACGGCCGGCTGCGCATCCTCGTCCAGGGGGTCATGCGGGCCAAGATCGAGAGCATGGACTTCAGCGGGCCGTTCATCGCCGCATCGGTCCAGGCCCTGCGGGAGCCCGAGGCGCAGGCCACCACCATCAAGGCCGAGGCGCTGGTGCGCAACATCAAGAGCGCCATGGAGCAGGCCAACCAGCTCGGCAAGAACATCGCCGCCGAGATCATGGTGATCATCTCCAACCTGGATGACCCCGGCCGGCTGGCCGACATCGTCGCCGCCAATCTGGACCTGAAGGTGAAGGTCGCCCAGGACGTGCTTGCGCAGATCCACACGGTCCGGCGGCTGCAGCGGGTGCACGAGCTGCTCAAGCGGGAGATCGAGCTGCTGGAGGTCCAGCAGCAGATCAACTCCCAGGCCAAGGACGAGATCGACAAGTCCCAGAAGGAGTACTTCCTCCGTCAGCAGCTCAAGGCGATCCAGGACGAATTGAACGAGGGGAACGAATTCGCCCAGGAGATCAAGCAGTACCGCGAGAAGGCCACCGCGGCCAAGATGCCCGTCGACGCCTTCGAGGAGGTGGATCGCCAGATCGGCCGGCTCGAGAAGATGCACCCCGAGTCCGCCGAGGCCGCCACCATGCGCACCTGGCTCGACTGGGTGGTCAACCTGCCGTGGAGCAAGCACACCCGCGACAACCTGAACCTGGCCAAGGCGCAAAAGATCCTGGACCAGGACCACTACGACCTGGAGAAGATCAAGGAGCGCATCGTCGAGCACCTGGCCGTGCGGAAGATCTCCGAGAGCAACCGCGGCCCGATCCTGTGCTTCGTCGGGCCGCCGGGCGTGGGCAAGACGTCGCTGGGACGCTCCATCGCCCGGGCGCTGGGACGGCAGTTCGTGCGGCTGTCGCTGGGCGGCGTCCATGACGAAGCCGAGATCCGCGGCCACCGGCGCACCTACGTCGGCGCCATGCCGGGCCGGATCATCCAGGGAATTCACCAGGCCGGGACCAACAACCCGGTGTTCATGATGGACGAGGTGGACAAGATCGGCGCCGACTTCCGCGGCGATCCGTCGTCGGCGCTCCTCGAGGTGCTGGACCCCGAGCAGAACTTCTCGTTTCGCGACAACTACCTGGGGGTCGCCTTCGACCTGTCCAACGTGCTCTTCATCACTACCGCCAACATCCTGGACACGGTCCAGCCCGCCTTCCTCGACCGGATGGAGGTCATCCACCTCAGCGGGTACTCCGAGCAGGAGAAGCTCCACATCGCCCGCCGCTTTCTCATCCCGAAGCAGCTCAAGGAGCACGGGCTGAACAAGACGGATCTGGCGTTCACCGACGGCGCCCTGCTCGCCATCATCAACGGCTACACCCGCGAGGCGGGCTTGCGCAACCTGGAGCGGGAGATCGCCCGGATCTGCCGCAAGGTGGCCCGGCGGGTGGCCGAGGGGAAACGGAAGGAGGTGCGCATCACGCCGCGAGTGCTGGCGACGTACCTCGGACCGGAACGGATCCCGCGCGAAAAACTGCTGAAGGAAAATCGCACGGGCATCGTCACCGGCCTGGCCTGGACGCCCACCGGCGGCGACGTCCTGTTCGTGGAGGCCATTTCCATGAAGGGGAAAGGCAACCTGATGCTCACCGGCATGCTGGGCGAGGTGATGCAGGAGTCGGCCAAGGCCGCCCACAGCTTCGCCCGCGCCTACGCCGGCCAGTTCGGCATCGCCGACACCTTCTTCGAGGAGCGGGACATCCACATTCACGTGCCCGAGGGGGCCATCCCCAAGGACGGGCCGTCGGCGGGCGTGGCCATGGCCACCGCCCTGGTGTCGGTCTGCACCGGCAATCCGGTGCGCCGCGATCTGGCCATGACCGGCGAGATCACCCTCCGGGGCGACGTGCTTCCCATCGGCGGCGTCAAGGAGAAGATCCTGGCCGCGCGGCGGGCGGACATCTTCAAGGTGATCCTCCCCGCCCCCAACCGCAAGGACGTGGAAGACCTGCCGGAGTTCGCCCGCGCCGGGATGAAGTTCATCTACGTCGACGGCGTGCGCGACGTCCTCAATCACGCCCTGCAGAACGCCCCGAAGCGAGCCGCCCCCAAAGCCAAACCCGGCGGGAAGCGCCCGTGAAGCGGCTCTCCGAGGAGGCGCTCATTCGTTGGATCGCCGCCGGCGGCGATGACCTCCCGCCCTTCCTGCGTCGCGGCATCGGCGACGACTGCGCCGTCTGCCGCCCGGCGCCCGGCACCGAGCTGGTGGTCACCACCGATCTGCTGGTGGAGGACCGGCACTTCCGCCTCACTACCTCACCCCTCGCCGACCTCGGCTGGAAAGTGGGCGCCGCCAACCTCAGCGACATCGCCGCCATGGGCGCCCGCCCGGTTGCGTTCTTCCTGTCGGCCGCATTCCCGCCGGACCGTCAGGCGGAATTCAAAGCCATCATGAGCGGCCTGCGGGCGATCCTCCGTTGGGCGTCGACCCCGCTCGCCGGGGGCGACCTGTCAGCAGCCGACCGCTTCCTGTTCTGCGCCACGGTGATCGGCGAGGCGCCCGCCAGCGGTGCCCTGCTCCGCTCCGGCGCCCGGCCCGGTGACATGGTCTACATCACCGGTGAGCCGGGCCACTCGGCCGCCGGACTGCGGCTGCTGGAGGCGGGCTGGCGGGTGGGCGCGCGCGGCGGCGTCCGCGACGCCGCAGGGGCGCCGGTGCCGCCCCGCACGCCGGAGCGCCGGTGCCTGGCCAGGCACCTTCGGCCGGAGCCGCGCCTGGCCGCGGGCTTCTTTCTGCGCGAGTCCGCCGCCATCACCGCCTGCATCGACACCAGCGACGGCATCGCCAAGGACCTCCGCCAGATCGCCGTGATGAGCGGCGTGGGCGCCGTGATCGACGCGGCGTTCGTTCGCGAATGCGCCGACGGGGCGCTCGTCACCGTGGCGGACGTGCTGGGCGGCGGCGAGGATTATGAGCTGCTCTTCACCGTGGCGCCCCGGCGTGAGTCTGCGTTGTTATCCGCCTACAGCCGACAAGCCGGCCTGCCGTCGCTGCGCCGGGTGGGCCGCATCGTCGCCGACCATCCCGGCGAACTGCGCCTTCTCACTCCCGCCGGCCCCCGCCCCCTCCCCGTCTCCGGCTTCGACCATTTCCGCCCGCCACAATCACCCTAGCCCCGCGCAAATTTAAACCTCGCCAAGGCGCATTAAAGACACCAAGTCATGCAAGCACGAAACGATGCAGCGAACCATGGAACCGGCATGACCGAACATCCACGCAAGATCCCGGCCCGGAGGGACGGGATGAAATAGCCTGGGCCGCAGGCCCAGGTGGGCATGGTCGCTCGGCTGAGCACGCGCCCCGAAGGGGCGCGAGGAGATGTCAAGAAAGCCCGCCGCGTCAGAAGCTACTGATGCGGTGGCTCAGCTTCATCGATTCAACGATTCACGGTTTCATACATTCCGCCGGAATAGTGCCTGCAGGGACTGGGCGGTGGTCTGCCATGAATAACCCGCGGCGCGGGCGCGGCCGGCGGCGCCGAGTGCCCGCGCTTCCGCCGGGTCGCGGAGCAGCCGCACCAAGTGCGCGGCGAGCTCCGCCGGGTCCTCCCGCCGGGCGAGCAGGCCCGTCTCGCCGTCCTTGACCATCTCCGGCACCGCCGTCACAGCGAGGGCCACCACCGGCCGGGCGGACGCCATCGCCTCGAGGAACGCGAAGCCGAACGTCTCGTGCCGCGACGGCAGGCAGAAGACGCGGGCGCGGCGGTAAAAGGCGGGCAACGCGCCGGGCGGCTGATTGCCGCGCCAGGCGATCCGCTCCCGGCCGGGATGCGCGGCGATGGCCGCCGCCAGCCAGCGGTCCAGCAGGCCGGCGCCCACGATCTCCAGCCGGGCGGCGGGCACTTCCCGGATGACGTGCGCGAACGCGGCGAGCAGCAGGTCAATCCCCTTGCGCGGGTAGAGGCGGGCCACGCAGAGGATGACCGGCTCATTCGTCTCCGCCGGCGCCACCACCGGCGTCACGACCTGCAGCCGCATATCCCAGTCGGCCAGGTCGATGCCGAACGGGACCACCTCGATCCGCCCCGCCGGCACGCCGTAGAGCCGCGCCACGGTGTCGGCGGCGTAGCGAGACGGCGTCACCACGGCCGCCGCGCGGCGGGCGGCCCGGCCCTCGAGCTGCGCCAGCTGGACCAGCGTCCAGCGCACCGGACCCCGCTCGTAGCGGACGATGTCGGCGAGCACGCCGCCGTTGATCTGCACCAGCGGCGGTCCGCCCCGGGGCAGGGCGAACCCGTCGAAGTCGAATCCGGCGACCACGTCGGCGCCGGCCAGATCCAGGGGGCGGAGGCGGTGGTTGAAGGCGATCCGGGCGATGGAGTTGCGGATGTAGCCGGCCCGGTCCCGCTCGGGGCATACGACGCGGACATTCTCACCCGCCGCGAGGAGCGCATCGCGGCAGCCCCGCACCGAGGCGGCCACGCCGCTGCCGGCGGTGCCCGCCGCTCGCCAGGACGTCAGCAGGACGATGCGCACGGACACCGCCCCGTCAGGCGTGGGGCAGGAAATAGAAGACGATGCCGAGGATGGCGTACACAGACAACAGTTGCACGCCCTCCAGCCAGTTGGACTCGCCGTCCATGGTCACCTGGGCGGAGATGGCCACCGCCAGCGCCACCGCCAGCACCTCCGGCAGGGTGAACACCAGGTCCATCGGCCGCGGTCCCACCACCAGGGACGCCAGCACCAGCACCGGCGCCACGAACAAGGCGATCTGGGTGCTGCTCCCCAGCGAGATGCCGATGCTCAGGTCCGTCCGGTTCTTGAGCGCCGCCACTACCGCCGAGCTGTGCTCCGCGGCGTTGCCGATGATGGCCACGACGATGACGCCCACGAACACCCCGGTCATGCCCATGGCCTCGGCGGCCGGCTCCACCGCCCCCACGAGGATCTCGCTGATCCAGCCGATCAGAACGGTGCTCCCGGTGAGCACGATCAGAGCGGTGCGGAGGCTCCAGCCGGGGCCGTGCCGGTCGTCCGTGTGCAGGGGCGTGCCGCCGGTGAACAGGTGGCGGTGGGTGCGCAGGGAGAAGAGCAAGCCCAGAACGTAGGTGACCAGCAGGATCCCCGCGATCTCCAGGCTCATGCCGCGCTCGAGCAGCGGCGCCTCTTGCCCGCCCATATAGTGGTACGCCGCGGGCACGATGAGCGCGATGGCGGCCAGGGTGAGCATGTTGGCCTGACTGCGGGCCGCCGTCGGGTTGAAGGTCTGGATCTTGAACTTCAGGCCGCCGGCCAGGAACGAAGCGCCCATCACCAGCAGGATGTTGCCGATGATGGAGCCGGTGAGCGACGCTTTGACCACGTCGTGCAGACCCTGTTGCAGGGCCATCAGGGCGATGATCAGCTCGGCGGCATTGCCGAAGGTGGCGTTGAGCAGGCCGCCGATCCCCTCGTTGGTCCGGGACGCCAGCTCCTCGGTGGCGTGGCCCAGCAGCCCGGCCAGCGGGATGATGGCCAGACAGGCGGTGATGAACACGGCCGCCGGCAGGTTCGGCGCGGCGAACCTCAAGACCACCGCCACCGGCACGAACACCAGCAGCCAGTTCAGAGACGGTTTGAGCCATGTGGGCATCGCGTCACTCCCGATTCAGAATTCCGCGTCGCGTTGCAGAGCCGCTCCGGCCGACGCCTCATCCGCCCGGCCGGAGGATGAAGATCAGCACGAAAAAAAGCATCGCCACGGCCAGTGTCCACCTGGCCCGGCGGGTATCCTCCAGTTTGTAGTCGCGCCACATCATGGCCGTGCCGTACATCAGCGGGATCAGCGCAGCGGTCACCAGCGCCACGGCCGCCGGGTTCCAGCGCGCCTGGCTCAGATGCCGCAGACCCGGATTGTAAATCGTCCCGTAGACGATCACAAGGTGCCAGTAGTAGACGAACAGCGCCTCCTGGCCACAGTGTTGGAGGACGCCGCCCAGCGGCCGCCTGGCCAGCCACTCGTTGATCCCGTACAGCAGGGCGAATCCGGCCGCGACCAGGCCGGTCCGGTAAAGGCAGTGGCCCGGCGAGGAGATCCACCACCGGGTCTCGCCGAAGAAGGTGAAGCCGGACGCTTTGAGAACCACGGCGACCAGGGCCGTACCGATCCCCGCCCACAGGTACCACCGCCGGCGGCCATCGATGTCGCGGGCGCCGAGGAAGCCCGCGGTGAGCGCCGCACCCGCGAAAAAGTAGCCCAGCCAGGGAAACAGGCCGAAGCGCACCTGCGGCGGCGAGCCGAAAAACGGCGCCAGTGCGGGCGGCAGCACCGCCGACGGGTCCCAGGCGTGTACCAGCGGCGTCAGAAAGAAGATGACCGCCGCCGCGGCGGCGCAGCTCCCAACCAGCACGCGCCGAGACCGGACGAGCATGGTCAGGCCGAGGGCCAGCAGCAGTCCCAGGCCGATCACATGGAGAATGTCGGGCTTGAAGATCCGCTGCAGCTGTTCGTCGGGCAGCACCAGCAGGGATCGCAGCGAGCCGGCGGGCAGATGCAGGCTGTAGGAGAGCAGGATGATCAAACCCGCCCGGCCGAGAAAGCGCCGGAACGCGGGCCCGTAGCGGCGGTATTCATCGCCCTTGCGCTCGAACCCGAGCCAAAAGCCGGCGCCGGCGCAGAACAGGAACGCCACCGCCACGAAGCCGTTGGTCATGTCCAGCAGGGTGAAGAGCGGGTGACGGCGCCAGTCCGGACCCAGGCAGGCGTTGACCACGTGGGCCTCCACCATCCCCAGCACGGCGAGACCGCGCAGCACGTCGAT
>JAGOHA010000032.1 GCA_017996395.1 Acidobacteriota bacterium | reverse complement strand
GCGTGTACGGCCCGCTGCTCCGCCGCCGGGCCCTGGGCCAGGACACGGCGGGTCTCCACGCCGACGAGCCCGCCAAGTCCATGGGCAAGGAGACCACCTTCGACCAGGACCTGGTGGACCGCGCCGCCGTGGAGGTCGCGCTGGCCACGCTGGCCGAGAAGGTCTGCCGGCGGCTGCGCCAGGAGGGGGTCGGCGCCCGGACCTTCACGGTCAAGCTGCGCTACAGCGACTTCCACACCTGCTCCCGCGCCCGCACCCTGCCCCACCCCACCCACTACGACTCGGTGGCCATCCCCGCCGCCTGGGAGCTGTTCCGCCAGCTGGACACGCGGCGCCTGGGCGTGCGCCTCGTGGGGGTGACGGCCTCACGCTTCCAGCCCATGGTGCACCAGCCGTCGCTGTTCGATGCGCCGGCGGAGCGCCGGCGCCGGCGGCTCTACGCCGGCGTCGACACCATCCGGGAGCGGTACGGCTTCGCGGCGATTTCGGCAGCGTCGAGAATATGAGGCATCGGGTGAATGGGTGAATGGGGAGGATGAAACATGGGATATCAGAGTTTTGAGGAGTTGAGGGTGTGGCAGGCGGCGAAAAAGCTGGCCGTCCAAATTTACAAGGCGACCACGGAAGGCCGATTGGCTCGGGATTTCGGGATGCGCGATCAGATGCGCCGGGCGGCCGTTTCCATCGCGGCCAACATCGCCGAAGGATACGACCGGGGCAGCGACAAGAACTTCGTCCGCTTCCTGTTCGTGGCCAAGGGTTCGCTCAGCGAGTTGCGCACCCACCTGGCCATCGCGACCGAGGTCGGTTACATTGCCGACGACGTACGTGTCAATTTTCTGGCTGACTGCACCCGCATCGGCACCATGCTGACCCGGCTCATCAAGGCCAGAGTCCACCCATGACCCCCGCCACCCCATTCACCTATTCACCCATTCACCCATTCACCCGAGACTGACAATGTTCGTCCATCTGCACTGCCACAGTTACTACTCCTTTTTGCGGGGGGCCAGCGCGCCCGAGGCGCTGCTGGAGCAGGCGGCGCGGCTGGGCCTGAAGCAGCTGGCGCTCACCGACCGCGAAGGACTCTACGGCGCGGTGGCGTTCGCCCGCCGCGCCGAGGCGATGGGGATCCGGCCCATCGTCGGCGCCGAGCTGCCCCTGGACGGCGTCGGCGGCGTGGTGGCCCTGCCCCGCTCGGCGACCGGTTACGCCGCGCTGTGCCGGGCGCTCACCCGCTTCCACCTGGACCCGGCGTTCGACCCGGCGGCGGCGCTGGAGGCGCTGGCCGAGGACAACTGGCTCCTCTTCGCCGAGCCGCGCGGCCTGGCGGAGGCGCTCCGGCGCTGCCGCACCCCGCACCTGGTCGCCGAGCTGGTGGACCACGGCCGCCCGGCCGACCGCGCCCGCAACCGCGCCCTGGTCGAGCTGGCGCGGCGACACGGGCTGCCGGCGGCCGCCACCAACGCCGTCGGGTTCGCCACGCCCGGCGACTGGGACACCCACCGGCTGCTGACCGCCATCCGGCTCCGCGGCACCCTGGGCAAGCTCGGACCCGACGACACCGCCGCCCCCGACGCCTGGCTCAAGCCGCCCGCGCAGATGGCGGCGCTGTTCCGCGAGTGCCCCGAGGCGCTGGCCGCCACCGAACGCATCGCCGAGTCGTGCGAGTTCCGCTTCCCGTCCGGCGCCACCCTCCATCCGCCGTTCCCCCTGCCGGCGGGGGAGAGCGCCTTCTCGCTCCTGTGGAAGCGGGCGTTCGCCGGGGCGGCGCGGCGCTACCGGCCGCTCACGCCGGCGGTGATCGCCCGGCTGGAGCGGGAGCTCGAGGTGATCCGGCAGATGGGCTACGCCGAGTACTTCCTCATCGTGCGGGACCTCGTCGAGTTCGCCGAGACGTCCGGCATCCCCACCGTGGGGCGCGGCTCGGCCGCCGGCAGCCTCACCGCCTACGCCCTGGGAGTGACCCACGTGGACCCGCTGGCGCTGAACCTGTCGTTCGAGCGCTTCCTGAACCTGCACCGGACCGACCCGCCCGACATCGACCTGGACTTCTGCTGGCGGCGGCGGCACGAGGTGATCCGCTACCTGTACCAGAAGTACGGCGCGGACAACGCGGCCATGCTGGCCACCTTCGTCACCCTGGCCGGGCGGGGCGCGCTGCGGGAGTCGGCCCGGGCCATCGGCATGCCGGAGCGCGAGATCAGCCGCTTCACCCGGCCCATCCCCCACCACGCCGCCGGGCACATCGACACGGTGCTCCGCGAGATCCCCGAGTGCCGGAACATCCCGTTCCACCTGGAGCCGTACGCCACGGTGATCCGGCTGGCCAAGACCATCGCCGGCCACCCGCGCCACCTGGGCCTGCACCCGTGCGGGATCGTGCTGAGCCGCGTGCCGCTGCACGAAGTGGTGCCGCTGCAGATGACCGCCTCGGGCTTCGCCGCCACCCAGTTCGACATGCGCGAGGCCGAGGACGTGGGGCTGCTCAAGATCGACATCCTGGGCCAGCGGTCGCTCAGCGTCATCGCCGACGCGCTGGACGCCGTGGCCCGCCGCACCGGCCGGCGCCTCGACTTCAGCCAGGCGCCGCCGGCCGATCCGGCCACCTGGCGGATCGTCCAGGCGGGCCGGACCATGGGCTGCTTCCAGATCGAGTCGCCCGGCATGCGGTCGCTGCTCCTCAAGCTGGTGCCGCGGGACATGGAGACCATCATCGCCGCCAGCTCCGTCATCCGGCCGGGGCCGGCCGACGCCGGGATGCTGCGCGAATTCATCGCCCGCTACCACGGCCGGCGGGCGGTCGCCTACCTCCACCCGGCGCTGGAGCCGATCCTCGGCACCACCCTGGGAGTGATGGTGTACCAGGAGGACATCCTGCGGGTGGCCGAGGCCGTGGCCGGCATCACGCCCGGCGAGGCGGACAAGCTGCGGCGGGCCATGTCCAGCAAGCGGTCGGCCGAGGCGATGCGGGCGCTGCGCGACGCCTTCCTGGAGAAGGCCGTCGCCCGGGGCACGGCGCCGGAGACGGCGGCCGAGATCTGGCGCCAGATGGAGACGTTCTCCGGCTACGCCTTCTGCAAGGCCCACAGCGCTTCCTACGCCGCCCTCTCCTGGCAGGCCGCCTACCTGAAGGCCCACCACCCGGCGGAGTTCTTCGCCGCCGTGCTGGCCAACGGCGGCGGCTTCTACGGCGCGGCCGCCTACGTGCTGGAGGCGCGCCGGTGGGGCATTCCCGTGCGGCTCCCCCACATCAACCGGAGCGGCCGCGACTTTGCCGCCGAGGACCGCGCCGTGCGGGTGGGCCTGGCCCGGGTGCGCGACCTGAACGCGGCCACCGTGGACCGCATCCTGGCGGCCCGCCGCGCCGGCCCGTTCGTCTCCTTCGTGGACTTCCTGGCGCGCGTGCCGGCGGAGCGGATCGAGGTGGAGCGCCTGATCCGCTGCGGGGCGCTGGACTGCTTCGAATTCTCCCGGCCGGAGCTGCTGTGGCGGCTGGAGGTGCTGTACGAGCCGGTGAAGCGCCGCCGCGAAACGCCCGGCGAGCGGACGCTCGCCTTCGACGACATGACCGCGCTGGTCTTTCCCGACGCCATCACGCCGCGCATCCCCGACTTCACGCCGCTGGAAAAGCTGCGCCAGGAGGCCGAGGTGCTGGGGCTCTACGTCAGCGACCACCCCCTGGCGCTCCACCGCGAGGAATTGGGCCCGCTGGCGCTGGACCGGGCGGCGGACATCCCCCGGCGGCCCGGCGCCCGGATGCGCCTGGCCGGCTGGCTGGTCACCTCACGGCGGGTGTTCACCAAGACGCGGGAGTACATGAAGTTCCTCACCCTCGAGGACGAAAGCGACATCTTCGAGGCGGTGCTGTTCCCCGCCGTCTACCGCCGCTGGGGCGACCGGCTGGGACAGGCCGAGGCCTATCTGGTCGAGGGGCGCGTGACCGAGGAGTTCGGCAGCTTCGCCGTCGAGGCCGCGCGGGTGACACCGCTGGGCAAGTGCGCCCGGTCCGCCGGAACGGGTGCGGGGGGACCGGACGCCGCGGAGGACGGGGTGCCCATCGAGTCGCCCCGCCGGTAGCGGGTCGATTATTTTCCGCGGGCGCGATACAATGCCGCGGGAGGCCTGCATGAGCGTAGCGCAGGAATGGCTGCTGCATGTGGAAGCGGAGGTGAACCCGTTCGTGTTCGCCGGGCGAGTCCTGGTGTTCCTGTTGATCTTCGGCTTCGGCTTGTTCTACATCGCCACGCCGCTGGAGACGATGTGGCGCACCGATTCCCTGTGGCACGGGATCGACCTGGTGATCCATGAGGCCGGCCACTTCGTCTTCATCCCGTTCGGGGACTTCATGCGCGTGCTGGGCGGCTCCCTCCTGCAGGGCCTGGTCCCGCTGCTCTTCGCGGTGGAGTTCCTGCGGCGGAAGAACCCGTTCGGCGCGGCTTTCAGCCTGTGGTGGCTGGCTCAGAGTCTGCTGGATGTGGCCGTCTACATCAATGACGCCCGGGCCGGGGTGCTGCCGCTGCTGGGCGGCGTCACCGGCCGGGACGCGCCCGGCTATCACGACTGGCACAACATCCTGGGTCGGCTGGGCTGGCTGGAGTACGACCAGGCGCTGGCGCAGAGCGTCCAGGTCATGGCCCTCCTGCTGATGATCGGCGCCATCGGTTGGGCCGGCTGGCTGCTGATCCTGCAATGGCAGAGGCTGGACCGGTCACTCTTTCAAAAGTCCTGAAGGGGCAAGAGGGATTGCGGCGTGCGGTGTGGATGACACGGACATCGGATTTCGGAAATCGGATGTCGTGCTCGTAATTCGTCATCGTAATTGTGATCGGGGCTCGGGGCTCGGAGTTCGGGGCTCGGAGTTCGGGGCTCGGGGTTCGGGGTTCGGGTCGCGTTCCCAGCAATCAATGATCAACCATCAACCATCAACCATCAACTGTCTCGGTGATCGGACTTCGGATGTCGGATGTCGGATCCGGAACCTCGGTTCTGGGCCCTGATTCCCAGCCCCCAAATCCCAGCCCCCAGGTCCCATTTTAAGGCAGAATCCAACTCAACTCCAAATAGCCAATAAAATATAAGTGATAAGCAATATCCAATAAAATCCGCCCCGACCCACCCATTCACCCATCCAACGTTTCCTCGGTTGGCTGGCCGATCCCCGTGACGATTGGCGGGGTATCCCGCAGGGGAACGCCGCTCGGCGGCAAACTCATCCGGTCGGCTCCCGTAGAATCAGTCGTCCGCCGCGGCATGGCCTGGTGTCGGGAGAAGACTCAGCCCAACCGCCCTGGATAATCTGTCCTTTTCTGGAGATGCCCATGGATCGCTTCGAAGAGCTCAACCGGAGCCGCAAGCTCGCCCACATCCGCTTCACCCGCCTGCAATCGAAGGTATACCAGGCGTTTTCTGAACTGGAGAAGGCCGCCTTCACCGACGGCGCCCTGGCCCGGAAGCACAAGGAGCTGATCGCCGTGGGGATCTCGGTGATTACCGACTGCGAGTCGTGCATGCAGTGGCACATCGAGCAGGCCGCCCGGGCCGGCGCGACGATGGACGAGGTGCTGGAGGCGGTGGAAGTGGCCATCGAGATGGGCGTGGGGCCGGCGACGGTCTCGGCCCGGTTCGCCCTGGACGTCATGGACCAGGCCTACCCCGAGGAGATGAAAGTCCGCACGCGCTAGGCCGGGGCCCGCGACGCCATGTATCTGCCCGGGCGTTATTCGGGATGCCCGATGTCGCTCACCGCGGAGGCGCGGAGAGGGAGAAGGCTCGCCAAGGCGCGAATACACCAAGCGCTTCTTTATGTCAGCAGTAGCGCCCGTCCGCCGGACGGGCGCCGTGAAACTTGGCAGAAAGTGGCGGGATTTCGGTAGGCCCTCGCTGCGACACGACTCTGAGCCGTGGGCGAATCGCTCAGCCGTGCCGAGTGAGCGGGCCGCGCTCGGCGAGCGCGGCCTACTGTTCGCTGCACGATGACGAACACGAGCACGACGGGAGGGGGAAGGGGCGCGTGCTATACTGAGACCGGCGGCTGGCACCAGCCGAAGAACGAGCGCAACGGAGCGCCGCATGACCGATCCGGAACACCTGCCCCCGCCGCCGGGGAAGAGCCACTGGGAGTGGCGGCTGGCCGCCGCGCGCCTCATCGCCGCCCGCCTGGATCCGGCGCGGCTGGGCGTCGTCGCCTGCTACCTCATCGGCAGCACCAAGAACGCCGTCGCCGGCCCGTGCAGCGACATCGACCTGGTGATCCACGTCCGCGGCGACGAGGCGCAGCGCGACGCGCTCCTGGCCGAGCTGCGGCGGTGGAATCCCGTGCTCGACCGGTGGAACTTCGAGCGGACCGGCCGGCGCTGCGGCGAGCTGCTGGACATCCACCTCGTCACGGATGACGACATCGCCCGCGGGAGCAGCTTCGCCGTGAGGATCAGCGCGGTGTCGGACCGCGCCTGGCTCCTGCCGGTGGGAACCGAGCCGGGGGCGTCACAGCAGTAGCCGCCGGTCGGCGTCCGGACGTTCGGGATCGAACAGGACCAGCGCCAGCTCCGGGCCGTCATGCGCGGCCGTGAAGCTTCGGGATCTCCCCCATTCCATCCGCCACTTCCCCGTGAGCCGGGTCGCCTCGTGAACGTGCCCGTGCAGAGTGACGCACGGCTGGCGGGCCTCGATGAAGCGGCGGACGGCGATGCTGCCCACGTGGACGTCCACCGGCGCGTGGTCCACCATCCGGCCGTCCAGGGCCGCCCGGTCCAGCGGCGTGTCGTGGGGCGGCGCGTGGAACAGCCAGATGCTCCGCGCAAGGTCGCGGTCCCCCGCCAGCCGGGCCAGATCCTTGGCGATGGTGCCGTATTCCAGCTCGTGCTCGCTGACGGGCACGCTGCGGAAACCCCCATCGGGCGGCGAGCAGCCGGGGTCCACGAAGCGGGACACGTCATAGCGCTCCCAGTCCTTGTTCTGGAACGGCGTGGGCGGAATGAACGAGTAACCGAAGACGTCGTAGTCGCCCCACGAACAGCGGCGCCCGTGGGCGTAGATCCACAGCCCCAGCGCCTCGTCCGCCAGCAGGCGGCCTTCCACCGCACGCGCGTCGTCGTTGCCCAGGATCAGGAACACGCGAGGGTACGCGGCGCCGAGCGCCGCCCGGACCCGGTCCAGGCCCGCAATCAGGACCTGGTCGAGGAACGCCTCGTCGCGGGGGCCGTCGGCGGTCAGCGCCCAGAGGCCCGACGGCAGCAGGTCGCCCCCCAGGAACACGGCGCCCGGCCGCTCCCGCACCATCGCGGCGAACAGCTTCTCATACCGGTCGGCGTGCCCGTGCAGGTCCGACGCGAAGCATCCGAGCGGCATCCGGAGCCTCCGGGGGATTGGTCGGCGGCTTCGGCCGCCGGGTCCGGGCGGGACCGGCGATCCCACCCGCTCCGGATTGTCGCACCACGAGCGGTCCCATGGCAACGGGGAAAACGGGTTATGGATGGGTGAATGGGTGAATGGGTGAATGGGTAAATGGGTGAATGGGTGAATGAGTGAATGAGTGGATCGGGGCGGATTTTATTGGATATTGCTTATTGCTCATATTTCATTGGCTATTTGGAGTCGAGTTGGATTCTGCCGGGAATTGGGATCTAGGACCTGGGACCTGGGACCTGGGGGCTGGAAGATGGAGGCTGGGAACCAGGACCCAGAACCGAGGTCCCAGGTCCGATCTCCAAAGTCCGATGTCCACATGGCGGGAACGAGCCTCGAGCCTCGATTACGAATTACGAGCACGAACCACAAATTTTCAGTCCATAATCCTCCGAATCGCTCGAACCTGCGATCTTGCGTACCGATGAATCCGCGATCGCGTGTATAATTATTTCAACGTTATCCGGTTGCCCCTCAAACAAAACAATCATGTCCCGAGTGAGGTGGCGATGATCGGACAGACCATTTCTCACTACCGAATCTTGGAGAAGCTCGGCGCGGGCGGGATGGGGGTGGTGTACAAGGCGGAGGACACCACCCTGCAGCGCACGGTGGCGCTCAAGTTCCTGCCGCCGGAGCTCACCCGGGACGCCGACGCCAAGCAGCGCTTCCTCCACGAGGCGCGCGCCGCGGCGCGGCTGGACCACCCGAACATCTGCGCGGTGTACGAGGTAGGCGAAAGCGACGGACAGCTGTTCCTGGCCATGGCCTGCTACGACGGGATGACGCTGCGGGAGAAACTCAAGGCGGGCCCACTCCCCTGGGCCGAGGCGGCGGCGCTGGCGTTGCAGGCGGCGGCCGGGCTGGCGCATGCGCACGGGAAAGGGATCGTGCACCGCGACATCAAGCCGGCGAACCTGTTCCTGACAACCGACGGGACGGTGAAGATCCTGGACTTCGGGCTGGCCAAGCTGGCCGGGGCGTCGGCGCTGACCCAGACGGGGACGACGGTGGGGACGGCCCACTACATGTCGCCGGAGCAGGCGCGGGGCGAGGCGGTGGACGCCCGGTCGGACTTGTGGTCGCTGGGGGTGGTGCTGTACGAGCTGATGGCCGGACGCCCCCCGTTTCGAGGAGAGTACGCCCAGGCGGTGATCTACGGGATCCTGAACGAAGAGCCGCCGCCCATGACCGCCTTCGCACCGGATGCGCCGGCGGCGCTGCAGGGGGTGGCGGCGCGTTGCCTGGCCAAGGACCCGGCGGCGCGGCCGGCGGCGGCGTGGGAACTGGCCGACGCGCTGGCGGCGTGCCTGGGGCTGGAGGCGCCCACCGCGCCGGTGAGCTACAAGTTGCCGCAGGCGGCGCGGCCGTGGTGGCGGCGGTGGCCGGCGATGGCGGCGGCGCTGGTGATCCTGCTGGCAATGGGGAGCGTCGTCGCGTGGCGGAGCGGATGGTTCTCCTTCGACACGCCGCCGCGGATGATCCGGCTGGCGGTGCTGCCGCTGGCGAATCTCTCGGGCGATCCGGAGCAGGACTACCTGAACGACAGCCTGACGCAGGAGTTGATCACTCAACTGGGTCGCCTGCACCCGGAGAGCTTGCGCGTGATCGCGCGCTCGTCGGTGATGCGGTACAAGACGGGTGACACGCCGGTGGCGCAGATCGGCCGCGAACTTGGCGTGGACTACGTGTTGGAGGGGAGCGCGCGGCGGGAGGCCCACCTCGTCCGGATCTCCGCCGAGCTGATCCATGCCCGCGACCAGACCCAGATCTGGGCCGAAACGTACGAGCGCGAGCTGGCGGGCATCCTGGCGCTCCAGAGCGAAGTGGCCCGGGACGTCTGCCGGCAGGTCAACATCCGGCTGACGCCCCAGGAGGAGCGACGGACAGCCGGAACCCGCAGGGTCATTCCGGCGGTCTATGAGGCCTACCTCCGGGGTATGTACTACGTGTCGCAGAGCACGCCGGAAAGTCACGAGAAGGGCATGCGCTACCTGCACCAGGCGGTGGAAATCGATCCGGCGGAACCGCTAGCCTACGCCGGATTGGCGGAAGGGTACATCACCCTCGGCCACGGCGGCGAGGAAAGGCTCGACGTCTTCCCCCGCGCCCGGGCGGCCGCCGAAAAGGCGCTGCAACTGGAGCCCGACATGCCCGAGGCGATCGGGTGCCTGGCGGAGGTGGCCCTCTACTTCGAGTGGGACTGGCCGAGGGCGGAGCGGCTCTTCAAGCGCTCGCTGGAACTCAACCCCAGCCTGGCCATGACCCACTACCACTACGCCTGGTATCTGGCCCTGTTCGATCGGCTGGACGAGGCGATCGTCGAGCACAAGCTCGCCCGCGATTACGATCCGCTCCGGGCGCTGCACACGTCCTGGCTCGGATGTCTGTACGCCTTCGCCGGCCGGTACGACGAGGCGATCGCCGAGGCCCGGAAGGGGATCGAACTGGATCCGAAGCATGGTCCAAGCTACTACGTGTTACGCCACGCGTATTCGAAGAAGGGGATGCACGCGGATTCAATCGCCGCCGCGCGACAGCTGTCCGAACTGGCTCCGGACTGGGGGACTGCAGAGCTGGCCACCGCCTTCGCCTTGGCCGGACAGCGGGAGCAGGCGCTGCCGCTCGCGGCCCGGCTGAAGGAGCACCCGCCGGACTTGTTCGATCTGGCCAAGGTCTTTGCGGCGCTCGGGGACAAGGATGCCGCTTTTCAAATGCTGGAGGAGGCCTACCAGAAGCATCACACGGTGTTGCCTTGGATGCGGGTCCACAACTGGGAATATGATCCGCTTCGCGACGACCCCCGCTTCGACGATCTGCTGCGCCGGATGAATCTGCCGCTTTAGGCCGAACTCGCGGCCGGCAGCAGCGCGAAGTCCTATTTGGTTACCTAGCGGCCGGGCGGCCGTACCGCGCGTTCGATGAACGCGCGCCCGCATGACCTCGCGGCCGTCCGACCGAGATTTCCAAGGCAATACGCAGGAATTTCAAGGGTACAAAACGACATTCCGAATGATCCACGGATGGTCCGGTTGACCGGATGATCCTGCCGTGGCCGAACTCGCGGCCGGAGGCCGCGAGGTACGTTGGCGGCTAGGCCCTGGCGCCCGCGGGGAAATACGCCGGGAGGCGGCGGACCGGCTGCTTGCGGCGGCGATAGGTCCGGGCCAGCTCCAGGAAGATGCCCACGGCCGTGTCCAGGTCCTTCTGGGTGCCGTCGAAGTAAAAGTTCTTGATGGGGATGTTGTCGTGCTCGGCCGACACCCGCGGATAGACCGCCTCGCAGGTGATGCCGTTCATGCAGGTGAACGGGCTGATGTCCACGATCCCGTCGGCCCCCTGGTGGTAGAGGTAGATCGCCTTGCCCACGCTGAGCACCATCTCGCCCAGCGCGCCGTAATGCGGCAGGTACGGCATGGCGTGGTCGAGAACGGTGCTGATGTCGGCCGGCTCCTCGTAGCCCACCAGGTCGTCGTGGAGCATGCCGACGAGGGCGTGCTCGTCGCGGCGCTGGATCTTGTTCTTGACGACGGCGCCGAGCATCGAAAGCGAAACCTGCTTGCCGGCGGCTCGGATCCGCTTGAATGTCTCAAAGTTGGTGTACCAGACCCACTCGGTGATGTCGGAGAGCCAGCCCTCCCCGCCCTGCGCTTCGATGCGCCGGATCAGGTCCTCGTTGCTGAACGTGTTCAGGCGGCAGAAGATCTCGCCCACCACGCCGACCAGTGGTCGCGGCTCGGAGTAGTCCGCCGGCACGGCGCGGAAGCGGTCGCGGCAGCGGGTCATGGACTCGGCCAGGGCGTCGAGCTTGGCTTTGGGCTTCAGGCCCGGCCGCTCCAGCACGGCGCACACGTCGTTGAGACTGTCTTCGTGCGCCTGATCGGCGTCGCCGGCGGTGCGCTCGTAGGGGCGGGTCTTGTGGAGGCACTTGCGCAGCATGTCCGAAACCACCAGCGCCCGCCAGGCGGTGCGCATGAGTTCCCCCGCGCTGCCGCCGATGTCCTTGTAGCCGTCCTTGCTGGTGGGGGAGAAGATCTGGATTTCATCCAGGCCGACGTCCTGGAGCACCTTGCGCACGAAGGGGGAGTACTGGCCGAAGCGGCACGGTCCGCCGGCGGTGGGCATGAAGAAGGCGTTGCGCGAGCGGTCGAAGCCGGGCTGCTCGGCCAAGCGCAGGAACGTCCCCAGCGTGACCATTTCCGGGTAGCACTCGTCGCCCGAGGTGACCCGCGAACCCAACTCCATGGCGCGGGTATCCGCCTCGGGGCACTCGTGGGCGATGATGCCCACGGAGCGGAACGCCGCCGCGAAGGTCTTGGCCCCGCCGTAGCTCATGCGGGGTATCCACAGGGTTTTTCCCCTCAGACTGTTGCCATCTGGGGGGGCCGTGTCTCGGGCTGTTTGCTCCACCATCGGAGAACTCCTTTGCTGTCCAGGTACGCCTCGCAACGGGTCATGACGCCGGCGTCGTTGGAGTGGGCGTCAAACTGGAGGATCAGGGCCGGCTTGCCCGCCGCCTTTCCCATGAAATGCTTGACGTACGAGTCCGGCCCGCACTTGAAGTTGGTGATGTAGATGCTGTGCAGGTAGGGGTGCTCCTTCGTCAACTTGGCGGCGGCGAGAATCTTGCGGCCGTAGTTCCAGAACATGTTGTCGTTGATGTCGGTGATGTCCACGTCGTCCACGGGGAGGAAATCCATCGGGATGACGTTCACGCCGTAAAAGTCGCGCAGCTTCTTCGGCACGTCGAGATTGACGCCCGGGTCGTTGACGTTGTAGGTGCGCCCCAGCAGGATGATGCCGATCTCGCCTGTCTCCTGCAGCCGCTTGAGGGCGGCGCGGCCCGCCGTCTGGATCCGTTCGGTGAACTGCCGCTGGGCCGCGTACCCCTTCTGGAGCGCCGCCTCGACCTCCTTGCGCTTCACCTTGAGCCCGGCGCCCTTGAAGTACTCGAACAGTTCGCGGGCCACGGTCTCGGCGCCGTCCCGGAAGTGGAGCGTGGGCACCAGCATCCGGTCCTCGTACTGCTGGAAGTGGGGGGCGGAGCGGACCACGAAGGGGAGCGTCTGCCCCCACGGGCACATGAAGCTCTCCACCTCGGGGAACGGGGTTTCGGCGTTGATGATGTTGGGCAGGAAGACGTACCGGACGTTTTCGTCGATGAGGTGCTTGACGTGGCCGTGGGCCACCTTGATGGGGAAGCACGGTTCGGACACCACCGTGTCATACCCGTCGAGCACGATCTTCCGGTTGGTGGTGGGCGAGAGCAGCACGTCGTAGCCCAGCGCCCGGAAGAACGCCAGCCAGAGCTGGAATCGCTCGAAGGTGTACATGGTCCGCGGGATGCCGATCACCGGCCGCTCGCCCGACGGCTCCTGGTAGCCATCAAAGAGCCACCCGTTGCGCAAGGTCACCAGATCGTCCAGCACCGGCTGCTTTTTCGATTTGGCGCGCTTGCGGTAGCGGTCGCTGCACTTGTCGCCCCAGTAGACGCGGTCTTCCTCGACGCGGAATTCCTGGATGCTGCAGAAGTTGGTGCAGCCCTTGCAGGTGAACTCGCGCAGGGTGTAGTCCACCGCCCCGAGATCGTACCCGCGGAAGTTGGTGCTCTCGCCGGTGCTCGTCACCTTCTCGCGGACGAGCAGCGCGGCGCCCACGGCGCCCATGACGCCGTTGAAGGGCGGCACGATGATCCGCTTGTCCAGGATCTTCGAGAAGGCGGCCGCCACGGCGTCGTTGTAGGCGGTGCCGCCCTGGAAGAAGATGACGTCGCCGATGTGGCGGCCCTGGACCACCCGGTTGATGTAGTTGTAGCCGATGGAGTAGGCCAGGCCGCTCACGATGTCGGGCAGGGCCGCTCCCTTCTGGAGGTAGCTGTTGACATCCTGCTCCATGAACACGGTGCACCGCTCGCCCAGCTTGATGGGCGCGGCGCTCGAGAGCGCCAGCGTCGCGAACTCGCCCTTGATCTTGACGCCCAGCTCCTCGGCCCGCTCCTCGAGGAAGGAGCCGGTGCCGGCGGCGCAGGCCTCGTTCATGGCGAAGTCGACGACGACGCCGTCCTGCAGGCTGATGTACTTGGAGTCCTGGCCGCCGATCTCGAAGATCGTGTCCACGGTCAGGCCCAGGAGCTTGTCGCCGATGTAGCTGGCGCCCGTCTTGTGGGCGGTGATCTCGTCCATGATCAGATCGGCGCCCACCAGCATGCCGATGAGCTCGCGCCCCGAGCCGGTGGTGCCCACGCCGTGGATGGTGATCCGGTCGCCCAGCTCGGCGCGGATTTCGTTGAGACCCTCCTGCACCACCTCGATGGGCCGGGAGCGCGTGCGCAGGTAGATCTCTTTGACCACGTCGCCTCCCTCGTCCAGGACCACCAGATTGGTGCTCACCGAGCCGATGTCGATGCCGAGGTACGTGCGGATGGGCGCGGCCTTCCCCTCCAGGGTGTACGGGGGAATCCGGTCGCGCAGGAGCACGACCTTTTCCTGGTCCAGCGGCGGCGTCGTGGGGAAGCCGGCCTGCACCTGGGTCAGATAGCAGTCGAGGGCCTCCAGGCCGGTGATGGGCGTCCGCTTGGGCGATTCCCACTCCAGCAGGGCTGCGCCCATGGCGCCGAGCCAGCACCCGAACCGGGGGACCCGCAGGTCGCCCGGCTTGAGCTCGAAGGCGTCCTCGATGGCCCGCACCACGCCGGCATTCCGGGAAACCCCGCCGATGAACGCGACCTGCGGCACCACCTTCTTCCCCTTGGTGATGGAGCTTTTGAAGTTGCGGGCCACCGCGTCGCACAGGCCCCGCAGGATCTCGGGCGGCGTGTAACCCTTCTGCTGCGCGTGGATCATGTCGGACTTGGCGAACACCGAGCAGCGCCCCGCGATCTTGGCCGCCTTCTCGGCCCGGGCCACGATGCCGCCCACGTCCTCGATGGCGAATTGCAACCGTCCGGCCTGCTGGTCGAGGAAGGAGCCGGTGCCGGCCGCACAGTCGCCGCTGGTCTCGTAGTCCGCGATGCCCAGCTGGCCCGACTGCGGATCCTGCTCCAGCAGGATGTACTTCGACTTCTCGCCGCCCATCTCGAACACGGTGCGGACGTCGGGGCAGAGGCAGTTGACGGCGCGGGTGATGGCCTTGAATTCGTTCTCCGCGTTCAGGTTCAGCGCCTGGCCCAGGAGTCGCCCGCCGGATCCCGTCACCCGGATGCCCCGGAGTTCCGACGGCGGGATCGTGCGGAACAGGGTCTCCAGCAGATCCCGGGCGGCGCGGATGGGCTGCCCTTTGATCCGGGTGTACTCAGTGAGCAGAATGGGGGGCGTCCCCTCGTCGGCGGCGAGATCAACCGGGTCCAGATAGGTCAGCGACGGATCTGCGGCGGCCAAACCCACCCAGTCCGCGCGCCGGTCTTCGCTTCCAATGAGGGCCGCCTTGACGCTGATCGCGCCGATATCGATGCCGATCACCCAGTCCATGCATGCCTCCGCTCTCGGCTCCGGTATTCACACAAAGACCGTCATTATGATCCAAGGCCGGCTGAAAGTCAATCGCGAACGTGTCAAGGAGAAACAGATTGACGTGATTTATTAATCAGTGTGTCATTATGACATTTAATTATTGACATCTTCCCGCCGGCTCATTATGCTGGGTAACCGTCGAATCCGGAAGGAGGCCGCCGCACCCATGCCCAGTCGCGTCGCGGATGAACGCCATAACGATTCTCTCACCCGGGAACAACTCCTGGAAACCGTCGCCTTCTACCGGGTGTGGGAGAACCTGATCAATCGGATCTCGCCCCAGATCTGCCGCCGGATCGACCTGGACAATTTCCTCCGGGCCACCGTCGCCGAGATCGGTCGGCTCATGGATCTGGACCGCTGCAACTTGATGGTCTACCGGGAAAACCGGGTGTTGAAAATCGACTACGAGTACCGGCGCGACGATTCCCTGCCCTCCGCGCTCGATCTGGAGATCCCCATCAAGCGGGATTTTCTGGCCACGTCGGGCTATCGGCGCGATCCGTTTGCACTGGACGACGTGTCCGGCGCGCGGGTGCACCCCGTCCTCCAGCAGATGTGCCTGGACTTCGGGACCCGCTCCCTGCTGGTGGTCCCCATCCACCTGGGCGATGAGCCGCTGGCCTTCATGGGGTTGCATCACAGCCGGGCCCGGCATGTTTGGAACGCCAACGAAATCAATCTCATGCGATCACTGGCCAACCAGCTGGCCGTCGCCTACCAGTACGCCCGCATGTACCTCCAGAAGGAGCGCGAGGTGCAGGTCTCGGGCCTGCTGCTGGAGCTGGGGGATGCGCTGTCGCGGCATCGTCACCTGGACGAGGTGATCGCGTTTCTGCTCGACCGGATCCTCGAGCTGGTCACCGCCGACCGAGCCGGCTTCGGCTATTTTGACCTGCCCGGCCGCACCCTGCGCTTCGTCGCCCGGCGCTCCGTGTCCGGTGACGAAAGCGGCGGGGGCCGCCTGTTTCCGGAAATCCTGGAGTTTTCCGAAGACAACCGGTTGCTGCGCGAACTGGAGCGGGGCGAGCCCCTCGTGATCGCCGATGACAGCACCTTCGGCCACGAGGCGTACCGCATCAAGCGCCTCTTCGGCGCGGCGGCCCTCCTGGCCGCCCCGCTGATCCTCAACGGCGCGCTGTTCGGCGTGCTCCTCTTCGCGTGGGATCGGGCCGCCTCCCGACGCCGGGAGGAAGACATCCAGGTGGTGGAATCGATCCTGCGTCAGCTTGTGCTCTACTTCGAGCGCAACCAGCTCAGCTCCGAGATTCTCCGGCTCAAGCGCGACCTGAGCCTTGTCCGGACCGGCGATCGCCTCCTGGGCAACCACCCCGCGTTCCGCCAGGCGGTGGACAAGGCGCTGGAGCTGGCCGCGTACGACACCCCGCTGCTGATTCTGGGGGAGCCGGGCACCGGGCGGGAGTTGCTGGCCGAGTCCATCCACCGGAGCAGCGCCCGGGACCAAGCCCCGTTTGTCCGGGTTCCCTGCCGCCTGCTGGACCCGGAGCAGTTTCGCCGGCGCGTGTTCGGCGACTCCGCGACGGCAGGGGCGCTGGCCGCGGCTGCCGGCGGCACGGTGTTCTTCCACGAGGTGGACACGCTCCCCGCCGATCAGCGCGCCGAACTGCTGGAACTGCTGGCGGGCGTCACCCCTGGCGCAGTCCGCGGTCGCCGATCCGCCGCGCCGGACGCGCGGATGCTGTTCAGCGCCGCCGCACTGCCACCCGAGGCGCCCGATGCGTCGATGTGGCGCGCCCTCCACTCCGTCGCGCTGCCGCCGCTGCGCGAGCGCCGCGGCGACATCCCGCTGCTGGTGCAACACGCCGTGGAGACGATCCGCAAGGAGTCGGGCAAGTACCTCACCGGCGTGGAGTCCGACGCACTCCACGCGCTGACCGGCCTCGACTGGCCGGGCAATGTCCCGCAGCTCCGCCAGGCGATCGAGACGGCGGCGATTTCCGCGACGGGACCGGTCATCACCCTGCCGGATCTGGCCGCGGCGATGCCGCACCTCATTCCCGGCGGCGGTGCGGGCGGCACGCTCCATTTCCACGTGGGGCAGAGCCTCGACGAGATCGAACGGACGGCCATCCTGCAGACCCTGGAAACACTGGGCGGCGACAAGCAGAAGACCGCCCGCGTACTGGGGATTGGACGAAAAACCCTCTACCGGAAGCTGGATCGCTACCGCACCGACGGCGCTTTGCCGGAGAACAGGAGCCGGCACGCCTCGCGTTCCCGCAACGATTGACCCGGTCCACCCGGCGCCTCGACAAAATTCGTCACATTTATTCCCTTTTTTTGTCACCGCCTGCCAGCGGAATTGGCCACCCGCTTCCAAAACCACGCAAACAGGGGATATTGAACTCGGCGTGTGACTGGTATCACATTTGCTTATCATCCATTGCAGGTTGAAGGGAGCGCCAATGAATCATTTCGCCGCCGCCGAAACCGTCGATGCGGCAAGCGCCTCGCGGATTTGAGCCGTCGGCTTGAATTTCCACCCCTTCCGGACGAAGAGCCGGGAGTATCAGTCGAACCACCCTTTTACCAACCGAGGGGATGAGCCATCATCCCCTTATTTTTTACCCGATTGCCTGATGGGATCATGGACAAAGGGTGAATCGAGGTTCGAGGTTCGAGGCTCGAGGCTCGAGGCTCGAGGCTCGTGCCCGGTCTGGTAGTTCGTGCTCGTAATCGTGCTCGTAATTCGTAATCGTAATTCGTGATCGTTATCGAGCCATTTGAAGGTTGGGATGTTCACAGGTTCACAGGTTCACAGGTTCACAGGTTCACAGGTTCACAGGTTCACCGGTTCACAGGTTCGCAGAGAATTGGTGGTTGATCGTTGGGAGCGAGCCCCGAGCCCAAACCGCGAGACCCGATGTCCGATATCCGATGCCCGACGATCGGGAACAAGCCTCGATTACGATTACGAATCACGATCACGATTACGAATTACGAGCACGAGGAAGAGATCTAATCTCCTATCTCCTATCTCCTATCTCCTCACTGTGCTCGGTTGGTGGGGTAGCGTCGGGACCGGTGGATGTTCCGGGCAACTGAGCCGCCCGATGCGCATCGCGGGCCCGGTTCATGCGCCACTGATAGACGATGAGATAGGCGAATCGGAACGGAAAGATCGCCACGCGAATCAGCTTGTAAAAAATTTCACGGTTCATGGGCCGTTCACCACTTCGCCGGCAGCGTCACCGCCGGCGCCGCCACGCCCACCAGGGTGATCCCCGCGGCGTCCAGCCGCTGCAGCACATCCGCCTTGTCCAGCATCAGGCTGCGGCCGGCGTCCACCGCCATCGCCGATACCCGGTTCCGCGTCAGCACCTCGACGGTGCGGGTCCCGATGATGGGCACGTCGAACCGCATGTCCTGGTCGGGCTTGCTCACCTTGACCACCGTCAGCTTCTCGTTCCGGGTGAGCGCGGCGGCCCGCTCGATGGTGGCGTCGGTCCCCTCGAGCGTCTCCACCGCCACCACCACCCGCCGGCAGACCACGACGGTCTGGCCCAGGTCCAGCCGGGCGATCTCCCGGGCGGTGGCCAGCCCGTACTCCAGGTCGATCCGCTCCTGGCGGTCGGGCGCCCGCCGGGTCAGCAGGCCCGCCGACGGCACGAGATCCCGCAGGAGCAGGGTGGAGTCCACCACCTGTACGCCCTCGCGACCCAGCTCATCGGCCAGCGCGCCGAGGATCGCGTCGGTGTTCCGGCGCGGCAGCCGCCCCAGCAGGCTGATGGCCCGCAGGTCCGGCCGGTCCCGCCCGAAGATGCGCACATGCTGGACGTACCCTGCCATGATCGCCCGGGTCACGCCGGCGTCCTTGAAGAATCGGATCAGCCGGCCCAGTTTGCCGATTCCCAGCCATTGGATCGAGGCGGCATCATCGGCGATGGCCGGATCGGCCTCGTCCCGGATGGCAGCCACGTGACAGGGTATACCCAGCTGCCGGCACTGCCGGGCGATCATCCGGGGGAACTCCCCGCCCCCCGCGATCAGTCCCAGCCGTTCCGGCAGCGGCTCGTTCATCGGATCACGCCCCGTTTGGATGACTCGATGAAGTCCACCAGGATCTTGACGTCGCCATCGATCGGCAAGTGCTCCCTGAGGTTGGCCAGCCCCTGCCCCAGGTTGGAGGTCTGGCGGAAGAGCAGCCGGTACGCCCGCTGCAGCATCTCGATGCGTTCCTTGGGGAAGCCGAGCCGCTGGAGACCGATGGAGTTGATGCCGTATATCGCCGCATGGTTGCGCTCGCCGACGGTCTTCACGAACGGCAGCGCGTCGCGGGTGATGACCGAGTAGCCGCCCACGAAAGCGTAAGGGCCGATCCGGCAGAACTGGTGCACGCCGGTGAACGCGCCCACCGTGCTCCGGTAGCCGACGCTTACGTGACCGCCCAGCGTGGCGCCGTTGGCGAACACGACGTGGTCTTCGACGATGCAGTCATGGGCGATGTGGGGATAGGCCATGAACAGGCAGTGGCTGCCCACCCGGGTGATGCCGCCCCCCTTGACGGTGCCCCGGTTGAAGGTGGCGAACTCCCGGATCAGGTTGTGGTCGCCGATGACCAGTTCGGTGGGCTCGCCCTTGTAAGAGATGTCCTGAGGCGCGGAGCCCAGCGAGCAGAAGGGGAAGACGTGGTTCCCCTCCCCGATCCGGATGGGTCCCTCCAGGCGGCAGTGGGCGTCGATGATGGTGCCGCGGCCGATCACGGCCGGTCCCTGGATGGCGACAAACGGTCCGATGGTGACGTCTTCGGCCAATTCCACCTGGCCCGTCAGGACCGCGGACGGATGCACGTTGCTCATCGCTGCCCTTCCATGATCATGGAGAGAAACTCGGCTTCGCAGGCCAGCTCGCCGTCCACGAACGCCTTGCCGGCCATCTGGCACGTCCGCGACTTGAGCTTGATCACCTCGCACGTCATGACGAGCTGGTCGCCGGGCACCACCGGCCGGCGGAAGCGGGCCTTGTCGATGCCCATGAAGTAGACCAGGTTGCCACTCTCGCTCTTGCAGCGGGTGGACATCGCCAGCACGCCGCCGGTCTGGGCCATGGCTTCCAGGATCAGCACGCCCGGCATGACCGGCGCGCCCGGGAAATGCCCCTGGAAGAACGGCTCGTTGAAGGTGACGTTCTTCAGCCCCTTGATCCGGACGCCGGGTTCCAGTTCCACGATGCGGTCCACCAGCAGGAAGGGATACCGGTGTGGCAGCCATTTCATGATCTCACGGATATCGGGCAGCTTGGGGGTATCGTTCACGCGTTCCTCCTCGGTTCGGGATAAAGGCAACGGTCCCAGACGACTGCGGCTGGGACCGTTCGGGTGTGTGAAAGTGCTCGCGCTGCCGGCGCCCCGCGGGAGCCAGGCGACGCGCTATGGCTGCGGCGTGTAGGGATACGCCTGGTTGTAGAGCTTGATGATCTGGTCGGTCACATCGATATTCGGGTCGTAGTAGGCCACGATCTGGGGATTGAGGTACAGGATCATGGTGTAGCCGTTTTCCTGGGCGAACTTGTTGAACAGGGGGGTGATCTTCTTGTCCATTTTCTTGCCGAACTCGTCGAGCCGGCGGGCGTATTCGCGCTTCAAGTCCTCGCCCCGGCGCTTGAACTCGGTCTCGAGGCGGTCCAGTTCCTTGGCCAACTCCTCCCGCTTGTCGTCAGTCAGCATGTTCTGCTGGTTGCGCAGCTGGATTTGCTTCTCCTCGATCTGCTTGCGCAGTTCCCCCAGGGATCCGTCCTGCTTCTGCGCCCAGTCGGTGATCTTCTGGTATTCCGCCTTCCCCTCGTCCGTGCTGACAACCGCGCGGTTGGAATCGACGAAACCGAGCTTGGCCTGGGCGCCGGCGAAGGCGCCGAGGCTGAGGATCAGCACCGCCAACAGGATGTACTTCAACTGCTTCATGACTTGATGTTCTCCTTATATATTTGATTAGAAGCTCTTGCCGATTGTGAACTGGATGTTGGTCTCCGGTTCGTTGTAGCTGTACTGCTGGTCTTTGGTTCGGAAGATTTCAGTGAGGCGGAGCGGGTTGTAGGCAAAGATCAGCCGGAACGGCGCGTTGACCATCGGCAGCATGAACTGGAGCTCCGCGCCGGTGGACGCCCGCCACTTGCCGTTCGTGCTCGAGATCAGGTAGACGTTGGTGCTCTCGGAGAAGCCCAGCTTGTCGTACTGGGTGACCGTCGAAAGTCCGGCGTCGGCGAACAGCGCGATGCTGACCGGTCCGGCGATGGGGATGCGGTACTCCGCCTGGCCCATGAAGGCGATGTCGCCGCCGATGGGCAGCACCTGGTCCGTCCGCCGCGGCAAGCCGGTTTCGAAATCGATGAGCGGGTTGCCCTCGTTATCCTTGCTGATGGTGGAGACCACCGCGTACGGACTCACGCCCCGGATGTCGAAGCCGCGCAGGTCCTGGTCGCCGCCCATGAAATACCGTTCGAAGAAGGGCACGGCCTGCGTGTCGCCGAACGGCGCGACGAACTGGGCCCGGCCGTGGAAGCCGAACACATTGCGGCCCTTGAACAGGAACGGGTCGCGGAAAAAGAACTTCATGTCCACATACGGCCGGATCACGTTGAAGTCGCCCTGCAGCGGCCCGCCGGAGAAGGCCACCCCGAGATCCAGCTCCCGCCCGCGGGTGGGGAAGAAGAAGTCGTCGGTGGTGTTCTGGGACAGGCGCAGCGAGACCTGCGACCGGATCAGCCCGGCGAGCGCCTCGTCGATGGGCAACCCCGGGTTGATGCCGAAGAGCTGCGCCTCGACCAGGTAGTAGTAATCCTCATTGATCTCGTCCGGCGGGAAGGAGATGTTCTCCATCTCATACGAGATGTAGTACCGCCAGAAGCGCCACAGCTGCCGCCCGAAGGTCACGCTGAATCCGGTGGTCTTCCGGACGTACAGCTGAACCGCGTCACTGGTCTGGTAATAGTAGGTGTAGTCGTTGACGTCGTAGCGGTAGCGGCGGTTGTAGACCGAGAACCCGAACAGCGAGTTGGTGTCCAGGAAGTACGGGTCGGTGAAGGAGAAGGAGAAATTGACGATGCGCGTGCCGAAGATGGCGTCGAACATCAACTTGTCGCCATAACCCAAGAAGTTGTTGGTGCTGTAATTGATGCCGACGAACGTGCCCTGGTAGCCGCTGATGCCCCCCGTGAGGCCGATGGACTGCTGCCCCTTCTCGGAGACGGTCAGGTTGATGTCCACCGTGGCTTCCTGGGGATTGCGCTTGATCTCGTAATCCTTCTCCTCGAGCTTTTCGAAGAGCCCGAGCTGGTTCAGCCGCTGGATGCTGATATCCAGGAGGGTTTGGGAGAACGTCTCCTGCTCCACCAGCACGAACTCGCGCCGCAGCACCTTGTCACGGGTGCGGGTGTTGCCGAAAAACTCGATCTTGTTGACCCGGTACTGCTTGCCCTGCTCCACTGTGAAGGTGATATCCGCCAGACGGTTGGGCTGGTCGGTCTTGAGTCCCGGCTGGATGTCGAAATCGATATACCCCTGCATCCCGTGGATCTTCTTGATGGTGTCCATCCCTTCCTTGATGGCCTTGTAGTTGGCGACATCGCCCTTTCTCAGGCCGATCAGGGGCAGGAGCTGTTCGTCGGTGAACAGGGTGTTGCCCTCGAACTGGAGGCTGTTGACCCGGTACTGCGCCCCCTCGTCGAGGGGGACGGTGATGTAGAACTGCTTCTTCGTCTTGCGCAGGAGCGGCAGGAAGCCCCGGGGTCCTTCGACGATTTCCACCTCGGGCTGGCCGTATTTCATGTCCAGGTAGCCGTGCTCCTGGTACAGGGACTTGACGTTTTCCTCCAGATCGTAAAGGAGCTTGTCCTTGTGGTACTTGTCGGTGCCCTTGAACATGCTGATCAGGCCGCGCTCCTTGCTGAGCTTGAGCGCGTCCTTGAGGTCGCCGTTGTCGAACACCGTGTTGCCGGTGAAACGGATCTTGCCGATGCGGACTTTCTCCCCTTCGGTGACCTGGAAGACGATCTTCACCGAATTGGGAGGGATCTCCTCCACGGCGGTGGTGACGGCGCCCAGCGGCCGCCCGTTGAGCACCAGCAAATTCTGGATGATGTTCTCGGCCTTCTTGATCTTGGTGGGCTCGTAGGGGGAGTCCACCGTCAGGCCCAACTTTTCCTCGCTGAACTTGTCGAGGATGTCCGACTGTTTGAACGATTTCACGCCCTCGTAGGCGATCGACCTGATGATGGGCTTTTCTTCGACGATGAAGGTGACGATCCGGCCCGTCTCGCCGTCCGAGATGTCCACTTTGATGTTTTTGAACAGGTTGGTCTTGTGGAGCGCCTTGAAATCGATGAGGATCTTGTCCTGGTCAAAGACGTCGCCCGCCCGGGTCATGATGTAGTAGAAGATGGTGTCCTGGGGGATCCGGTGGTTGCCCCGGATCTCGACCTTCTCGATCAGCGTGCCCACCTGGGCCAGCAGGGGGGAAGCAGCGGAGGCGAAGAGGACCAGGCACAGCAGCGTCAGGGTACCTGTTCTCAGTCCGGACCTCATTAAACCTCCACGCTGTAAAGTTGCAGGCGCGTTCAAAGCGTTGGATTATATCACCGACAGGAGTCCAATGCACCCCAAAAAAACGCGGGTTGTTCCGGACAGATGATCCGGCGGCCGGAATGGTTCACTGCAGGCTGGCAAATTACTGGGACCGGCTCACCAGCAGGGGTTGCCCCTGGCGGTTCTTCTCGCCGCTCAGGCGGTAGGCGATCTCGCCCATCTCGACGTACGCCACGACCTGGGCCCCTTCCTGGATCTTCCCCTGGATCAGGATCTCCGAGACGGGGTCCTCGATGTACTTCTGAATGGCGCGCCGCAGCGGCCGGGCGCCGTAGGAGCGGTCCGAGCACGTCTTGTCGATGATGAAATCGGCCACCTCCGGCGCGATCTCGATGGTGATCTTGCGGCGGACGAGGTTGCGGTTGATTTCGGCGATGAGCAGGTGGACGATGCGCCGCAGGTCGTCCGTGTCCAGCGATTTGAAGATGATCGTCTCGTCGATGCGGTTGAGAAATTCCGGCCGGAAGATCTTCTTGACCTCGCTCTTGATCAGGTCGTGGGATTTTTTCTCCTCGGTCTTCTCGTCCACGCGGAAGCCCACGGAACCCCGGCGCTCCAGATACTTGGCCCCGATGTTGGAGGTCATGATCACGATGGTGTTCTTGAAATCGATGCGGTTGCCGAGGGAGTCGGTCAGGTGGCCCTCCTCGAACACCTGCAGCAGGATGTTGTACACCTCGAAGTGGGCCTTCTCGATCTCGTCGAGCAGGATGACCGAGTACGGGTTGCGCTTCACCTTTTCGGTGAGCTGGCCGCCCTCCTCGTGCCCCACGTAGCCCGGCGGCGAGCCGATGAGCTTGGCCACCGAATGCTTCTCCATGTACTCGGACATGTCGAAGCGGATCAGGGCCTGCTCCGAGCCGAACAGGAACTCGGTGAGCCGCTTGGCCACCTCGGTCTTGCCCACGCCGGTGGGGCCCAGGAACAGGAAGGAGCCCACGGGCCGGTTCGGGCTCTTGAGCCCGGCCCGGCCGCGCCGGATGGCCCGGGCCAGGGCCGAGATCCCGTCGTCCTGGCTGATGATGTGCCGGTGCAGCTCCTCCTCCATGCGGAGCAGCTTGTTCATCTCCTCTTCCTTGATCTGGGCCACCGGCACGCCCGTCCAGCGCGCGACCACCTCCTCGATGTCCCCGCGGGTCACCACCGCCGGGTGGTCCAGGTCGATGTGCCAGCGCGTCCGGAAGTCCTCGGCCTCCTTCTGCAGGGCCAGCTGTTCCTCCTTGAGCCGGGCGGCTTCCTCGTAATCGCGCCGCCGGACCGTCGTCTCGATGACCTGCTTGATCTCGCCGAGCTGCTTCTGAATCCGGAGCAGGTCCTCCGGGATCTCGGCGTAGCGGAGCTTGACGCGGGCGCCGGCTTCGTCCATCAGGTCGATCGCCTTGTCGGGCAGGAAGCGGTCGGAGATGTACCGGTTGGACAGGTACACCGAGGACTCCAGCGCATCGTCCGTGTACTTGAGGTTGTGGAAGCTCTCGTAGCGCTCGCGGATTCCCCGCAGGATCCGGATGGTCTCGTCCTCATTGGGCGCGTCCACCTTGATCGCCTGGAAGCGGCGCTCCAGCGAGCGGTCCTTCTCGATGAACTTGCGGAAGTCGGCCGGCGTCGTGGAGCCGATGCACTGCAGTTCGCCCCGGGACAGGGACGGCTTCAGGATGTTGGCCGCGTCGAGCGAGCCCTCCGCCGAACCGGCCCCCACCAGGGTGTGCAGCTCGTCGATGAAGACGATGAAGTCCTTGTTCTCGATGAGCTCCTTCATGATGGACTTGAGGCGCTCCTCGAACTGGCCGCGGTACTTCGTCCCGGCCACGACCAGCGACAGGTCCAGCGCGATGATGCGTTTGTTGGTGAGGAACGGCGGGACCTTGCCGTCGACGATCCGCTGGGCCAGCCCCTCCACGATGGCCGTCTTGCCGACACCCGGCTCGCCGATGAGCACCGGATTGTTCTTGGTGCGGCGGCACAGGATCTGAATCACCCGGTCCAGCTCGTTGTCGCGGCCGATGAGGGGATCCAGCTCCCCGCGGAAGGCGCACTCGGTCAGATCGCGGGAGAATTCGTAGACGACGAGGGGATCCTTCTTCTTGCGGGACGGCTTGCTCGGCTCCTCGGCGGTCTGGGACGAACCGATGGCATCGCGGACGATGGAGAGCCGCAGCCCCTGCTCGTACAGCAGCCGGCCGGCGGTGGTCTGTTTCTCCCGCAGCAGGCCGAGCAGGATGTGCTCGGTCCCCACAAATTTGTTGCCCAGCAGCTCCGCCTCCTCAGAGGCGTTGTTCAGCACCCGCTTGGCATCGCTCGACAGCGGGATCTCGATGGACGTGGAGATCTTATCCCGCAGCCGCGACTGGCTCTCGACCGCCTTGCGCAGCGATTCGAACGCCGGCTCCCCCTTCGGGAAGAAGCGGCTGAGCTTCTTGTCCTCCCGAATCAGGCCGAGGAGGATGTGCTCGGAATCGATGGTGCTGCTGCCCAGTTGACTCGCTTCATACCGGGCGAAGAAAATCACCCGGCGGGCTTTCTCGGTGTATTTCTCAAACATGGTGTCGCCACCTCTCCCCCGGCGGAAGCTCGGCGCCCGCCGTCTACCTTATGATGCACCAAAACCGCCCGCGTATCAAGGACGCCGACCGCCGTCGCCGGCCGGCAGGGGCGGCCGGCGGCGGTACACCTGGAACAGGGTGCCGTCGGCCCGCTCCTCGTCCACCGGCACCCGGACCACCGGGCAGTCCGCCAGGTAGTCGAGGTGGGATTTGATGTAGGCGAGCCCCTGGCGCGACAGGAAGGCGAGGAATTCGCCGTGGGCCGTTTCGTCCATCAGCTCCGGGATGCCCTCGGCGAAGGTGGCTCGGGTCCGCGGGCTCGGTCGGGTGGCCGTGCCGGAACGGCGCGAGTGGAACAGCGTGGTCCGGCCCACCGTGTCCAGATAGTGGACGTGCGGCTGCCAGCGGACCGCCCAGCGTTCGTAGCGGCGGTAGAAACGCTGGTTGAACGCGTCGGAATCGGGACTCGTCTCCAGTCCCCGGCTGATGTACTGGAGCAGTCGGGCCCCGGCCTCGGTGTAGGCCGGTTCCAGCCCGGAGTCGTCATAACGGAAATAGGCGAACCAGCCCTTGGGGATCCAGTACGACCGGAACAGGTACGGCGTGTAGCCGGAGAACTGCTGAACCCACTCGTGGGACGGGTAGCCGTGCAGATTGAGGTAGATGTCGGGCAGCCAGCGGCCGTACAGGGCGTTGCGCACCCGCGCCTCCGTCAGCAGCGTGTCCGGCCGGTCCACCTCGTAGCCCAGGTCGATCCCCAGCGAGGTGAAGCGCCCCGCGTGCAGGCTGTGTTCGGGGGTCAGCTCGGCCAGGCGCACCGCCAGCGCCGCCCCGTCGGGGTTCTCCATGGGATGGAGGACAAAATTGACCTTGTCCCGGTAGGTCGCCCAGGCCGGGTCGCGGGCCAGCAGCTCCATCAACTGGAGCAGGTAGCCGGTGGAGGCGACCTCGTTGGCGTGCTGCCGCCCCGTGAGCATGAGCGTCGGCTTGTGCAGGGCCAGTTTGACCCGGCTCTGGATCTCGGCCGCGCTCGGCGCCAGAATCTCGGCGGCGTATACCGGCCGGCCCTCGTAGGACCGGCCGGCCCGGAAGACACGGTAACCCGACTCGCCGGCCCACCGGCGCATGACGGCGACGCACTCCTCCGGCCCCACCACATGGTCCGGCCGGAACGGCGGGGCGGGCTTCTCCAGGACGGGTTCCGCGGCCGCCGCGGCGGCGGGCGGGATGTCCAGCGTGAAGACGCCGGCGGCCTCGGGCGCGCGCACGTCCAGCTCCAGCGCCGCCAGGCCGAACCGACCCAGCTCCGGGTCCGCTCCGGCGCGCACCAGCTCCCGGTACTGGGCGAAGAAGCGGCAGAACGCGTCGTACTCGGCGGCCGTCTTGAGCTCCACGCGGTACCGCGCGCCGCTCACGGCCCGGTCCGCCGACACGTACAGCGATTCGCAGTGCACCGTCGCGCCCTTGAGCGGCTCCAGTTTGACCTTGTCGGTGTGGGCGACGGGCTCCAGGGTGGTGTAGTCGAGGGCAAGCTGCGGCGTGTCGGTCAGCGGCAGCTCGAGTTTGAAGACGACCACGGGCCCCTTGCCCGCGGGCCCTCGCCTCACCAGCGGCAGCACGTTGCCCGGCGCGGCGAACGGGTTGGCGCGGAAATAGCCCCCCTCGGGCTCCTTGGCGGCGTCCTTCTCCAGGATGTGGTTGATGAACTCGAGCGTCAGGAAGTAGAAGTCCTCGTGGAACGCCTCGAGCGCCGAGACGTGCTCCTCGTCGATCCCCAGCCGCTCGTCCGGTTCGCTGGCGGCCAGCTCCGCGGTGAGGCGGCGGAAGAACGGCTGCTTGTCCGGCGTGGGCTTGTTGCCCGTCGCCTTCCGGATCTGCTCCTCCAGCGCCGGGATCACCTCGTCCTGGTAGACGGACCAGACCGCGCCCATGTCCGTGGGCAGAACCACCCGCTCCACCTCCCGGCCGTCGCGGCGGACGACGAATCCGGCCATGGGCATTGGCGCCACGCCCCAGCTCGGGAAGCGGCGGAAGAAGGGACGCTCCTCGTACAGGGGGGTGAACGCCTCGCTCAGCACCGTGCGGCCGGCCCCGTCCCGGGCCTCCACCCGGTAGACCGGCTCCCCCGGCGCCGCGTCCACCTGGCGGAATTCCACCGCCTCGGGCGCGAGCCGGAGCTCCCGGGCCAGCAACTCGTCCACCGGAAAGAGCTCCTGCAGCCAGCCGGGAGTCTCGCCGTACACCTTGCGGAGCACCTCGCCCGCCGGCGCCCGGCCCTGGAAGTCGATGCGGATCGCCACCACCCCCCGGCCGCGCAGCTGCGGCAGCACGGCATCGATGAGCCAGGACAATCCCTGCTTGTAAGCGCTGAGCACCCGCAGCGACCGGATCCGTCCCGGGTAGTCCCGCTCCAGCGCGGCCCGCAGCTCGCTCTCGAGGCGGGTGCGGCAGTCGGCGGGTTCGCTGATGCGCACCTCCAGCTCCAGGCCGGCGTCCGCCGGCTGGCCGGCCAGGTACTGCCGCAGGCGCTCCTGCACCACGTCGCCTTCCCACGGCAGCTCCTTCCGGATCTCGAACGCGGTGCGGTTCGCGTCGCGGCTGACGGCCGCCACGTCCCAGCCGTCGGCATACCGGCCGCGGATGTACGCGACGAGCGCGGCGGCGATCTCGGGCGTGAGCCGGTCCAGCGTCAGCTCACCGCGCACCTTGAGGTCCGGATTCGCCCCCAGCACATCCAGCAGCGGCGCGCGCTCGGCCAGCAACGCCGCGGCGGCCGCCGCCGGCTCCCGTCCCTGCAGCCGGTTCAAGAGCTGCTGGCCCAGTTCGGCGACGCTGCGGTCCTCGTCCCGCGCCGCGTCCAGGTACGGATAATAGCACGCCAGATAGTGGAGCGCCGCGCCGGTCGAGGCGGCGCTGTCGCCGTGCACCAGCAGTTGGGGCGCTGCGAGCGTTTTGTCGTTGAACGCCCGGATCTCGCCCGTTTCCGGCCGGCGGGGCGCCAGATCCAGGCCCAGGTCGCGGAGCCGGCGGGCGGCCCGGTTGTCCGTGCCCGCGATGAGCAGCGGGCCGGCTTTGGCCGGATCACCCAGCTCGGAGTCCAGCCGGACGAGCGGAAAGCGGCAGCCGGCGGTCTCGAGGGCGATGCGGCCCGCCAGCAGGGCCAGCTCGGTCGAGGTCTGACCTGCGCCGGCCACCGTCCGGAAGACCACGTCGTCGGGGATGCGGTCGCCGTTGCCGTCGGCGTACAACCCGGCGGCCGAGTACAGGTCGTCCAGCCAGACCCGGCGGTCCAGCTTGACGGTGGTCTCCTGCCGGTACCGCCGGTTCAGGAAGCGGTCCGGCAGCGAGAAGCGCGGCACCACCGCCGGGGTGGTGCCGTCCGGCGCGGCCAGTTGCAACTCCAGCGTCGCCAGGCCGGGGTAATTGAGGAGGTCCGTGCGCCGCCCGGATTGCCGGTCGGCGGGGAGGCGCGCCAGGTCTGCGGTCACCTTCCGCCGCTCGGCCGCCGTCATCGCAATCGCCACGGTGAGCCGGGCGATCTCGCCGTCATCCAGCCCCCATCCCTTCAGCTCGCGCGCCAGCCGTCCGGCCTCGTCACGACGGCGGTCGAAGACGCCCCGATTCTCGTACAGCACGGCCGTGATCGACAGGCCCCGCGGCGTGACGCCCAGCCCCGCCAGATACCGGGTGATGTCATCCAGCACCTTCCGGTAGGTGACGCCGTCCGTCCGTCCCCAGATGTCCCACAGGTAGGGGAACCGCCCGAAGAAGGCGCGCGCCGCGTACACCTCGGCCAGGGCGTCGGAGCCGTACAGGAACAGCGCCGGCCGGCCGGACAGCGTGCCCTGCTGCAGGACCGCCCAGCCGCGTCCCGCGTTGACGCCCGACGGCGTCGCAGTCGCCAGAGCGGCGGGCAGCAGCCGGTTGCCGCGGCCCACCACCACCGGATAGCCCGCGGGATCCGGCGCCGGACCGTCCGGGGCAGCTATGAAGTCGAATCCCATGCCGGCGGACTCGAAGCCCAGCCGCTCGGCGAGGGCCGCGGCCGCCAGGTGATTGGGAGCATCTCCCGCCAGGATGATGCGGGCGCGGATCGTGTCCGGCACCCCGTCGCCCGACGTATCGCCGAGAAGCGCCCCGCTCTCCAGCACCCGCTCCAGGCCGGGAGCCGGGTCCGCCGCCGGGACCAGCCCGGCCAGCATCAACACCGCCGCAAAGACGACCAGTCTGCGCATGGCATCTGCCCCAGAGTCAGGATGAGTGTCGATCCAAGTATACATGGATTGGCGGCCGACCGGGTGACCGAAACGGCGGGCGTCACCCCCGGCGGCGCCGGCGGACGCCCGGAGGCGGGCTAGATCCGCTCCAGGCGGCCCTCGGTCATGCGGAAGCGCTCCGCGCAGCGGTCGGCCAGGGACGGGTTGTGCGTCACCAGCAGCACCGTGGTGCCGCGCCGCGCCGTGAGCCCGAGCACCAGCTCCATGGTCCGGTCGCCGGTGCCGTGGTCCAGGTTGCCCGTGGGCTCGTCCATGAGCAGGAGCGCCGGCTCGGTGATGAGCGCCCGGCCCACGGCCACCCGCTGCTGTTCGCCGCCGCTGAGCTCGCCGGGACGGCTGGCGGTGCGGTGATCCAGGCCGAGCTCGGCGATGAGGGCGGTCGCCGCGGCCGACGCCTCCGCCGCGCCGACGCCCCGGACGAGCAGGGGCATCATCAGGTTCTCCAGGGCGGAGAACTCGGGCAGCAGGTGGTGGAACTGGAACACGAAGCCGATCTGCCGGTTCCGGAAGCGGGCCCGCGCATCGCCCGCGAGCGTGTACAGGTCGCTATCCCCGACCAGCACCCGGCCGGCGTCGGGCGGCTCCATGCCGCCCACCACGTGCAGCAGCGTGCTCTTGCCGGAGCCGGAGTCGCCGATGATGGAGGCCGTCGTTCCCGCCGGCAGGCTGAACGTCACGCCGCGCAGCACTTCCAGCCGGCCGCCGCCGTACGGAAATCCCTTGTCCAGGCCGGTGACCGTGAGGAAGTCACTCATAGCGGATCGCCTCCACCGGGTTGAGGCGGGCCGCCTGACGGGAGGGGTACAGCGTGGCGAGAAAGCTGATGAGCAGCGCCGCGGCCGCCACGAACAGGACGTCCCACGCGCTGATGCGGAACGGCAGGTACGGGATGGAGTAAACCGCCGCGTCCAGCCGGATCCACTTGTAACGGTCGGCCGCCCAGGCCAGGCCCACGCCGAGCGCGC
>JAGOHA010000149.1 GCA_017996395.1 Acidobacteriota bacterium | reverse complement strand
AGCTGCGGCGGCGCATCGCCACCATCCCCCAGGACGTCTTCCTCTTCACCGGCACCGTGGCCGAGAACATCGGCCTGCACGTGCCCGGCATCGGCCGCGACCGCATCGAGGCGGCCGCCCGCGAGGCACTGCTGCACCCGTTCATCGAGGCGATGCCCAGCGGCTATGACGAGAATGTGCTCGAGGAGGGGCGGCTGCTCTCCGCCGGCCAGCGGCAGCTCCTGAGCTTCGCCCGGGCGCTGGTGCGCGAGCCGGACATCGTCGTCATGGACGAAGCCACCGCCAACGTCGACTCGGCCACCGAGCACCTGGTGGAAAACGCCATCCACAACCTGCTCCGCGGACGGACCGCCATCATCATCGCCCACCGGCTCTCCACGATCCGCGAGGTGGACCGGATCCTGGTCCTGCACAAGGGACGCCTGGCGGAGGAAGGCACCCACGACGAGCTGCTCGCCCGCGGCGGGCTCTACAGCCAGCTCTACCAGCGCCAGGCGTTTCTGTCGGCCTGAGAGAACGGTGAATCGGTGAATGGGTGAATCGGTGAATCGGGGGACCGGTCGGGCCCGTGCTCGTAATCGTAATTCGTAATCGTACTCGTAATCGTAGTTCGCAATCGTAATCGTCATCGAGGCTCGAGACTCGAGGCTAGAGGCTCGTTCCCGATTTCCTGATTTCGGATATCGAACTTCGAATATCGGACCTGGGACCTGGGTTCTGGGACCTGGATCAGAGAACCCGGATCATGGTACCCGCACTATCAAACCTTCGAACCTTCGAACAGCTCGACTACGAGCACGATTACGATTGCGAATTACGATTACGAGTACGATTACGAATTACGATTACGAGCACGTACCATCAACAATCAACCATCAACTATCAACGGTTTCCCCGGCCCGGCGGTCAGATCCGGGCCAGCACCCGGCCGGGGAGGCAGATGAGCGCCCGGAACAGCTCGAACACGCCGCCCACGGCGATGCCCACCAGCCGGAAGGGGAGCAGCAGCAGCCAGACCAGCGGGTAGAGCACCAGCGCCAGGAGCGCCAGCGGCCAGCACAGCACCAGCAGGATCAGCCACAGCAGAAATTTCACCATCGCTCCTCCTCGCCCCGGCCGGGACTTGGGCCACCGACTCCGGCCGGGTGTCAGGCACCCTGTTTATCCATAAGAACGCAGATAACGCCGGGAATGTTCCGCGCGGCTCGTTTCCCTGCCGCCGCCCGCCGTTGACGGCGGCGGGCGCATCGTGCTATGACCGTTTCACCGGACCGGCTCGTTCGTCGTTTCCCGCGCGGCGGGTTCCCGGCCGATTCTGTTACGGGAGGTTGTCCGTTGAGTCACGAGCGCCGATTCGCCCACAGCAACAATCCCGGGTTCGCCTGCCATTCCGACGTGCTCATCCTCCCCTTCGGCCGGCGCAGCTTCCTGCCGGCCATCGCGGCCAGGTTGGGCGCCGAGCCGGTCCCGCTCGACGAGAACACCGACCGGGAGATCTTCAACCCGCCGCGGGGCGGGCTCCGGGTCACCCTCATGTACTCGGGCATGGGCGGCCCCGCCATGGTCAATGCGCTGGAGATGGCCCGGGCCAACGGCGCGGCGCGCGTGGCGATCTTCGGCGCGTGCGGCGGCATGGATCCCCGGCTGAAGGTGGGGCACCTGCTCGTGCCGCCGGCGGCGGTGCGCGACGAGGGGGCGTCGCGGGCCTACGCGCCCCTCGAATTCCCGGCGGTCTTCGATCCGGAGCTGGCGCACCGGTTGCTCGTCGCGGCGCAAGCCGGGGTGGTGCCGGTGCATACGGGGGTGGTGTACACCACCGACACCTCCTACCGCGTGGGTCCCGACGTGTACGAGCGGTACCGCGGCCTGGTGCTGGGCGCCGACTGCGAGTGCGCCTCGGCCGCCGTCGCCGGCGCCCGGCTGGGGCTGGCGGTAGCGGCGCTGCTGTTCTGCACCGACAACGTCACCCTGCCCGGGTCGGGCGACCGGCGCTACCGGGGTCTGGCCAAACCGGCCGTCCGGCGTGGCTTCAACGCGGGCCTCGAGGCGGTGATCCGGGTGCTGACCGGGCCGGCGTGAACGACGCCCGACCGGCTGTCGTCCGGTGTCGCGCTCGGGACCCGGCTCTTGCCGGTGCCGTACTTTTCCTGTTTGGGTTCAGCCGGGCGGTGCTATAATTCCGCTGACAATCCACAGGCTTGATTCAGATTTCTGTTCCGGGTGATTGCCGGTGACCCGTAAGCGCGCGGACAATTTGGACAGCGGCCCGACAGGCGACCACGCTTCGCGCAGCCGTCAGCTGCTGGCCGCGCTCTGTCCGCCCGGCGCATCCGGGGGCCTCGTGGTGGCCGAGCTGCTGCCGCGGCGGGAACTGGCGCTGCCGATGCTCGCCGTGCCGGCGCCCGGCAGCGCCGCGGCGCCGCCCGACCCGGCGTTCATCGCCTTCGCCGAACCGCCTTCGGCGCGCGCCCTGACCGGCGCGGGCTGGCTGAGCGTATCGGCGCGGCTGGGGTGCGGGAGCGCCGCGCCTTGCCCGGTGCTGGTGCGGGCGCTGCCGCATCCGGGCCGGCGCCGCCGGATTCTGGTGCTGCTGCCGCCCCCCGGCGGGGCGGCCCCCGATGCGGCGCCGCCGAAGCCGCGCCCCCTGGGCGCCCGCCGGCTGGCCGAACTGATCACCGCGCTGGACCTGTACGAGCGCCACGAGATCGAACCGCTCGTGGCGCATCTGGCCCAGCGCGCCCGGCACGTCTACCTGAAAACCCTCTCCCTGCGCGACACGCTGACGGCCTTCCTCCGGGACTTCGGCTCGCGCACCGGTCTGGACGTCCTGCGGCTGTTCCTGGTGGGCGAGAACACCGGCATCAAGCCGGTGTTCGCCGGCTGGGACCGGGTGGCACCGGAGGATCCGGAGCCGGTTCACGAGGTTTTCCGCAGGCTCATGCAGGACGATCCGCAGGCGGCGGTGGTGGGCGACGGTCCGATCCGCCTGCCCGACGAACTGAGCGGCTGCTTCCTTCGCCTCGAGGCCGGCCGCTACCGGTTCTATTTTCTGGGGGCGGCCGCCGCGCGCTCCGGGCGGTCCGATCCGGGATTCCTGCTCCATGCCTGCCTCCGCCAGCTGGCGATGCTGCTCGATGAGACGGCGCCGCTCCTGCCGCGGATCGAGGGTGTCCTCCAGCAGAAGGAGACCACCCAACTCCTGCTCCGGGTCATGGCGCTCGGCGAACTGGAACAGTTCCGGCGGGACTTGCCCGCCCTGTTGCAGGATTTTCTGCACGTGGAGAGCGTAGCCTACTACTTCTACCAGCCGGACACCCAGCGGTTGTGCCGGCACGCTTTCGCCGGCTCGTTCGGCGAGATGCTGCCCGACCGGGAAACGTGCGACCTGGACACCTACACCTGGCTCACCCGCTGTGCCAAGTCCGGCCACACCCTGCTCAAGACCGACCTGGCGGCCGGCGAGCGCACGCAGGTCACCGACAACGGCCTGTTCGCCTCGGTGCTCTACTACCCCGTGGACACGGGCGAGGCGGCGCGCGACGTCATCCTGGTCGCCGACACCCGCCGCGACCGCGTGACGTTCCAGCACGTCCAGCGGCTGAACCAGATCCAGCCCTTCCTCACCCAGGCCATCCACAACAACCGCCTCTATTCCGGGATCCAGCGCCATCTCTACGTCGATTTCGACACCAACCTGCCCAACCGGCGCGGCTTCGAGGAGGCGCTGCAGGCCTGCCTGGAGCGGTCCAAGCGGGTGGGCGACAGCTTCACCGTGATCATGGCCAGCCTGGACCGGCCGGACCGGATCAACCTGCGGCCCCACGGCGATTCGCCCCGGGCCTTCCTGCTGAAGATCTGCGCGTTCTTCCAGAAGCAGCTCCCGCCGCAGGCCACGCTGGCCTACTCGGGCGAATTCAAGTTTCTGTGCCTGCTCCCCCGCTACGAGATGGAGCCGTCGCTGGAGCTGGCCCGCCGGCTCTGTCTGCAGGCGCGGGAGACGCTGCGCGACGCCGAGAACCGGCCCACCTTCTCGCTGGGCATCTCCTGCTTCCCCATCAACGGGATGAGCCTGGACGACCTGATCCTGTCGGCGGAGCAGGCGATGACCATGAGCCGCTTCCAGGGCGGCGACACCGCCTCGCTGATGGGGAGCCAGCTCATCAAGAAACTGGCGTTGAACGTTTTCTCGCAGTTCATGGGGCAGGGGACGCTGCGGACCGGGCCGGAGGTGGTGGACGGCGTGCTGCAGAAAATCACCGATCGGCGGGAGGTGGACGAGAGCCTCACCACGGTGGAGATGATCAACTCCCTGGCCGAGGCCATCGACGCCAAGGACCACTACACGAGCAACCACACCCTGGAGACGTCCATCCTGGCGGTGGCCCTGGGCCGGCTGATGGTGCTGGATGACGAGTCCCTGGAGCGGCTCCGCATCGCCGCGAAGCTGCACGACATCGGCAAGATCGGCGTGCCGGAGCACATCCTGCTCAAGCAGGGGAAACTCACGGCGGACGAGGAGCAGGTCATGCGCCGCCACGCCGAGATCGGCGCCCGGATTCTGCGGCCCATCAGCAGCCTGCGCCACATTGCCGTGATCGTGGAACACCACCACGAACGCTGGGACGGTTCCGGCTACCCGCACGGGCTCCGGGGGGAAGAGATCCCCATCGAGTCCCGCATCCTGGCCGTCATCGACGCCTACCACGCCATGGTCAGCCATCGTACTTACCGCGAGGGCCAGACCCTGGAGTTCGCCCTGGGCGAAATCCGCCGCGGCGCCGGGAGCCAGTTCGACCCGCGGGTCACCGAGCTGTTCAACCAGATGATGGCGGAGCGCCGCGAACTGGGCGCGATGGCCCCCTTCGCCGACTGGCCGCTGCGACCCGACCAGCCGCCCATGTGAAATTCCGCTTGCAGCTCTGCGATGCCGGAGACGATCCGGCCGAGTTCAGGCCCGGGCGCCCGACAGGGTCTTCCGGTCGTAGCCCCAGCCCCGACACGAGGGCACGTCGATGAGGACGAAGCCGCTGTCGGCGGCGGCCCGAAGCTCCAGGGCCGCCTCCAGGTCGACTCGGCCCTGGTCGCCGGATCCGAGGGGGATCCCGTTGGCGGCGACGCAGCCGGCCGTCACGTAGATGAATACCCGGCGGTCTTCGCCCGCCGGCAGGCCGACGGCGCGGCCGGCCGACAGGTCGCAGCGGTAAATCGTGGCGTCAGTGTGAAAGGTGACAGCTCCGGGACGGCCCTGGCCGGAAGCCACCGGCAGCAGCCGGTCCCGCCACTCCTCCGGCTCGAAGCGACGCTGGTCGTAGGTGGGGGTCAGCTCCCGTTGATCAGGGTGGATCCAGATTTGATGAAAGTGCACCGGCGCGGCCGCCAGATTGAACTCCGAGTGGGTCAGGCCGGTGCCGGCGGACATCCGCTGCACGTCGCCCGGGCCGATGACGGTGCGGTTGCCCATGCTGTCAGCGTGGGTCATCTCGCCGTCGAGCACCAGCGTGATGATCTCCATCTCGCGATGGGGGTGGGTGGGGAAGCCGGTGCCCGGCGCCACGACGTCGTCGTTGTACACCCGCAGGGCGCCGAACTGGATGTTGGCCGGATCGTAGTAGTCCGAGAACGAGAACAGCCAATACGTCTTCAGCCAGTCGAAATCGGAAAAATGCCGCTGTTCGGCGCTAACGGTCTGGATCACCGGTCGCCTCCTGATATGGTGTGACGGGCGTCCCACTCCACCGGGACACCGCCGACGGATTCAGATGCGTCGGGCAGGCGAATGGGTTCCTATCCGGCTGTTGGCCGGCTAATCATAGTCGAGGGTCAGGTCGAGCTCCTGGTCCTTTTTTCGGAGCCGCCGGATGAGGATCCGGAGCAGATTGTGGTAGATGATGCGGGCCACTCCGTCCCTGTCGGCGAGAAACCCGTCGAAGTTGGCGCGCGTCAGCTTGATGAGCCGGCACCGCTCCCGGGCCACGACCGACGCCGACGCGGGCTGCCGGTCGAACAGCGAATACTCGCCGAAACAATCGTGGGGCTTGAGCTCGTTGAGGCTGACGTCGGAGAACCGCCGCGCGGGCTGGCCGGGCTTGCTCTTGAGCAGGGCCACCTGCAGCCGCCCCTCCAGCACCACGTAGAGGGCGTCGCCGGGAACCCCCTCGGCGAGGATCATGTCGTCGGCGCCGGCCGTGAGCTCGAACGCGAACCGGCCCAGTTGCCTGAGCTCGTCGTACGGCAGCCCCTCGAAGATCTCGGTCTTGGCCAGGATGGCCAGGGTTTCCTCGCTGAGCATGGCGGCACCTCCGTGGTCGTACCCGCGGCCGTCCCCCCGGCCGTCGGGTTGTGGTCCGTATCTTCGCAGAGGCCGTCGGCCGGGGTCAAGGGGAAGAACGAGGCTCGATCGCGGACATCGGACTTCGGATTTCGCGCTCGTAATTCGTAATCGTGATCGTAATCGGGGTTCGGGGCTCGTGGTTCGGGGTTCGTCCCAGTTCCGAATGTTTGTGCT
>JAGOHA010000148.1 GCA_017996395.1 Acidobacteriota bacterium | reverse complement strand
ACCGTCGCGGTGGTGGGCGACGTCTACCCCACCGAGATCAAGGCACTGGCCGAAAAGTACTTCGGCCCCATCCCGGAGGGCGAGATGAGCGGCCGGGCGGTCACCGAGGAACCGAAACAGATGGCGGAGAAGCGGATCTCCATGCACGATCCGTCCCAGCCGGTGGTGGTGCTGTGCTACCACAAGCCCGACATCCGGCACCCCGATTCGGCGGTCTACGACGCCATCCAGGACATCCTGGCCGGCGGCAACTCCTCGCGCCTGCACAAGAAGATGGTCAAGGAGGAGAAGTCCGCCCTCTTCGTCGGCGCGTTCCCGGGTTTCCCGGGCACCAAGTATCCCAACCTCTTTCTCTTCTTCGGCGTTCCCAACCAGAACCACACGAACGAGGAGCTGGAGAAGGGCATCATCGCCGAGCTGGAGCGGCTCAAGAACGAGCCGGTGTCGGCGGAGGAACTCGCCGCCGTCCAGACCAAGGCGACGGTCAACCTGTACCGGCAGCTCATGTCGAACGGCGGCGTGGCGCTCCAGTTGGCCTACTTTCAGGTCATGACCGGCGATTGGCGCAACCTGTTCACCGCCATCGACAAGATCCAGAAAGTCACCCCGGCCGACATCCAGCGGGTCGCCCAGGAGTGCTTCGTGACCAACAACCTGACGGTGGGCACCATCGTCCACGCCCCAGTGCAGAATTGAACGGCTCAAGCTACAGATGGAGAGAAACATGAACAAGAACACCCAATGGATCGTGCTGATACTCGTTCTGGTCCTCGGCTTGTCCGCCGGCGTCGCGGCCAAGGAGCGCAAGTTCCAGTACCCGTCGCTGCGGGAGATCAAAGCGCCCCCCGTCACCACGGGCTCCCTCCCGTCGGGTCTCAAACTCTACATGATGGAAGACCACGGCCTGCCCATGGTCCAGTTCCAGGTGCTCATCCGGACCGGTTCGGTCTTCGATCCCCGAAACATGGCCGGCTTGTGCGGCGCGACGATGGAACTCATGCGCACCGGCGGCATCCCCGGCAAAACCGGTGACGAGCTCGACCAGATGCTCAACGACATGGGCGCCGTCATCCGCGCCGGCGCCGATGCCGATTCGGCCTCTATTTCCGGCTCCTGCCTGGCCAAGGACGCCGAGGTCGTGCTCGGAATCGTGGATGACATGCTCCGCCGGCCCGCGCTGGCGCAGGACAAGCTGGACCTGATCAAAGTGCAGCTGCGCAGCGCCATTTCCCGCCGCAACGACGATCCGTCTCAGATCGCCGCGCGCGAGTTCACCCGCCTGGTCTACGGCGCCGACAGCCCGTACGCGCGACAGACCGAATACGCCGACATCGACGCCTTGACCCGCGATGCCGTGGTGAGCTTCCACCGACAGTTCGTGCAACCCGGCGGCGTCGCCATCGGCGTCTGGGGCGACTATAAGACCGAGCCGATGAAGGCGTGGCTCAGCGAGCGCTTCGGCACCTGGTCGAACGCCGGACCGGTCGTGGGCGTTTTCCCGGAAGTGCGCGTCACGCCGGCCCCGTCGGTGCGACTGGTGGTCAAGAAGGATGTCAACCAGTCCAACATCCGCCTGGGGCATATCGGCCTTCGGATGGACAACCCCGACTACTTCGCCGTCGAGATGATGAACAGCATCTTCGGCACCAGCGGCTTCCTCTCCCGGCTCATGCAGATCGCCCGGACGGAGCACGGGCTGACGTACGGCATTCAGGGCGGGATCGCCTTCGAGCGCGGCTACCTGGGGCAGTTCGTGGTGGGCACCTCGACCAAATCCGAGTCGACGGTGGACATGATCAACATCATCATCGGCGAGATCAACCGGATCCGCAACACCCCGGTTTCCGATGCCGAGCTCACCCTCGCCCGCGAAGCGTTTCTCAACAGTTACGTATTCAAGTATGAATCCACGTTCAACATCCTCACCCGGATGATGTCGCTGGACTACTTCGGCTTCCCGCCCGACTTCATGCAGACGTTCCAGAAGCGCATCGCCGGGGTGACCGCCGCCGACGTGCGCCGCGTGGCCAACGCCTATCTGCACCCGGACAAGCTGACCATCCTGGTGGTGGGCAATCCCGACCAGTTCGTCAAGCCGCTGTCCGCTTTCGGTGAGGTGAAGGAGCTGGACATCACCATCCCGGCGCCGGCCGCCGCGGCGGATGCGGCGCCCGCCGCCACCCCCGCCTCACTGGCCCGGGGCCAGGTGCTGCTGAGCCGGATGATCGACGCCATGAAGGCCGGCGACGCGCTGGACACGCTCGCGGGCATGCACCTGCAACAGAAGTCCACCCTCCAGCTGGCGCCCCAGATGAGCTTCACCTTCGACGTCGACAGCTACACCTTCCTCCCCGACCAGCTCTACGTGAAGATGGCCAGCCCCATCGCCACGATCGTCCGCGCGTTCGACGGCAAGGCCGGCTGGATGCAGGTGCCCCAGGGGATCAAGGACCTGTCGGCCGACGAGATCCAGGAGGTCAGGGAATCGATCGCGCACTCGCCGCTGGTCTTTCTGAAGCACTCCCGGGTGGAGGGCGCCCAGGCCATCTACGCCGGCCGCGCCGACGTGATGGACCGGAGCTACGAGTCGATCTACATCCCCCTCGGCGAGGGGAAGGGTCTCCGCGTGTATGCCGATCCGGATACCGGCATGCTCGCCGGGCTGGCCTACGCCGGCAAATACAACAACGAACCCGGCCAGTTCATCCAGCTCTTCAGCAACCCCGTCGAGCTGGCCGGCCTGACCATCCCCCGAGACAGCGAGACGTATTTCAACGGCAAGAAAGTCGCCAGCGGCGCCATCCAGGCGCTGGAGCTGAATCCGGCCCGGAATCCCGCGCTGTTCCAGAAACCCGCCAACTGATCGATCACCGGGGGGCGGCGCCCGAACGGGCCGCCCCCTATTCCCCTTCGCCCAGCATCGCCATCAGCAGCTCCTGCAGCTCCCGCATCCGGTCGCGCAGCGCCGCCGCCCGCTCGAATTCCTGCGTGCCGGCGGCTTCGAGCATCCGCCGGCGGGTGACGGCGATCTCCCGCTCCAGATCATCGGTCGTCCGGCAGGTCTTCGGCGCGGGCAGCTCGCGGGTGAGATCCACGTAATCGGCCTCGCACGCCCGCACGAGCTCCTCGTCCAGCGGCTTGACAATGCTCTGGGGGGTGATGCCGTGGTCGCGGTTGAACGCCTCCTGGATCTCGCGGCGGCGCTGGGTTTCCCGCATGGCCGTGGCCATGGAGTCGGTGACGGCGTCCGCGTACAGGATGACCGTGCCGCTGAGATGGCGCGCCGCCCGGCCCATGGTCTGGATCAGCGAGGTGGCGGACCGGAGGAAGCCCTCCTTGTCGGCGTCCAGCACCGCCACCAGCGCCACCTCGGGCAGGTCCAGGCCCTCGCGCAGCAGGTTGATGCCCACCAGCACATCGTGCACCCCGAGGCGCAGGTCGCGCAGGATTTTCATCCGGTCCAGCGTCTCGATCTCCGAGTGGAGGTAGGCCACCCGGACGCCCAGCTCGCGGAGGTAATCGGTGAGATCCTCGGCCATCTTCTTCGTCAGCGTGGTCACGAGGGTCCGCTCGCCCGCCTCGGCCCGGCGGCGGACCTCGGCATACAGGTCGTCGATCTGCCCCTTCACCGGCCGGACGTGGATGACCGGATCGAGCAGGCCGGTGGGCCGCACGATTTGCTCCACCACCCGCCCGGCGGCCTGCTGGAGCTCATAGGGCCCCGGCGTGGCCGACACGTACACCGTCTGGTGGACGCGGTTCTCGAATTCTTCGAAGTTCAGCGGGCGGTTATCGAGCGCCGACGGCAGGCGGAATCCGTGCTCCACCAGGGTCAGCTTGCGGGTCCGGTCCCCGTGGTACATGCCCCGCACCTGGGGGATGGTCACGTGCGACTCGTCGACGAAGATGAGATGGTCGGACGGCAGGTAGTCCAGCAGGGTCGGCGGCGGCTGGCCGGGCTGGCGCGCGGTGAGGTGGCGCGAGTAGTTCTCGATGCCGCGGCAGTATCCCAGCTCCTTGATCATCTCCAGGTCGTACATGGTGCGCTCGTGCAGGCGCTGGTGCTCCAGCAGCTTCCCGTCGCCGAGCAGGCGCGCCTCGCAGCCCTGCAGCTCGTTCTTGATGCTGGCCACGGCCCGGTCCCACTGGGCGCGGGGGATGACGTAGTGGCTCTTGGGATAAACCGGCAGGCGCTCGTGCTGCGACAGCGTCCGGCCGGTCAGCGGATCCACCATCGCCAGCGTCTCGATCTCGTCGCCGAACAGCTCCACCCGGATCAGGCCCTCGCCGTAGGGCGGATGGATGTCGATCACATCGCCCCGCGCCCGGAAATTGCCCGCCTCCGGCGCCACGTCGTTGCGGGTGTACTGAAGCTCCACCAGCTTGAGCAGGAGATCGCGGCGGTGGATGGTCTTCCCCTTCTCCAGGAACAGGACCATGCCGTAGTAGGCCTCGGGCGAGCCGAGGCCGTAGATGCAGCTCACGCTCGCCACGATGACGCAGTCGCGGCGCTCGAACAGGCTGCGCGTGGCCGAGTGGCGCAGCCGGTCTATCTCCTCGTTGATCTGAACCTCTTTCTCGATGTAGGTGTCGGTGGCCGGGATGTAGGCTTCCGGCTGGTAGTAGTCGTAGTAGCTGACGAAGTACTCCACCGCGTTGTCGGGGAAGAAATGCCGGAACTCCTGGTAGAGTTGGGCGGCCAGCGTCTTGTTGTGGGCCAGCACCAGCGTGGGCCGGCCCATGGCCTCGATCACCCGGGCCATCGAGTACGTCTTGCCGCTGCCGGTGACTCCCAGCAGCACCTGGTGCCGGGCGCCCGCCCGCAGGCCGGCCGTCAGCTTCTGGAACGCCTGCTCCTGGTCGCCCTGCGGCTGGAAGCGCGCCTCCAGCCGAAACGGCCGCTCCCGCCCCACCTGGCGGGAGTAGGCGATGCCGCGATAATTCAGTCCTTCTTCCGCCACGATCCCCTCCGGCCGCACCGGTACAGAGCGGCACCGATTCATTCTAACACATTGCAAATACTTGATTCCTGTGATATATCCATGCATCGGGAGCCGTGATGGACGAACTGAAAACCGAATCCTTCGACATTCAGGAATACTTGACTCTCGTCAAGAAAAACCGCCTGCTGATCCTGGCCTGCGTCCTGGCCGGGGCGTTCCTGGCCCTCATTTTCAACGAATCGCGGACACCCATCTACAGCGCCACCGTCCGGATCGAGGTCCGCTCGGTGCCCCAGGTGCTGCTCACCCAGTACGCCTACGTCTCCGATTGGTGGACGAAGGAACGCGACCTGAACACCCAGTTCGAGATCCTGCGCAGCCCCGCCATCCTAGAGCGGGTGGTGCGCAAGGCCCGGATCATGGAGCAGGCCGCACCGCCGGGCGAACGCTCCTCCGGCACCGCCCGCTTCTTCTCCGGTCTCACCCAGTTCTTCGGCCTGTCACAGCCCGAGGCCGCGGCACCCGCCGGCTCGCACAGCCAGCAGGAGTTCGACGCCATGGTGGCCTCGCTGTGCGCGGGCGTCACCATCGAGCCGGTCAAGGACACCAACCTGGCCGACATCACCATCAAGCATTCGAACCCGACGGTCGCCTTCCTGGCCGCGAACACCATCGCCAAGGCCTATGAGGATTTCATCCTCGAAACCCGCTTCGACGAAATCCGCCGGATGATGAACATCTATACCGACCAGCTGGTCACGCTGAAGAAAACGCTGCGCGAGTCGGAAGAGGACTACCTGGCCTTCATCCAGCGCGCCGGCATCTCCTCTCTCCAGGAGAAGAAGGAAATCACCCTGGAGGGGCTGTCCGACCTGAAGCTCAATTACACCGACACGAAGATCCGCCGGGCCGAGGTGGAGTCGGACCTGGACACCCTGCAGGGGGTCTCCCAGGAGAGCGATCTCACCCGCCTGCTGCAAGCGCCCCTGCTGGACAAGAACACCGCCCTGAACCAGCTCAAGCTGGAGATTCTGAACGTCCAGTTCCAGCTGCAGGACCTGCAGAAACGTTACCGGCCGCAGCACCCGGAGGTGACGAAGAAGGAGAGCCTGCTGCAGTCGCTGGTGGCCAAGTTCCGCGGCGAACTCGACACTTACCTTCGGAGCAAGCGCGCCGAGCGCGACGCCCTGATCGCCAAGGAGAACGAGCTGGCCCGGGCCATCCGCGAGAACGAGTCCATCGCCATCAAGGATTCGTCGGTGGCGCTCCAGTACAAGAAGTTCAAGGACGAGCTCGACTCGAACAAGACGCTCTATGAGACGCTGCTGAACAAGATCAAAGAGCTGGACATCACCAAGTCGTCCCGCGAGAGCTCGATCCAGGTCGTCGAACAACCCGCCCGGCCGGTGGATCCGATCTCCCCCCGCAAGGGCGTCAACCTGCTGCTGGGCCTGCTGCTGGGGCTGCTGACCGGCGTCGGCCTGGCGTTCGGCCTGGAATACCTGGACCAGACGCTGCGGAACACCGACCAGGTCAAGCACCTGCTCAAGCTGCCCACCATCGCCATGATCGGCCAGCTCACCGACAAGGAGCTGGCGGGCGCCGCCGTCCCCCTCGTCACCGAGCCGTCGATTCCCGGCACGTTCCAGGAGGC
>JAGOHA010000031.1 GCA_017996395.1 Acidobacteriota bacterium | reverse complement strand
CGTCGAAGAACTGGGTCCTGGCCGAAAAACTGTACACTCAGCTGACCGAGATCAACCCCGATGATCCGGAGATCCGCCAGGCGTACGACAAGGCGACCACCGAGGTGAAAAACCTCCAGAAGACGCGCACCGAGAGCATCAAGGACCTGACCGCCCGGGCGGAGCAGGCCATCGGCGCCGGCCGGCTGGTCACGCCGCCCGACGACAACGCCTATGAATACTGCCTCCAGATCAAGCGCCTGGAGAAAAACAACAAGAAAGCCAACACGATGATCCAGCGCATCAAGAACCAGGCGCCCCTCCAGGCCGACGAGGCCATCCTGGCCGAGAACTACGACCGGGCCAAGTCGATTTTGGACGCCTACAACCGCTATTTCCCCGGCGACCGGCAGATCGAGAGCCGGATCGACCGCGTCGTCCAGAAGATGGCCGACGCCCAGACCCGCCGGCAGCAGCAGGAGCGCGATAACCAGCAGCAGCAGCTGCAGGCCCGCGCACGGTCGCTGCTCACCGCGGGCATCGGCGATTACAAGGCGGGCAATTACCAGAGCGCCATCGACCAGTTGACCCAGTCGGTGGCCATCGATCCCCGCCAGGCCGACGCGTACTTCCACATCGGCGCGTCCTACCTGGAGCTGAAGAACATCGCCAAGGCCCAGGAGAATTTCCGCAAGGCCATCCAGCTCAAACCGGACTACGCTCTGGCCCACCTGAACCTGGGCATCCTGGCCCAGTCCGACCGGAACTATGACCAGGCCATCACCCACCTGCGCAAGGTCATCGATCTCGGCGGTGTTCCGGGATACCCGGTGGACAAGCTCCAGAGCATCATCCAGGAGATGGAGGTGCGCAAATCCTTCGCCGTCCTGATCAACCGGTCCATCGCCGTGGAGCACAAGCATTTCATGGGCGGCTGCAACGGCTTCCTCGTGTTCAGCGCCGACAATCTGAAGTACGAGACGAACGAGGCCAAGCACGCCTTCAACGTGCCCATCCGCTCGCTGAAGAGCGTGCAGTTCGCCAAGGGGGACGAGTTCTCGTTCCAGGTGGGCGACCAGAAGTACAAGTTCAGCATTCAGAACGCCAACGCCTACGCGGACATCAGCCGGCTGCTCCCCGAATACTTGAAGGTGCTCGGCAAGTAGCGCCCGCCCGCGTCACCCGGTTTTCGCCCGCGGCCGGTTCCACGGAACCGGCCGCGGCATTTTCAGACCAGCCGGCGCGGGGCGCGCGCGCCGGCTTCCCCCTGCGTAACGGCCGGACCGAGGCTTTCGAACGATCCGAGACGCAGCGGAGTCCGCCCTTGAGTTGACCGCCGGGAATTGCTATGCTGCACGCCGGTAACGGATCATGGCCGCACTGAACATCCGCAAGATCACCGGCTTCTGGGCCCCCCTGGCCGCCACCTGGCTCATGATGGCGCTGGAGGGCCCGTTCCTCGCGGCGGTGATCGCCCGGCTGGCCGACCCCAAGTACAACCTGGCGGCCTATGGCGTGGCCTTCTCGTTCGCCCTGATCATCGAGGCGCCCATCATCATGATCATGAGCGCCGCCACCGCCCTGGTCACCGGCCGCACGTCGCTCGTCCGCCTGCGCACCTACACCTACGCCATGAACGGCTGCATCACGGCCGTGATGCTCGTGGGCCTGATCCCGCCGGTGTTCGACCTGATCGCCCGCCAGCTGCTGGAGCTGCCGGATGAGGTGGCCCGGCTCGTGTACGTCGCCTACCTGCTGCTGCTGCCGTGGCCGGGCGCCATCGGCTACCGGCGGTTCTACCAGGGGATCATGATCCGCAACAACCTCACCCGGCGGGTGGCCTACGGCACGGTGGTGCGCCTGTCCACCATGGCCGTCACCGCCGTGGTGCTGTACGCCGTCGGCGGAGTGCCGGGCGCCTGGGTGGGGGCGGCGGCGCTCTCGGTGGGCGTGACCATGGAGGCCGTCGCCAGCCGACTGATGAGCCGGCGGATCGTGAGCCAGCTGCTGCAGGACGACGGCGACAGCCAATCCGCCCCCGGTTACCGGGAGATCCACCGCTTCTACATGCCCCTGGCCATGACCTCGATCCTGGCCATGGGTGTGCATCCGCTGCTCACGTTCTTCATGGGCCGGAGCCGGATGGCCATCGAATCGCTGGCCGTCTGGCCGGTGGTCCACGTGACGTCGTTCATCTTTCGGTGCTTCGGCATCTCGTTCCAGGAGACGGCCATCGCCCTCCTCGGCGAACGGCAGGAGGGCTACCGCGCCTTGCGCGACTTCGGCAACCGCCTGGCGGTGGCAACCGGCGGCGCTTACGCGCTGCTCGTGCTGACTCCGCTGTCGCACCTGTGGCTGGGAAAGGTCTCCGGTCTCTCGGCCGACCTGGCGGCGTTCGCCCTGCTGCCCGCCCAGTTCGTGCTGCTGATGCCGTCGATGGAGGTGCTGCTGTCGTTCCAGCGCGCCCTGCTGGTGCACGCCCGGATGACCCGGGCGATCACCTGGGCCACCGCCGTCGAGGTGGTGGGGATCATCGTCGTGCTGTTCGCGGGCATCCGGCTCGGCGGCGCCACCGGCGCCGTGGCGGCGGCCATCGCCGTGACGGCCGGCCGGCTGACTCACATCCTGTTCCTGATGCCCCCCTGCCTGCGGGCCCGGCGCCTGGCGGAGCCGCTCATCAAGACTCAGCCGGCCGGGATCTGATCGCCGCCCGTCCGATGAGCTGCCCCCCCTGTGTCACCACGTCCACCCGGACCTCGGCCGCCGGCGGCAGCCGTTTCAAGGCCATGGATGTCCAGAGCCGGTAACCGTCTTTCCGCCCGCCGGCGATGGCGTAATGGCGCGACGCGAACACCTCTGCGCCGTCCACGTACCAGCGGTGGCTGACCTTCTCCTCGAGGCCGAGGGGCGCGACGACGGCGGTCAGCGCGTAGAGCCGGCCGGTGTAACCGGCCGGCAGCTCCGTCACCGGTCCGACGCTCCGCAAGGTCTTCGGCCGGAAACCCAGGCTGAACACCGCCTGCTGCAGGCGCAGCGGGGCCGGCGGGACCAGCGGCCGGCCCAGCTCCAGCAGCCCCACCAGCAGCAGCGTGCCCAGCCCCGCCAGAACCCACCGCTGTCGCCGCGCCAGCCCCGACAGCCGGAGCACGAAAGTCGCGTAGCCGGCCCCCGCCAGCAACGCGCTCACCGTCAGGGCCGCGGTGTTGCCGATCTTCCAGGAAATGGGCAGCAGCACGTTGATGCTGGCGAACAGGTTGAACGAAAAGAACACCGACAGGTAGTACCAGCGCACCGAGAGCTGGCGGTCATACACCACGTCGAGCGTCGACAGCACGGCCGACGCGGCCAGCGCCGCCACAAAGACCATGTTGGCGGCGCCGGGCGTCATGCTCGCCCAGTACAGGGGCAGGATGAAGAAGAGAATCTGTTGGTAGAAATTGCGGTTGAACCAATTGACCACCAGCCGCAGACGGCCGCCCCACGGGCCGGCCAGGCGGGGATGTCGCAGGATCACAGGCAGGAGCAGGCTGGTGGCCCAGATGAAGGCGATGTGGATCACCACCAGCCGGACGTAGGCGAACCGGACCCGCCCCAGCCACATCATCGCCACGCCCAGCAGGAGCGAATAGAGGCTGTGCAGCCACCACAGCTTGTCCGCGTGCGGCTCCAGGCGGGATTGAATGGCGGCGAAACTAGGATGCATGCCCTCGTCTCCGGCTCGGACGGCCCGAGCGCCCAAGATAGCGCAACCGCCGCCCCCGGCGAAGCGAATTTTCCGCTTATTCCCACGAAGATTCCGCGAATCGGCGGAACGGTTCTGGATTATAATCCATCCGGACAATGGGTGTGGACTCCAGCACAAGGGCCAGCCGATGCCGCAACCACAGCCAGGCCGGCGACGCGAATACCGGAGCGATTACCGGCTGTTCGGCCTGCCGTTGTTCCATCTGGTCGTGGGCCGCGATCCGCAGACGGGCGCACTCGGTCGCGCTGTCGGCATCATCGCCGTCGGCCGTTTCGCCTTCGGGGTGATCGCTCTGGGTCAGGTCGCCGTCGGCGTGCTCCCCATCGGCCAGATTTCGCTCGGCCTGCTGCTGGCGCTGGGGCAGGTGTCGGTGTCCGGCTACGAGGCGTTCGGCCAGGTGGCGGTGGCCCCGCGGCTGGCCGTGGGACAGGTCGGTGTGGGCGGCCATGCGCTGGCCCAGGTGGGTGTGGGTCGATATGTCATCGCCCAAGCCGGCCGGGGCGCCCACGTCCACAGCGCGGAGCAGCCCTCCGCCGAGGCACTGGCCAGCTTCCGGTCGGAGTTCCCGACCCTCTTCGGCCTGCTCCGGCGCGTCGCCGGCGACGCGCTGAATCCGGACCGGCCGGCCGAAGCGCCGGCGGCCCGGGCCCGCCCCACGGGCGCTCCGTGAACGGCCCGTCAGACATCGTCAAGGGAGACTCCCGGCACATCATGATCGGCACCTGTGGTTGCAAGCGAATCTCGGTGAGACTCTTCCGCTCGGCGGCGCTGGCGCTGCTGCTGGCGGCGACCGCGCTGTCCGCCAACAACCCGGCCCCGCCCGGTCCCATCCGGATCGGCGTCATTGGCCCGCTCACCGGCTCGAACCAGTCCGCCGGCCTCGGCCAGCTCAATGCGGTGCGCCTGGCGGCGGAAGAGTTCAACAAGATGGGCGGCGCGCACGGCCGGCTCGTCGAGATCATCGAGGCCGACGATCAGGGGCAGCCGCTGCAATCCGCCGCCGGCGCGGACCGGCTCCTGCGCGGGGGCGCCGTGGCGGTGCTGGGCGCCATCAATTCGTCGTGCACCCTGGCCATCATGGAGCCGTGCGCCCGCGCCCGGGCTCCGCTCCTGACTTCGTCGTCCACGGCCACGCGGATCACCGCGATCGACAACAAGTGGGTCTTCCGCTGCATCGAATCCGACTATTTCCGCATGGCCGAGCTCAGCCGCTACCTGACCGAGGAGCTGTCGCTGCGACGCATCGGCATCCTGTACGACAACGACGACTTCGGGCGCGGCCTGATGGCCGACTTCACGCGCAGCCTCGAGCGGCACAACCTCGCGCTCGCCTATGCCCAGCCGTTCCGGCGCGATCAGGCGGACTTCAGCGCGGAGCTGCAGGAGATTCAGCGGCAGGGGATCGAAGCGCTCGGCTTGTTCGGCATCACCCCCGACAACATCCGCATCGCGACGCTGGTCCGGGAGCAGCGGCTGCCGGTCCAGCTCTTCGCCCCCGACGTCACCGAGCGTTACCTCACCAGTTGGAAGAACCTGGAAGGCCTGGTGGCGACGGACTCGTACTTCCTCCTGCAGGACAAGCCCGCGGCGCGCTTGTTCGCCGCCCGGTACAAGGACCGCTTCGAGATCGCAGCCGGCCCGCACGCCGGTCGGGCCTACGACGCCGCCTGCATCCTGCTCCAGGCGATCCGGCGCACCCCGGATCCGCGCCGCGAGGCGCTGCGCGACGCCATCTCGGCCACCGAGAATTTCCCCGGCGTCACCGGCGACTTCAACTTCAAGGCCAACGGCGACGTGGTCAAGAAGATCCAGATTGTCGCCATCCACAACGGCGCGTTCGTCCCCGCGCAGGAATGGCGCGTCCGCTCCGGCTACCAGCGCTGGATCCTGATCCTGATTCCCAGCCTGCTGCTCCTCTTCCTGGTTGTCAACTGGACCGTCGGCCGCGTGCGCCGGGCCATCCGCAAGCGGATCCAGGAGCGCGCCCTGCGCGAGTTCAAGCCGATCAAGGTCAACCCGTACATCGTCGGGAATCCCATCCGCGAGAAGGAGATGTTCTTCGGCCGGGAGGACGACTTCCATTTCATCCTGAAGAACATGCGCCGCGAGGACAGCGGCGTCTGTATCGTGCTCTGCGGCGAGCGCCGCAGCGGGAAAACCTCGATCCTCTACCAAATCCTCAACGGCCGCCTCGGCGCCGACGTCCTGCCGGTGCTCATCGACCTGCAGCTCTACGGCAACTGCCCCGACACCGTCTCGTTCTACAACCGGATGGCCCGGGACGTCGCCGAGGGATTGCGCAAGCGCGGCGCCACGCTGCCGCCGGTGGACGCGGGCAAAGGCCAGGAGAGCTTCGAAGAGCTGCTGGAGGCCGCCATCCGGCGGTTCGCCGGCCGCAAATTCGTGTTCCTGCTCGACGAGTACGAGATCCTCGAAACGCTCATCGACCAGGGCGCCCTGCATGCGTCGACGGTGGACTGCCTCTCGGCGCTGCTGGACCGGCATCCCGAGCTCAGCTTCGTCCTGACCGGCTCCATGCGGCTGGAAGACCGCCGCAAGCCGTACTGGCAGCACCTGATCGCCAAGAGCCTCTACCGCAAGATCAGCTTCCTGACCCCGCGGGACACCCAGCGCCTGATCACCGAGCCGCTCAAGGGACTGGTCTTCCACGCCGACGGCGTGCCCGAGCGCATCTACCGGCTCACCGCCGGGCAGCCGTTCTACACCCAGGCCGTCTGCATGAACGTGGTGGACCATCTCAACGAGGTGGGTCACAACCTCGTCACGTCCGACGATCTGGCGGCGGTGGTGGTCCAGCTCATCGAGAATCCGCTGCCCCAGATGCTGTACTTTTGGGACAGCTTCAGTTTCTCCGAGAAGCTGGTGCTCTCGCTGCTGGCCGACGGCCTGACCACCACGGGCGGCGAGGCCATGGACGCCGAGGGCCTGCTTGCGCACGCCGCCGGGCTGCAGCTCCCCGTCCAGCAGGACCTGCAGACCGTGCAGACCCTCCTGGAGGCGCTCTTCACCCGCGAGGTGGCCAACAAGAAGGGGCGGCAGTTCCAGTTCCGGATCGATCTGCTCCGCGAGTGGATCCACCGCGACCACTCGCCCTGGCAGATCATCGGCGAAAACCAAAACCGGTGACGCGATGAAACAGAACCCGTATCTCGACCGCGTGGCCATCCGCGACATCCATCGGTTTTTCGGGCGGCGGCGCGAGGTGGCGCGGATCTTCTCCCGCATCGGCGCGGCGCGGCCGCAGTCGGTGTCGGTGGTGGGCGAACGCCGGATCGGCAAATCGTCCCTGCTCAACCACATCGCCTCCCCGGAGATCCAGGCGCGCCATCTCGAAGCCCCGGCGCCGTACGTCTTCGTCAAGATGGACCTGCAGGAGCGGAAAAACCTGTCGCTGTCGGAGTTCTTCCGCGAGCTGATCCTGCTGCTGATGCAGGCCGCGGACTTTTCCGAGGCGCTCACCCCCGATTTCGAGGGCGTCCGCATGGCCGTGGCCGCCCTTCAGCGCAAGGGGCGCAAGATCGTGGTTCTGTTCGACGAGTTCGACGTGGTCACCTCGAACCAGCACTTCGGCGAGGAGTTCTTCTCCTTCTTCCGGTCGCTGGCCAACAACTACGACCTGGCCTACATCACCAGCTCCAAGCGCGACCTGCAGGAGCTGTGCCACACCAGCAAGGTGGCCGATTCGCCCTTCTTCAACATCTTCAGCACCATCAACCTGAGCGTGTTCAGCCGCGACGAGGCGCTCCAGCTCATCGGCCAGCCCTCGGCCGAGTCCGGCGCGCCGCTGGAGCCGCACGCGGACGCGATCCTGAAGCTGTCCGGCTACTTCCCGTTCTTCATTCAGATCGCCTGCTGCGCCTTCTTCGAACAGCTGACCATGGGCGACGGGACGGCGGACCCGGCCCAGGTGCTGGAGATTTTCCTCGAGGAAGTGATCCCCCACTTCAACTACATTTGGGACCACTTCAGCGTCGAGGAGAAGAACATCTGCCGCCAGGTGATGCGGGGCGAACCGGTGCCGCCCACCTTCACCTACCTGTTCAAGAAGCTGGAGAAAAGCGGCTACATCCTGCCCGGTGCGCCGCCGGCGCTGTTTTCCACCGCCTTCAGCGAGTTCATCGTCCGCCGCGACAGCGAGGAGCGCAACGTGCTGGGTGACACCATGCAGGTGTCGATGCCGAAGGAGGAGACCCGCCAGGTGGTCGACGCCCTCCCCGCGCGGGAACCGGACCATCTCGGGCCGTTCCACATCCTGCACAAGCTGGGCGAAGGCGGGATGGGTTGCGTGTACAAGGCGGAGGACACCCAGCTCAAGCGGCCCGTGGCCGTCAAGGTCATCTCGCCCCAGATGAGCGACAACTCCGGTATCCGCCGGCGCTTTCTCAAGGAGGCCCGGGCGGCCTCGGTGCTGAACCACCCGAATATCTGCACCATCCACCAGGTGGGCCAGGAGGCCGGGCTCGATTTCATCGTCATGGAGTTTGTCGAGGGCATGACCATCCGCGACATGCTCCGGGAGGGCCCCTTCGAGCCCGGATCCATCTGCCGGATCGGCATCCAGGTGGCCGACGCCCTGGCCCTGGCCCACTCCAAGAACATGATCCACCGCGACATCAAACCGGCCAACATCATGGTGGCCGCCGGCGGCCGCGTCAAGATTCTGGATTTCGGCCTGGTGAAATGGACCGGGCCGAACGAGCTCCAGGCCACGGCGATGACCGGCCTGACCGAACAGGGCGCCATCATGGGCACGGTGAACTACATGTCACCGGAGCAGCTCCGCGGCGACCTCGTCGACCATCGCACCGACATATTCTCGCTGGGTCTGGTGCTCTACGAGATGGCGACAGGGAAATCCCCCTTTTCCGCGGAGAACTACATCGGCGTGATGCATGCCATTCTGTACCAGCCGGTGGCGCCGCCGCCGCCGACCTTCCCGGCGGCGCTCTGGGCCATCATCGACCGCACCCTGGCCAAGGATCCGGCTCAGCGACATCAGACCGCCGGCGAGCTGCGCGACGACCTGGCCGCCTTCCTCAAGGGGACGGAGTGAGCGGCGGGTTTCACGGCTCGAGGTTCGGGGCTCGAGGCTAGAAGCTCGAGGCTCGAGGCTCGAGGCTCGAGACTAGAGGCTCGAGACTAGAGGCTCGTTTTCCTTCCTTCGTGCTCGTAATCGTGCTCGTGATTGTAATCGAAATTTGTAATCGTGATCGAGGCTCGAGGCTCGAGACTAGAGGCTCGTTTTCCTTCCTTCGTGCTCGTAATCGTGCTCGTAATCGGGGATCGGGTTTCGGGTCTCGCGGCTCGTTCCATCGATCAACAATTAACCATCAACCATCAACAGTATCGGACCTGGGTCCTGGGTTCCAAGTCCTCCCCCAGTTCCCGCATCCCAGGTCCCGAATCCCAGTTCCCGGATCCCAGGTCCCAGATCCCAGGTCCCAGATCCCAGGTCCCGGATCCCATAGCAGCAAAAACCGACTCGACTCCAAATAGCCAATTAAATATAAGCAATAATCAATAACCAATAATCCGAATTGACCATTGATCAATGAAAAAATGATCAACAAACCGTTCGGGAAGATGCGAAGTGCTTCCCCCATCCCCGGTGAATCTGGGATAATGGGCCAAACCGCTGCGGGAGTCGCCGCATGATGCATCTGACCGGGGTGATCGCGCAGATCCGGCGCTACGCCGAGCGCAACCAGGCCATCGCCGCCTGGAAACACATCCCGGCGACGGAGGGCGAGTACGTCCCCCTGCCGCCGGACCTGCATCCGCGCCTGGCGGCGGCGCTGGCGGCGGCGGGGATCGACCGGCTCTACAGCCACCAGGCCGAGGCGCTGCGCCTGGTGACGGAGGGCCGTCACGTGGCCCTGGTCACGCCCACCGCGTCGGGCAAGACTCTGTGCTACAACCTGCCGGTGCTCCAGCGCTGCCTCGACGATCCCACCGCCCGCGCCCTGTACCTGTTCCCCACCAAGGCGCTGTCGCAGGATCAGCGCGCCGGCCTGCAGGAGCTCATCGACGGCGTGGGCGGCGGCATCCGCACCTTCACCTACGACGGCGACACGCCCACCGACGCGCGCAAGGCGATCCGCGACCTCGGCCACATTGTCATCTCCAATCCCGACATGCTCCACCAGGCGGTGCTCCCCCACCACACGAAGTGGGTCAAGCTGTTCGAAAACCTGAAATACATCGTCGTGGACGAGATCCACACCTACCGCGGCGTGTTCGGCTCCCATGTGGCCAACCTGTTCCGGCGGCTGCGCCGGGTGTGCGCCTTCTACGGCTCCCATCCCCAGTTCATCTGCTGTTCGGCCACCATCGCCAATCCGGGCGAACTGGCCGAGCGCCTCATCGGCGAGCCGGTGGCGGTGGTGGACCGCAGCGGCGCGCCCGCCGGCGAGAAGCTGCTGGTCTTCTACAACCCGCCCGTGATCAATCCCGACCTGGGCATCCGCCAGAGCTACCTGACCGCCGTGCGCAAGCTGGCCACGCTGCTGCTGCGCCACGGCGTGCCCACCATCGTCTTCGCCCAGAGCCGGCTCAACGTGGAGATCCTGGTCAAGTACCTCAAGGACCAGGTGGAGAAGAAGCTCAGCCGCCGGGAGACGGTGCGGGGCTACCGCGGCGGCTACCTGCCGCTGGTGCGGCGGGAAATCGAGGGGGGCCTGCGCGATGGCAGCATCCTCGGGGTGGTGAGCACCAACGCGCTGGAGCTCGGCATCGACATCGGCACCCTCACCGCCTGCGTCATGGCCGGCTACCCCGGCACCATCGCCTCCACCTGGCAGCAGGCGGGGCGCGCCGGGCGAAAGAGCGACCTGTCGGTGATCATCCTGGTGGGCCGGAGCTTCCCGCTGGACCAGTTCCTCATGAACAACCCCGACTACTTCTTCGGCCGCTCCCCGGAGCACGCCCTGGTCAATCCGGAAAACCTGCTGATCATGCTCAGCCACGTCAAGTGCGCCGCCTTCGAGCTGCCGTTCAAGGACGGCGAGCCGTTCGGCGCCGGACCCGTGGCGGATTTCCTGGAGACGCTGGAGGAGGGCGGCCTCGTCCACCACAGCGGCGGCGCCTGGCACTGGATGGCCGACGCCTACCCGGCCGACGGGGTGTCGCTCCGGAACATCGCCGAGGAGAACTTCGTCGTCCTGGACCAGACCGACAACGCCCGGGCCGTCGCCGAGGTGGATTTCGAGACCGCGCCCGAGGTCATCTACGAGGACGCCATTTACATGTGCGAGGGCCGGCAGTACTGGGTGAAAAAGCTGGACTACGCCGCCCGCAAGGCCTACGTGGAGCCGAGCCAGGTGGACTACTACACCGACTCCATCGTCTACACCAGCGTCAGGATCCTGGACGAGTTCCAGCAGGAGCCGCGCGCCGGCGTGCTCCGGGAGCGGGGCGAGGTCCACGTCGTCAAGAACTACGCCGGTTTCAAGAAGATCCGATTCTACACCATGGAGAACCTGGGCTTCGGCGACATCAACCTGCCGCAGCACGACCTGCACACCGCCGCCTGCTGGTTCACCGCGCGCCCCGACCAGCTCGCCGCGCTGCCGTACAACCGGCTGGAGGTCATCGACGGCTTCCTCGGCCTGGCCTACGCCCTGCACAATGTGGCCGTGCTCATGCTCATGTGCGATTTCCGGGACCTGGGCCGCAGCATCGGCGACCGGCAGTCGCGCTGGTTCGCCGCGCTGGGCGTCCAGGGGCGGGGGATCTACTCCATGGACGGCCGCGCCGATGAGGGGCTCATCGAGATTGTGGACCGGTTCGAGCCCACGCTGTTCTTCTACGACAGCCACCCCGGCGGCATCGGGCTGAGCGACGAGCTGTACGACCGCCACGAGGAGCTCTTCCGCAAGGGCCGCGCGCTCATCGCCGGCTGCGCCTGCCCCGCCGGGTGCCCCTCCTGCGTCGGCCCCATCAACGACCCGTCCTCGAAGACGAAGGCGGTCGCCCTGGCGATCCTGGATTTCCTCTCCGGAACGCAGTGAACCCGCCCCCCTGTCTGTCGTAATCGTAATTCGTAATCGTGATCGTGGCTCGTGATCGAGGCTCGGGGCTCGGGGCTCGAAACTCGTTCCCAGCATGCGGACTTCGGATATCGGATTTCGGATATCGGACTTCGGACCCGCCGGTTGCAGGTTCGCGCCCTGCCGGGCGCGCCATTATCACCAACTGTTTGCGTGGTTGTACTCGAGCACTGCTTTCGTTGCCGTGTGCGGACGATGGTTTGATCCTTGACGGGAAGACATTCAAGCGGCATGGACAGAGTGGTTGGACACCTTGGATAAGGCGCGGCAAGTGGGCGTTCGCGCCGCTCGCTGCCGCTCGCGGTACCTTCATCGTGCCAACCGGGTGATGGTGCCACGGGCAGGGAAAGGGTGCATGGGAGGGCCGGGACCCAGGCCCTTGGTATTGGGTGTTGGGAACCGGTATCCAGAACCCGGGTCCCAAATTCCGGGTCCCGGATCCGAATACGATTACGATTACGAATTACGATTACGAATTACGATCACGATTACGATTACGAACCATCAACAATCAACTATCAACCATCAACGCATCGATATCAGCAAACCTGCAATCTCCTATCTCCTATCTCCTATCTCCTATTCTTCTTTCTGCCCCCCACTGCGCCCTTGACAGAGGGCCCACCGGGCTCTAAGATGGCGGCTTATGGTCGCGAAAGCCTCCGGCAAAGCCAATCTCACCACCGTGCTGCTCGCCAGCTGGATCTGCCCCGGCGCGGGGCACTTGCTACTCGGCCAGCGGTTCCGCGCCGCGCTCAATTGCGTCGCGGTGGGCGGCCTGTTCTGGTTGGGGCTGGCCCTGCACGCCTACTTCGTGTTCCCCAGCACGCCCGGCGAAACCTTCGCCCTGTTCAAGTTCCTCGGCGCGCTCGCCAGCGGCGGCCACTACTTCGTCGCTTACATCCTGCAGCTGGGCATGGGCGACCTCGACGTGTTCCGGGCCGCGCTGACCAACGAGATCGGCAACACCTGCCTGTACACCGCGGGCATCCTGAACGTGCTCGTCCTGGTGGATGCCTGGGACCTTCACAGCGGGAGGAAAAAGTGATGGGCCTGCTGGCGGTCGGATTCCTCTTCTCGCTGCTGGTCTCGGGCGTGTTCGCGTTCGTGGAGCGGGGCGACAGCCGGGAGCGTCGCCGCTATTTCATCAAGTCGTTCTGCTTTTTCTTTTTGTCCATCCTGGTGGCCGGCTGGCTCATGCGGCAGCTCCCCTTCTGACCCACGCCCCCGAATCCCGTCCCCCCCATCTCACCCCAAATATTTTTGCAACTTTTTCCATCTCGGAGAGTCCATCTAATAGAGTGCAGCTGCGTTGTCCCCAGGGGGTCTGATGAACACCGTGTATGTGGCATTTTTCCTCGCCTTTCTTGGATTCTACCTTGTGCTGTTCCTGGTGCTGCTGTTCTCCAACCGCATGGACCGCCGGGCCCGCCGGCGTCCCGATGACGAGGAGGACGACTACAAGGAAGAAGTGCTGCATGTGAAATCGTGACGGGCCGCCGAAACACACCGGGAACGCATTCCACCAGCAAGGGAGAGGAGTGCGTTCCGGCAGCGCCCCCCGCTGATCATAAATATTTTATTCACAATTAATTAGACCCACCCTGCCTCCATCGGTTCTTGCGGACGATTGTGGATTGCTGATTCTAATGGGACCTGGGACCTGGGATCTGGGGACTGGGACCTGGGACCTGGGGACTGGGACCTGGGGACTGGGACCTGGGGACTGGGACCTGGGGACTGGGACCTGGGGGCCGGGATCCGGATTCTTGGATCTGGGGGTTGGGGGCTGGGAACCAGGACCCAGAACCGAGGTCCCAGATCCGATACTGTTGATGGTTGATGGTTGATGGTTGATGGTTGATTGATGGAACGAACTGCGAGACCCGAGCCTCGATTACGATTACGATTACGATCACGATTACGAATTACGAGCACGAACGAAGGGAGGGAGGCGAGGCGGGCAGGATCACACCGCAGCCGCGGCGGCGGCGGGACTGCCGGCGCCCGTCAGGATCCGCCGTCCACCAGGGCGCGCAGCTCCGCCAGCCAGCCGCGGATGGCGCGGAAGCCCTTGTCCCAGAAGGCGGGGCTATCGAGATCCTCGCCCACCGAAGCGGCCAGCTCGTAGGGCGTGGCCGAGCCGCCCCGCCGCAGGATGTCCTTGTACCGCTCGGCGAACGCCGCCCCCTCCTCCAGGTGCTGCTGGTAGAGGCAGAGCACGAACAGCTCTCCGAACGAGTAGGCGTAGCAGTAGAACCGGTAGTGGAAGAAATGGGGGATGGCCGCCCAGTTCCACCGCTGGACCGGCAGGAACTCCACCGCGTCGCCGTAGAGCCGCTGCGCCTCCTCGCGCCAGAGCGCGCACAGCTCCTCCGGTGACATCAGCGCCGCGTTGACGCGGTCGTGGGCCTCGCGCTCGAACCGCGTGTACATGTTCTGCCGAAACACCGTGGCGATGATGTCCTCGAGGTGGCTGCAGTAGAAGCCGATGAGGCGGTCGCGCAGGGGGATCTCCCCCTTGACCGCGGCGGCCAGCAGCATTTCACCGAAGACCGACGCCGTCTCGGCGGCCACCGTGGGCGGATGGTAGTTGAGGTACGTCTGCCCGGCGGCCAGCAGGTCGTGGAGGCCGTGGCCCAGCTCGTGGGCCATGGTGAACACGTCGCGCAGCGACCCGGAGTAGTTGAGCAGCACGAACGGGTGCGTGCCGGGCCCCGGCCCGTAGCAGTACGCCCCGCCCCCCTTGTGGCGGCGCACCGGGGCGTGGATCCACCGCTCCTCGAAGAACCGCTCGGCCAGGGCGCCGAGCTCGGCGTCGAAGCCGCGGAAGGCGTCCACGACCAGCGTCCGCGCCCGGGCAAAGGGGATGTCGCCGACCGGCTCGCCCACCGGGGCGTACAGGTCGGAACCGCGCACGCGCGCCTGGCCCAGGATCCGCGCCTTGAGCCGGTAGTATTCCTGGACCAGCCCGTACTGGTCGGCGATCCGGTCCATCATCAGCCGGACCGTCGGCTCCTCCACCTGGTTGGCCAGGTGGGTGGGAGCGGTGCTGTGGGGGAACCGCCGCAACTCGCATTCGATGCCGTGGTCGCGGACCAGGCTGTTGAAGACGGTGGCGATGGTCTGCCCGTGGCGGGCGTACTGGCCATAGTAGGCGCGCACCACCCCCGCCCGCACCGCCGCCTCCGGGTGGTAAAACAGGTTGCGCGCCGCCGCCCCCGGCAGGCGCTGCCGGCGCCCGTCCAGGGTCACCGGAAAGGTCATGGCGGTGGTGAGCTCGTCGTAGAGCCGGACGAACGCGTTCTTGCCGGTGATATCCTTCTTGCCGATGAGGATTTCCTGTTTCTCGTCGAGTTGGTGCGGCCGGTAGCGGGCGATCTGCCGGAGGAAGTTGCGGTAGGCCGCCAGCTCCGGGGCGGCGGCGATCCGGTCGAATACGCCCTCCGGCAACGCCAGCAGCTCCAGGCGGAAGAAGACCATTCGCTCGTCCAGGCGCGCCGACACCTCGTCGGTCCGGACCAGCAGGCGGCGGAAGGCGGGGTCGGCCGAGTTCGTTGAGAACTCGAGGTAGGCGTAGGCCCGCACCCGGCCGAACAGCTCCAGGATCGCCTCCTGCTCCCGCAGGGCCGCGAGCACGGCGTCCGCCTCGCCCAGCCGGCCGCGGAAGCGGCGCTCGAAGTCGGCGGCCAGCAACTCGACGCGGGCCAGGTCGTCGTCCAGGCGGGGATCGTCGGACCGGTCGTACAGCTCCGACAGGTCCCACACCGGCAGGTCGTCAACAGGCTCCATGGCTCACTCCAGCGGATCGTCGGACGGCGGCTCGCCGCCGTCTCCCCGCCAATCTACCAGAACCCGGCTGCGCAGGCCAAGGGCTTTGTGGAACGACCGCCAACCGCTCGCCCGATCTCTTCGCCTCCCGATGCGTCAGGGATACTGACGCTTGACCACCAGCCCGATGTGGACTACTATTTCCGCCGATGTCCCCCACCCGCAACAAATTCCTGAACCTGGTCAACCGCCACCCGGCGGAGGTCATCGCCGCCAGTTTCATACTCACGGCGCTGCTGGGCTCGCTGCTGCTGATCACCCCCGCGGCGGCGGGCAAGGGGCCGGTGGGCTGGGTGGACGCCTTCTTCACCGCCACGAGCGCCGTCTGCGTCACCGGCCTGATCACCGTGGACACCGGCACGCAGTTTTCACCCTTCGGCCAGGCGGTCATCCTCGGCCTGATCCAGGCGGGCGGATTGGGCATCATGACCTACGCCGTCATCCTGGCCACGGTGTCGGGGCGCAAAATCTCGCTGTCGGGCCGGACCATCATGGAGCAGTCCTTCATGCCGCAGCCCCAGGCGGTCATCTACGGCCTCACCCGGATCATCGTGTTGTCGACCCTCCTCATCGAGGGGGTGGGCGCCGTCCTGCTCTACCTGTTCCATCCCGGCGGCGGCGTATTTGCCGCCGTGTTCCACTCCATCTCGGCCTTCTGCAACGCCGGGTTCTGCCTGTACGCCGACAGTCTCACCCGGTTCCGCGGCCATCTGGGCGTCAATCTGACCATCACCTCACTGATCATCCTGGGCGGTCTGGGTTTCTTCGTGATCTTCGAGGTGCTGCACCACACGGGCAGCCGCAAGCGGCACAAGCTCTCCTTGCACTCCAAGTTGGTGCTGGCGGTGACCGCCGGTCTGCTACTGTTGGGAACCGTGGTTTTTTTTCTGTTCGAACATCAGAACCTGCTCGACGGTCTGCCTCTGGGCGAGCAGCTGCTGGCCGCCTTCTTCCAGTCGGTCACGCCACGCACGGCCGGATTCAACACCGTGGATTTCGGAAAGGCCACCGGGGCCACCCTGCTGTTCACGATCCTGCTCATGTTCGTGGGCGCCTCGCCGGGCTCCACCGGCGGCGGCGTCAAGACCACCTCGCTCGGCGTCATGATCGCCCTGGCCAAGAGCAAGCTCAAGGGCCGCGAGGATGTGGACATCTTCCGGGCGACTGTTTCCAGCCGGGCCGTGGCGCGCACCTTGTCCGTGACTATCCTGGCCGGCTTCATCATCGTCATGTTCCTGGTGGCTTTCCTGTGGGTGGAAATCGGACCCCGGCCATTCGGCCATCACGAGCATCGCGTGCTGGAGTATCTGTTTGAAATCACTTCCGCTTTCGGCACCGTGGGTCTCTCCACGGGCATCACGGCGTCGCTGTCCGTCTTCGGCAAACTGATGCTCTGCGTGGTGATGTTCATCGGACGCATCGGCCCGCTGACCATCGCCCACGCCGTGGGCCGCCGGTACGGACAGGGGAAGTTCCGCTACCCCGAAGAGCGCGTTATGATCGGGTGAATTTAGCGATAGGCGTCAGCGAGGTTCGAGGCTCGGGGTTCGGGGCTCGTTTCCAACTCTCAACCCTCAACCCATAACCCTCAACACTCTTTGTGTCCTTCGTGCCTTCGTGGTGAATGAATCGGACTTCGGATTTCGTGCTCGTAATTCGTAATCTACATCGTGATCGTAATCGGCTATCAGGGGATTGGACCGATCAGCCATTGCGGCACGCGCCCGGCCCGCAGGGCCGGACTGCATTAGCCAGGGGCGCAGCCCCTGGTGCGAGGCCCCTGGTACGCGTACGTCTGTTTTCCTCACCCTGAGCCCCATCGGGGCGGCATCGGAGCCGCGGAACCACCCGCTCACCATCCGTTCAATCCCAGTGGGTCCGTTCGCCGCACGGCACCTGGTGGAGTTGGAGCAGCTCCACGAACTCCGCCTCAAACGTCACCCGGCAGTGGTGCGCCTTCTGGCCGTCGATGCAATTGATCGGTCGCCCCGCTGGGGCGATCACACGACAACCCGTCGCCCACCAGGGGCTGCGCCCCTGGCTAATCCAGCCCGGCCCTCTCGGGCCGGCCACCTGCTCGTTCCCATTTGTCATGAGATATCGGACTTCGGAATTCGAACATCGGATCTCGGATTTCGTGCTCGTGATTCGTAATCGTCATCGTAATCGTGATCGTAATCGAGGCTCGGGACTCGAGGCTCGTTCCCGTACTCAACGTGCGTGCAATGGATCGGGGGTTGGAAGGTTGGAAGGTTGAAAGTCGTTGGTATTTTGACTTATGAACCTTCAAACTTTTAAACTATCTCCCGACTGTCTCTCGTAAAGAATCCCCTGGATGAACGGCTCCCGGCGGGCGAGCGCCAGCGCCGCGGCCCGGTCGGCCGGATCATGCCCGGCGGGCACCGGCTGCCAGGCTTCGAAAAGCCGGTCCCAGGTGAGCCGCTCCATGTCGTAGGTGATGCACGGACTGACCGCGACCACCACGGCAAAGCCGGGGTGGCGCAGCGCCCGGGCGATGATGTCGCCCAGCGCGTCGGGCTTGCCGGCCCAGCCGCGGCCGGCCAGCGTCGCGCCCGCCTCCAGCGCCGTCGTCAGCGGATCCGCCGCGCCGACGGGCGAGGGTAGGCCGTGGATCAGCCCGCAGCGGCCGTTGTCCACGATGAGCGCGGTGACCGGCAGGTCCCGGGCCGCCGCCGCGGACAGGCCGCCCGCCCCGGAGGCCACGATGTCGGCGTCGCCCCCCACGGCCACCACTGTCAGGTCGGGTCGGGCCAGCTTGGCGCCGGCAGCCACGGCCAGCGCGGTGCCGGCCAGCGCCTCGATGCCGTACCCCCGCAGGCTGCGGGGCATCCACGCGGCGCACCCCGCCCCGGCGACAAGCACCAACTGGTGGGGCGGCACCTGCGCCGCCGCCGCGCCGCGGGTCAGGGCCAGGGCCACGCCGTGGTAGCCGCAGCCGGGACACCAGGTGGCCGGCTGGGCCGAGCGATAGCCCAGCTCGCCGCTGCGCCGGACCCGTTCCATCTGCCGGGCCAGCTCTGTCCCCATGATGGGTGTGACGCGCTCATGATCACTCATGGCGTTTCCCCTTTGCGTCGGCGGGCGGCAGCGCCTCCTCGATGCCGGCCAGGAGTTCCGATTCCGTGAGCGGCTCCCCGCCCGCCCGTCCCAGGCGCGCCACCGGACGGGCCAGGGCGTGCTCGAGCAATCCTGCCAGCTGGCCGGAGGCGTTGAGTTCCGCCGCGCCCAGCACCCGGCAGCGCGCCGCAAACGCCGCCAGCGCCGATCGCTGCAGCGGCCAGACCAGCCGGGGGAAACAGCCGCCGACACGCAGGCCGCGGGCGGCGGCGGCGCGGAGCGCCTCCCGCGCCGGCTCGATGGCGGCGCCCCAGGCGATCAGTCCCAGGTCGAGCGGACCGTCGCCGCCGAACGACTCGGGCGGCGCCCAGCCGGCGGCCAGCGCATTCAGGCGGCCCCGGTGCAGCCCCACGGCGATCGGGCACGAGGCCACGGCTTCGGTGGCGCCGCTCCGCTTGTCGGGCCCGCCGGCGGAAACCAGGCGCTCGCCGCCGGGCGTGCCGGGAGGCGCCCAGGCTTCGTCCGGCGCCGGAGTCGCCGCAGCCAGCGCCGCCGCAGCGGCGGGCAGCGGCCGCGGCCAGTCGATGGTCTCGCCCCGTTCCATCTGAAGGAAATCCGCCAGCACCACTGCCGGCGTCCGCCAGCGCGCGGCCAGCCGCACCGCCAGGCAGACGGCATCGAAGCAGTCGGCGGTGCTTGCCGGCGCCAGCACCGGCCGCTGCACGTCGCTCAGGCCATGGATCGCGGCCAGCAGGTCGCCCTGCCCCGTCGAGGTGCCCAGCGCCGCCGCCGGTCCCGCGGTCTGAACGTGCACCGCCACCAGCGGCAGGCCGGCCGCGGCCGCCTGGTCCAGCAGCGGGCCCGCCGCGGCCAGGCCGGACCCGACCGTGATCGCCACGGCGCTCCGGCCGGCGGCGACGGCGCCGTAGGCGTGCGCCGCCGCAGCGGCGGCATCGGCCGCCAGGGCCAGCACCGGCCGTTCCTCCGCCGGCAGCCGCTCCAGCTCCGCGCGGATCCGGTCCGCCGGCGTCACGGGATAGAACGCCACCAGCCGGACGCCCGCGGCGGCGCAGGCGGCGGCGATGGCCGCGGCTCCGGTCACCAGCGTCACGGCCGGCTTGTCACCGGGCGCCGGCAGGGCGCGCCACGGGTGGGTGGCCACCAGGCGGGTCCTGGCGTATTCGAATCCCATCTCGAACGAGCGGACGGCGGCGTCCCGAACCGTCTCCGCCTGTCCCGTGAAATGGTCCGCGATGGCCGGCGGGAACGCGGCGGCCGGCAGATCCAGCAGGGCGGCCACCGCGCCGAGGGCGACGAAATTGCGGCCGCGGCCGAAGCTCTCCGCCTGCGCCGCCAGGTCGCGGAACGGGACGCCATAACCGAACATCCCCGGCGCGATGTAGCCGGCGACGGCCATGTCTTCCGCGACGTAGCCAGGCGGATTGTTCTCGTACAGGACCAGCCCGTCCGCGTTGAGGCGGGGCAGCTCGGGGATGGTCAGCGGGTCGCTCAGCGCCACCAGCACGTCCACCCGCTCGCACGGTCCGCGCAGCGGCTCGCGGGTGATCGCGGTGTAGGCCAGGGTCTTGCCGGCGCCGCGGATTTCCGCCGGGTAAGCCGCCGCGTGACGGGCGTGCAGTCCGAGGCCCGCCGCCGCGCGCGCCAGCACCCGCCCGGCCGCGCGCGCGCCGTCACCGGCCCGTCCGCAGAAGCAGACCACCAGGTCGCCGGTCAGGGGGCGGCGCGGGACCTTCACATCCGCCTCCACCAGCAGGTGTTGACCACGATTCCCTCAAACTCCAGGGCGCTGGCGGGCGCCTGCCCCGCCGGCTGCACCTGCCCCAGCAGGTTGCGCGCGGCCACCTCGCCCAGTTTTTCGGCGTTGGGCCAGCCGATGGACACCCAGTAGTTCCGCAACGCCGGGTTGTAGACCTGGGCGCAGTCGCCCGCGGCGTATATGTCCGGCAGGTTGGTCTGCAGGTACTCGTTGACCAGCAGGCCGCGATCGATATCCAGGCCGGTGCCCAACAGGAAGTCCACGTCGGGCACCAGCCCGAAGAACGCGCCCACCAGGTCCGCCTGCAGCCGCTCCCCCGACCGGGTGGTCACGCGATAGCCGCCCGACGGGTGCGGCTCCACCTGGGCCAGGGCGTCGTCCAGCCGCACGGCGATTCCCGTCCGCGTGAGCCGCTCGGCGAACTCGGCGCGCCGCTCGGGGGTCAGCTCCAGCGGCCAGAACGAGTCGGCGTCCACGAGGAAGGTGACCGCCTTGCCCAGGCGGACCAGGGTGGCGGCCAGCCGGACGCTCACCAGGTCGCCGCCCACCACCACCACGTCGCGGATGCCGTCGAGGCGCTCCCGCAGCTGCCGGGCATCGGCCAGGGTCTTGACGGTGGTGAAGTGCGTCCGGTAGGCGTAATAGATCTCCGGCAGCCGGGGCTTGCCGCCGGTGCAGAGCAGCAGCCGCGTGTAGCGCACCATTTCCATGTGCTTGAGGTAGAGCACCTTTTCCTTCGGATCGATCCGGGTGACACGCTGGCCGAGGCGGAGGCGGATCCGGTGCTTCTGGTAGTGCTGCGGGGCGCGGACCAGCAGGTCGTCCTCCCCGGCCGTGCCGGCCAGATAGTCGGCCAGGCGGTGGCGGTGGTAGAAGTGGAAAAACTCGTCGGAGATCAGCGTGATCCGGGCGTCCTTGTCGCCCCGGCGCAGCATGTCCGCCGCCCGGTTGGCCGCCGCGCCGTTGCCGATGATGACAAAATGTTCCGGACTCACCGTTTCGCTCCGTTGGTCCTGCTGGTCATTCGACCCACCATTCGTCGCGTGATCGTCAGTCCCATAGCACTCACTCGCCCGCCGTGACGTCGGCAATCTCCACGCGCTCCACCTCGATGCAGCGGGTGGGACACACCCGGAGGCAAAGGCCGCACCGGATGCACCGGGCGCTGTCGATCACCACCGCCGCCGCCTCGTCCCAGCGATCGGCCCAGACGGGCGGCATGCCGGGTCCCGCCGCCGCGGCCGGGCCGATGCAGTCGCGGGGACAGACGGCGGCACACAAGCCGCAGGCGATGCAATCCGCCGGCCGGATCTCGTATTTCATGTGGCACAGGTAGCAGCGGTGGGACTCCCGCTCCCCCACCGGGGCCGGGAATCCGGTCTTCACCACGGCGCCGAACGCGGCCAGGCGCTGGGGCACGGCGAGCATGGGCATGTCGGCGCGGGGGATGAAGTCCCAGGCCCGCGGCCGGGGGGTGTCGGCGGCCGGTCGCACCCGAACCACCCGGCGCAGGCGCCGCGCGCCTGTCAGGTACTCGTCCACCGCCTGGGCGACGCGGCGGGCGTGGCCCATGGCCTCAATCACCGTGGCCGCGCCGGTGCAGAAGTCGCCCGCGGCGAAGAGCCCCGGCACCGCGCAGGCGCCGCTGCGCGGATCGAAGCGGGGCGCGGCGCCGGCCGCGCCGGCCGCCACGGCCGTGTCGGCGTACTGGCCGGTCGCGGCGATGACCGTGTCGGCGGCGAAAACGAACTCGGAATCCTCGATGGCCACCGGCGTCCGCTGGCCGAACTTGCCCACGGGCCCCAGGCGATTGCGGGCGAACACCACCCCCTCCACCCGGTCGGCGCCCGCGACTCGCATCGAGGACACCAGGTTCAGGTAGCGGACGCCTTCGCGCTTGGTCTCGAGGACCTCCTCCCGGGTGACCCAGAGGTCCTCCTCGGTGGTCCGGACGCAGAGGTACGACTCCGCGGCACCCAGGCGCAGCACCGAGCGGGCACAGTCGTGGGCGGTGAACCCGCCGCCGATGGTCACGACGCGCCGTCCCACGACGGGCGGCCGGCCGTCGTTGACGTCCATCATGAAATCCAGGCCGCTGTAAACCCCGGGGAGATCGCCGCCGGGGATGGCCAGGCCCCGCGCCAGGCACGTGCCCGTGGCCAGCACCACCGCCCGGTGACGCGCCAGCAACTCCGGCACGGTGATGTCGTGCCCGACGCGGACGCCGGTTTTCACGGCGATGCCCGAGTCCAGGAGGCGCCCGATCTCGGCTTCCACCAACTCCCGCGGCAGGCGGAACACAGGGATGCCATACATCAGCATGCCCCCCAACCTGGGCATGGCCTCGTAGACTGTGACACCGTGGCCCAGCGCGGCCAGCAGCTGGGCGGCGGCCAGGCCGGCCGGCCCGCCGCCCACCACCCCCACGGTGCAGCCCGAATCGGGGAACAGACGGTCCGGCCACGGGTGGTCCTGGTTGCGGAAGTCGGCTGCCACGCGCTTGAGATGGCAGATGGCCACCGGCTCGCCCAGGTCGGGCTCGCCGTGACGGCAGGCTGCCTCGCAGGGCCGGGAGCAGACGTGGCCCAGCACGCCGGGAATCAGGTTGGTGGCCCGATTGATGAGGTATGACTTGTCGCGGTCGCCGCCGGCGATGGCGAAGATGTAGTCGGGCACGTCGGTGAGCACCGGGCAGGCCCACTGGCACGGCACATTGAGACGGACAAAATCGAAGTCGCCGGGGTGGTCGCTGCGCCGTGTCCGCCGGCGCACCGGGCGGCGCAGGGCCTCCGCTTCCCGGGCCTCATCGACGGCGGCGGCCCGTCGGCGTGTCCTCACCGGCGCGGCCTTCGGCTGTTCCACCGGGGGCACGGCGGTCGGCGTCACGACTGGTTCCGCCGCCGGCGCCGCCGCGGTCGGGGCATCCGGCGGGACGGCTTCAGGCGGAGCCGTCTTCGCGAAGGCTTTGGGCGGTGGAGCCGCCGGAGACGCCCGGGGCGGGACGGGAATCGCGTTCGCCTCGAGCGGCGCCGCTTCCGGTGACGTCGCCGGCGGTGTGACCTTTGGAGGCGCCGGATGCCGACCGGCTTTCGGTCTCGCCCCGGGCCGCTCCGCCGGCCCGGGTTGTTCAATCGGAGCGGCCTTGGGTTCCGTCTGGAACCGTTGGGCGGCCTTCCGTTTTTTCGGGACGGCCTTCGCGGGCCGCCGGGCCGCGGTTGTCTTCAAGGGCGCCTTGGGCTTTGCGGCCGCTTTCTCGATGCGCTCGGCTGTCTGGGTCCTCCGGCCCGCACCCGCAGAGGTTCGGTCAGTCGCGGCTGCACGATCCTTCGTTTTGATCGTGCGTCCTTCCGCCTTCGGGGCGCGGATTGCCTCCGGCGGGGTGAGATCGGCCGACGTCGAGGCAGAACCCGCCCGCTTCGGGGTGCGCCTCGCCGTTTTCGAGACTTTCTTGCGAATCCGTCTCATCCCTCGCGCGCTCCTGCCCGGCCGGGGCGGATTGCATCAATTCCATCAAAAGGTTAGTCCGTCTTCCGCATTATAGATTTTCGAGCCGGGACGGTCAACCGTCCGCGGCGACAAGGGGCAAATTGTCAAAGGCGGCCCCTGACTAATAATCACTATAAACATTTTATTATCAATATATTGTAAATATTCTGAAGATTGGGAGGCCACCCCCCCAAGATGCGCGGATGGGGACACGCCCTGAGCGCAGAGCCGGCCCCAAATGCCCCGTCGCGCCGCATTCCCACCGCGTCCTTCCACGGACGCCGATGGAGTGGTGCGGCACCCGGGGAGAGATGCCGCGAGGGCCCCTTCCCGCCGCTCGCTGCAGCTCGCGGTACATCCGCTGTGCCTACCGATGGTTCGTGCCACAAACAGGAGAACGAGTAGAGCTGTGGATGGGTGAATGGGTGAAACGATGCTCGGATCTAGGTGCTGTGATTCAGTATTCAGGATCCAGGACCCAGAACCCAGGTCCTAGGTCCGATTTTCGATGTCCGATTTCCGACGTCCGATGTCCGCGTTACGGGAACGAGCATCGAGTCTCGAGACTCGAGCCTCGATTACGATTACGATCTCGATTACGATCACGATTACGAATTACGATTACGAGCACGCGGGCGATCAGTCGTCGTCGGTGCGGCCGCTGAAGTAATCCTCCCAGAAGGCCACGTCCACCGGGCCGGCGTCGCCCTTGGCGCCGGCGGAGCGCCTACCGCCTGAGGCCAGGCGGTCCAGAAACTCGTTCACGCCGGCCACCCGCGCCCCCAGGCCGTGCGCGGCCGCCGCGAGCGCCCGGTCATCGGTCACCACCGTCAGGTCGCGGGAGTTGCGGGCGGCGCGCACCCGAGCCAGGATCCGGTCATCGGCGGAGCGGGGGGCGGCGAATTCCACCCGGACGGGGCCGAGCGCGACGTCGCCGGCGAAGTGCGCATCCGGCGCGCCGTCGAACACCACGGTGAACCGCCCGCCGCGCCCGGCGGCGAGCGCCGCCAGCGCGGCCACCACGCCGCGGCGGTCGGTGGGACCGCCCAGCCCGCGCGCCGCCGCGCGGCCCATCAGGTTGTTGCCGTCCACCAGGTACGGCATGGCTTCCGCTCCGTTGCGTCTCAACCGACCTGCATCAGGCCGAGTTCCAGGGGTGTCACCACCTCGCCGCCGCCGGCGCCGACGACGATGGTGTCCTCGACGCCCACGCCGCCGTCATCGAAGATGATCTTGGGCTCCACGGCGAAAACCATTCCCGCGGCCAGCGGCTCGGTGAAACGCCGGGCCAGGATGGGCACCTCGTCCATCTCCAGCCCGATGCCGTGGCCCAGGAAGCGGACCTTGTTCTCGCCCCGGTTCATGAAGTGTTCCGCGTAGCCGGCCGCCGCCGCCTCGTCGACGGCCCATTGATACAACTCTTCGGGCACCGCGCCGGGCACCAGGCGCCGGGTGACTTCAGCCAGGATGTGGACGCAAAAGTCGTGCGCCTCGACGAAGCGCCGGTCCAGCGGCCCGATGTGGTAGGTGCGGGTCATGTCGGTCATGTAGCCGGCGTAGCCGGCGGTGGAGTCGGCGATCACCGGCGCGCCGGCGCGGATCACGCCGCTGCCCGCCCCCATGGGCGCCAGGTAGTAGCGGCCCGGCTGGCCGATGGGCCCGTCGAAGGCGGTGTCCACCGCCGCCGACGCGCCGCAGGCCACCACGCCCCGCGCCTCGGCGTTGAAGCCGCGGGTGCGCCCGGCCGCCTGGTCGCCCGCCAGCCGCATGGCCAGGTCCAGGCGCGCCTGGGCCTCGTACTCGGGCATCCCCTCGCGCAGGATCGAGCGCAGCGCCGCGAATCCGCCGGCCAGCACCCGGCCGCTGGCGCGGACGCGCTCCAGCTCCCGCGGCGATTTATGGCTGCGCAGGCGCCGCAGCGCCGGGGCGATGTCAACGTGTTCGGCCGCGGGCCAGACGCCGGCCACAAGCCGCCGGTACCAGGCCACGGGGAGCACGTCCTCCTCGAAGCCCACCCGCCGCCAGCCGGCCAGGCCGGCGGCCGCGATCGCCGCCGGCAGTTTGCCCATCCCGGCCACCGGCTCGGGCTCCCACGGGCACCCGTTGCCGATCCGGCCGCGGCCGCGCCAGACGAAGAGCCGCGGCGCACCCGCCGCCGGCACGAGCAGCGCGCCCTGGAAGGCGGCGTCGGTGAGCCAGACCAGGTCGGCCCGCTGCAGCACGATGGCGCCGTCCAGCCCGGCGCCGGCCAGCGCGGACTGGAACCGTTCCAGCCGCGCCGTCAGTTCCTCCCGCGGAAAACGCTCGTCGGTCATGATGTCTCCTGTGATGATGGATCAGCGGCGGCGGCAGTCGGCGCGGTCAGTTGCTCCAGCCGGGTCAGCCAGGCCAGCGCCTCGGCCGCGCTGCCGCCGCACATCTCGGGCGTCGCCTGAAGGCTGACGCATACCCCCGGCCGCTCGGGCCGCCCCCAGAGGCGGCAGCGGTTGTCGGGCGTGAGCTGGATGCAGCGCACGCCGGCGGGCTTGCCGCCGGGCATCCCCGGAATCGGCGAGCTGATGGACGGGGCGATGCAGCAGGCCCCGCAGCCGACGCGACACTTCATAGTCCGGAACCTCCCGGGCCCGCCGCAGGCGGCGGCGCCGTCCGCATTGTAGCAGAAGCGGGCGGAAGTCAGGGGGCGGCTATTTCACCAGGGCGGCCCAGTCCGCCGGCAGCTCGATCAGGTAGGTGTCCACCTGGCTGGTGCCGCTGCGGCCCCAGTTGGAACCGAACAGGATCCGGGTGAGGTCCCGGTTGACGGTGGCGTGCGGCTCGGCCCAGTAGTCGTGCTCCTGGTCCACATAGAGGGTGTGGTTGTGGGCCAGGCGCACCACCCGGCCGCCGGCCTGCAGCTCCACCAGGAACACCTGGTCGTCCATCCAGGTGGAGTCGACGGGATGATCGCCGGCGTAGGTGGACACCACGGCCCAGCCCGGCCGCTGGAACGCCCGGCCGCTGAAATGGAACCCCTGCGGGGAGTGGCTGAAATCGATGGCCCAGAGCGGCGTGCAGGCGCCCGTGGCCAGGTCGATCATGGCGATGGTGTCGGTGTCCGGATCCTGGAGGATCATCACCTCCCGGCCGAGGGCGTCCAGCGCCACGTCGCCGTGAGGGCTCTGCCGGTGGAGGCCGCGGGCGTTCTGGAGGTCGCGGTCGTACACCATGACGCCGCACGGGGCGTCGCCGGTGCCCAGTTCGCCTTGGTCGCAGTACACATCGAACAGCGCGACCACGTAATTGCCCGACGGGCTCATGGTGACGTTGTCGACGTCGCGGTCGCCGGACAGGTTCCGGACGGCCACGAGCTGATCCTCGCGGAGGTCGTATACCAGCAGGGCCACCGCCATCCAGTCGGTGTTTTCGGCCATGAACGCCCAGTAGCGGCCGTCGGCCGACGCGCTCCCCTCCCAGCGGGTCCAGACGGTGGCCAGGTTGAACGCCGGCAGGTCGGCGGCGAAGTCGCGCACGGTCTGGCACTCCCCCGTGGCCACGTCACACGCCATCAGGCGGGTTTCGTCGATGGAGTAGAGCCGGTCCGGATCGTCGGCGTCCCAGCGCGGTTCGGTTCCCGGGTACCAGACCAGCCCCTGCGGCTGCAGGGTCGCCGCGTCGTACAGGTAGGCGGTGCCATCGGTCCCCCGGATCAGGATCCGCGTCTCGTCGGCGTTGAAGGCCTGCACCCGGGCGTATTCGGGGACCAGTCCCGCCGACGTGTCGCCCGGGTCGGGATCGGCGATGCGGTCGGTGAGCCGGACGACGCAGGTGTCGAAGACCGGGTCGATGAAGGGGTCGCGGGCGGCCGGCTCGGCCAGCGCCGGCGTCTGCCGGACATTCTGGTCGGTGAGCAGCTCCGGCACGTGCCCCGCGCAGATCACGCCGCCGGTCCGGCGGTTTTCGGCGAGCGCCTGCACCAGCCCCGACAGGTCTCGGGCATCCAGGACGCCGTTGCCGTTCCAGTCACCACAACCGGGGCACACGCAGGGGGGAAGCCCGGGCGGGATGTTGCCGGCCAGCACATGCTGCAGGACCAGCGCGTCGACGATGTTCACGACCCCGTCGCCGTTGAGATCGCCCAGGGCGAGGTGGGTCACGACGGCCGTGTTGGACCAGGCGGATGCGCCGAACACGTTGACGGCCTGCACCCGGTAGCTGTAGGTGGTTCCCTCCGTGACGCCGTCGTCCAGGTACTCGGTGACATCGGCCGCCGGCTCCGCCAACGGGGCGAAATCGCCGCCATCGACGGCCCGCTCGATCCGGAAGAGGTCCTCGTCGTCCGAGTTGTCCGCCCAATCCAGCGAGATGCCCGCCGCGCCGCTGGCGGCCGTGAGTCCCGATGGCGCAGCCGGCGGGGAGCTGCTGAGCGTGGCCCCGGCCTCGTTGGACGGCGCGGAGTTACATGGCGACCCGGTGCCGTCGTCGTTCCGGTGCGCCACCACCCGGTAGTTGTAAGCGCCGTCGGACAGCCCGGTGTCGGTCCACGCCGTGACGCCGGCGCCCACGGTGTGGTAGGTGTTGTTCCAGCCGCCGCCGTTGACCTGGCGTTGCACGATGAAACCGTCCTCGTTCGACGAGTTGTCCTGCCAGGACAGGGCGATCCGGTGCTGGGCCGGGTTGGGCACCGCCTGCAGTCCGCTCGGCGCAGGGGCGCATTCGCCCGCGCCGGACCAGCCGCTGAGCCGGGCCATCAGCCACCAGTACGCCCGCCCCTTCTGGCGGCAGCTGTCGTAGGTGGTGTGCCCCGCCTCGTCGCCGTGGAATTCGGGATGTTCCACCGGAATGGTCAGGCCGCCGTAGCTGTAGGTCGCCTGTTCCCAGGCGTCGGAGGCCGGGTTGAACCACCAGCTGTCCAGGTCGGCAAAGTCGAACAGCACCTTGCCGAAGTTCTGGCAGTGATGGCGGATCTGCTGGTTGCGCTGGTAACGGTTGTACCCATCGGCGCCGGTGGCCTGGGCGTTGCCGGTGAAATAGACGAACCGGACGCCCGGGTACTCGCTCTCGAGCTGGCTCATCGCGTCCAGATAATCCTGGACATCCGCCGAGCTGTAGTAGTCGAGCTGGGTGCACCACGCCCACATGGAGGCGTTGAGCGCGGTGTTGTGGTCCAGCACAGCGCGGGTGAGATCCAGGCCATCGGCGGTCTGCCAGTACAGGTCCGGGGTGATGTAATCGCCCGTCTCCTGGCCGTCGAAAATGCAGAGCGCCCCGCTGACGTCCGGCAGCTCGCACCAGCCCACCTCCACGTCGTACAGCACGGTCTCGAGCAGCTCCAGGCCGGTGTTGATCTGGGAGCCGTGCGACGTGTGCGCGTAGTGGACTTTGCGCTGGCTTTTGACCGTGTTGATGACGCTTTCCGGAATGGCCGACAGGTCCGTGCAGGTGTGGTCGACGACGATCGCCTGCGCCCGGACGTCGCCCGCCCCGGCGGCCAGCCACCCGATGGCGATCCAGCCGATGATTGCGGTGATCCGTCTCATGATGCCCCTCCTTGTCGCGCTCGGGCCTCCCGCCTTCCGGCGACGGAACCCGCCGGCGGGCGCAGCCGGTGTTCCCGGTCGCGCGCATGCCCACACCGACGGATGATGCTGTTGACTGAAAGTGATTGTAACCGAAGGCGGCGGCTCAGGCAAGCGCGCGGCGGATGCGGCGGGCGGTCAGCTCTCGATGAACTTCCACTCCTGGGGCAGGTCCTCGTACAGGACGCTCTGGTTGCGGCCGTGGTACTTGGCGAAGTACATGGCGCGGTCGGCCCGGTTGACCACTTGTTCGGAATCCACCACGCCGTGCTGCCCGGAGACGATGGTGGAGCCGATGCTGACCGCGATTCGCAGCTTGAAATTACCGTAGCTGAAGGTGGTCGCCTCGATCGCCTGCCGGATCTTCTCGGAGACGATGTAGAGGCTTTCCTTGTCCACGTAGGCGAGGATCAGCACGAACTCCTCGCCGCCGAAGCGGCACAGGATGTCCGTGTTCCGGACCGCCTTGCGGGTCACCTCGGCCACCTCCTGCAGGACGTGGTCGCCGGCGGCGTGGCCGTAGGCGTCGTTGACCTGCTTGAAGTGGTCCAGGTCCATCATGGCCAGTCCGAACGTCTCGCCGAACCGGATCGCCCGGTGGCACTCCCGCTGCAGCGCGTTGTAGAAGAACCGCCGGTTGCCGCAACCGGTCAGCGGATCGGTCATGGCCATCTTTTCCAGCTGGTCCTTCTCGACGCGCAGCGACTGCAGGCGGTCCCAGAACGACTTCAGGCTCTCCTGGCCGCTGGCCTGGATCTCCTTGGCCAGGTTGTCCATCTCGTTGATGCTGCGCAGGGCAATGCCCACCTGGTCGGCCAGGATGTTCAGGAACCGCTGGTCCTTGACGGTGTAATCGCTTTCGCCCTTCTTGCGGCCCAGCATCAGGAGCCCCCGGGAGCATCCGGCGGCGTGGATGGGCACCGCCAGCCGGAAGTCCGCCACCACCGGATTGATGGCCAGCGTCGTGGTGCCGTCGGAGTCGCCGGGCCCGAACACGTCGTCGAACCGCTTCTGGTTCAGCAGCGTGAGAAAACTGTCGGGAATGTTGACCCAGTGGGTGGGCACGGTGCGCCCGTCGCGGTCGCGGAAGACGAACAGCAACCACTCCGGAGCCAGCAGCCGCAGGGTCAGGCGGGCGGTCAGATTCATGATCTGCTCGCGGGAGACCGTGTCGCAGAGCTGGGCGGAGTACTTCTCCACCGTCTCGAGCAGGTCGTAGTCGAATTCCTTGTAGCGCTGGGTGATGAAGCGGGCCATCAGCCGTTCGGAGTACGGGAACGTCAGGATGACCAACACCGGGATGATGAGGTAGACGTACAGCGGCGACCAACCCGCTGGCCAGATCCACCGCAGGATGATCATGGTCGCCAGGGTTCCGCCCAGCATCACCGCCAGGAGGGCGGCGATGAAACGGACGCTGCGCCAAATGAGAAAATCAATGTCCAGGAGCTGGTACCGCAGGATGGCCACGGCCGTGGACAGCGGCACCAGGATCATGAACGGCGTGGTCACGGTCAGCACGATCCGCTGCACCGGCAGGTCGAAGAGGCGCAGCACCTGAAACGGGATGTAGCTGGCGATCAGGAACGGACCGATGCCCGCCACCATCCCCCACAGAAACCATTGCAGTTTGCGGCGCGCGCGCAGCGAGCGGACCCAGCGCATGGGCACTGTCAGCCCGTAGACCAGCAGGGCGATGATCGCCGCGCCGTTCAGGCCGATCATGATCCACCAGGCCACCCGGATGACGCCGAGGTAGGCGCGGTAGGTTTCGGGATGCACGTAGCGGATGTTGATCACCAGCATGGCCACGATCGCCAGCACCAACCCCAGTCCCACCATCTGCTGCACCCGCGGCTGCAGCTGCCGGCGGAGCGCCTCCTCCTCCGGCAGGACGGCCAGCAGGCGGAAGAACAGCACCGGGGTGATGAAGAAGAAGAACCAGTAGATCAGGCTGGTGGCATAATCCGTCGGCTGCAGGGTCCCGATGAGCACCGCCAGGCCGGCCTGGGAAACCACAAAGTTCAAAATCGAGGGCGCGCCCGGCTTGATCAGGAAGGTACCCAGGGCGATGACCAGCACCGCCAGGCTGACCACCAGGGCCACCCACGGCAGAAAACTGGGGAATACCGGATCGGGGATCAGGTCGATCTGGACCTGCCGGCCGTCGCGTTCCACCCGGATGTTGTGCCAGGACCCCGCGCGGACGATGTCGTTGAGCGCGAACAGATGCCCGATGCCGGCCACGGCGAGGCCGTCCACGCTGACGAATCGGTCATCCGGCTGGAACGGCGAACCCGCGGGGACTTCGGTGACCACCAGCGTGTCGCCCTGCCACTGGGTGGTGAAGGGCAGGAGGGGATATTGGTGCAGACGGAGATTGCCGTAGATCGTGATGAGCCCTGCGCCCAGCACCAAGATGAGGATCAGCACGAGATGCCACCGCGACACGCCCAAACCCCCTGCCATAGCCAATCATGCAGGCACATTGTAACCCGGCATCGGGCAAGGCGTCAAAT
>JAGOHA010000147.1 GCA_017996395.1 Acidobacteriota bacterium | reverse complement strand
AGGATGTTGCGGATGCCCTTCCGGGCGGCCTCCCGCTGGATGGCCTCGACGGCGGCGTCGATCCCGGTCGAGGGAGAATAGCCGTTCTGCTGGGCCAGCATTGCCTTGTAGGTCGCTTCAATCATGTGCCGGGGGGTGGCGAAATCGTACTTGAGCGGGTCGCCGATGTTCAGCGGCAGAATCTTGGCGCCCTGCTTGCGCAGCTTGTCGGCCTCGACGGCGATGTCCCGGATGGCGTACTCGATGTCCCGGGTGCGCGCGGCGGGGACCACGGGCGTCGGCCGGCAGGATTCCGGCGGGCGGGGGGCGTTCGGGGCGGATCGTTTCGTCATGGGTTTCCTCCTCAGGCGGCGGTCAGCAGACCTTCATCGCGAAGACGATGGACAGGAACTTCGTCTCGTCGGAGTCGGCCCGCGAGGTGAGCACGATGGGCTTGCGCGCGCCCACGATGATGCCGGCGGTCTTGGCCATGGCCAGGTAACCCATCACTTTGTAGAACACGTTGCCGGCCTCGATGTCGGGCGTGATGGCGATGTCGGCGTCCCCGCCGACCGGCGTGACGATGCCCTTGATCTCGCACGCTTTCTTCGAGAAGGCGTTGTCCACCGCCAGCGGGCCGTCGATGATGGCCTTCTTGATCTGGCCGCGGGCGCCCATCTGCGTCAGGATGGCGGCGTCGGCGGTGCAGGGCATGCTCTCCGGGTTGACCTTCTCCACCGCGGCGATGATCGCCACCTTGGGCGTCTCGATGCCCAACCGGTGGGCGACGGCGACGGCGTTTTCGGTGATGGCGACCTTGTCCTCGAGGGTCGGGGCGATGTTCATGGCGACGTCGCTGACGATGATGAGCTTGTGGTAGGCGGGCACCTGGAACGCGGCCACGTGGCTCAGCAGCTTGGACTCGCGCAGGCCGGTCTGCTTGTCCAGCACCGCGCCGAGGATGGTGGAGGTGGAGCAGAGGCCCTTCATCAGCACGTCGGCCTGGCCTTCCCGAACCAGGTTCACGGCGGCCCGGGTGGCCTCCTTTTCGTCGGCGACGTCCACGATTTCGAAGGGCGCCAGGGAGACATTCACCGAGGCGGCCGCCTTCTCGATCTGGGCCTTCGGCCCCACCAGCACGCCCCGGGCGATGTCCTCGCGCTGGGCGGTCTGCAGGGCTTCCAGCACGTCGGGATCGTGGGCATACGCCACGGCGACCACTTTGGTCGGGCTCTTCTTGACGTCCGCCACCATTTCGTCGAATGTTCGGATCATGGGACCTTCCTTTGCGCTAGATATCGGCCGGTTCCCGCGGGAACCGGCGTGGCGGTGACTAGGCGTACACGCGCGCCGCTTCATCCCCGCCCAGGACTCGGAGCGCCCCCTCGGCCAGCGCGATCATCTCCTCCTCGCCGGGGTAGACGCGCACCGGGGCGATGTGCCGGACCCGCCGCTCCACGCCGGCGACGAAGGCGGCGTCGTGGGCGATGCCGCCGGTCAGGATGATGGCGTCCACCTGGCCCAGGAGCACGACGCTGTTCGCGCCGATCTCCTTGGCGACCTGGTAGATCATCGCCTCGAAAACGAGCTCCGCCTCCGCGTCGCCCGCCTCGATGCGCTGGGTCACCTTGCGCATGTCGTTGGTGCCGAGGTAGGCCATGACCCCGCCCTGGCCGGTGATCTTCTTCTCGATCTGGGCCAGGGTGAGGCGGCCGGAGAAGCAGAGCCGGGCCAGGCTGGCGGCGGGCAGCGTGCCGCTGCGCTCGGGGGTGAATGGCCCCTCGCCGTTCAGGGCGTTGTTGACATCGATCACCCGCCCGCGCCGGTGGGCGGCGACGGATATCCCGCCGCCCAGGTGGGCGATGATGAAATTGAAATCGGCGTACCTGCCCCCCAGGTCCTGAGCGGCGCGGTGGGCCACCGCCTTGTGGTTGAGAGCGTGAAAGATGCTGATGCGGGGCAGCTCGGGCAGCCCGGACATCCGGGCGATGGGCTCGAGCTCGTCCACCACCACCGGATCGACGATGAATGCCGGCGCGCCGCACCGCTGCGACAGCTCGTGGGCCAGGATGCCGCCGAGGTTGGAGGCGTGCTGGCCCATCTGGCTCTCGCGCAGGTCTATGAGCATCGCTTCGGACACGGCGTAGGTCCCTCCCTCGATGGGGCGCAGAAGCCCGCCGCGGCCGACGATGGCCTGCAGGGAATCGAGCGGGATGGATTCGGCCGCGAGGAAATCCAGAATCGCCTGGAGCCGGAAGGCGTACTGGTCCGTGATGGTGGCATACTGGCCGATCACGTGCTCGTCGTGGCGGAGGGTCTGGGCGCAGCGCAGGGACCGACCCTCAAACACCGCAATCTTGGTCGAGGTGGAGCCGGGATTGATCGCCAGTATCCGTTGGTGTGTTTCCGCCATCACATCGCTCCTACCGGTACAATATACTTATAAAAGTAAAAAAGAGGGAGCGGCATTATATCAAAATTAATCACGGTGAAGCGTTTTTTTGCGGGGCCGGCAAATTGAATCGGCGGCGGTGCGATTTGTGCTATAGTGCCGCTGGCCGAACACGGGCAGGAGGTGGCGATGAGCTGGACGCACACACGCCGGGTGCTGGTGCTGGCGGTTCTGGCGGTCGCGGGTTGCGGCGGCGGAACCGCGCCCCGGTATCACGCCCAGTCCATGCTGTATCTGGCCGTGGCGGTCCCCGCCGGAGCGAAGCTGCCGGAGGCGGTCGCCGGCAGCCTGCTGCCGCCGCTCGATGAGCTGGCCCGGCGCCGGCCGGACTGGGCGCCGGCGGTCGCGGCCGGTCGCCGCATGTTGTCCAAACCGGGCGCGGTCAAGCTCGAGATCCAGGCCCGCGACACCCTCGTGTTCCCTGACGGGGAGTACCTGCTGCGATTCGGCCAGGGATTCAGCGAGTCGGAGCTTGTGGCCGCGGCTTCCGCCGACCGCGCCCTCACCCTGGTGGCCATGGTGGCGCCGCCCGAGGTCGCGTCCGCCTACCCGGCGCTGCAGGCCGTGGCCCTGGCGGCGGCCGAGGCGTGGGGCGGCTACGTGTACGACGTCAGTGCGAAGCTGCCCGTGGCGCCCGCCGCCTACGCCGGATGGCGCTTCGATCCGGCGGCGTGCGACCTGCCGCGCCACGTGCTCATCCAGCAATATCCCTACCAGCCGGGCCGCCTGCGGATGGTCACGCTGGGCATGGCCAAATTCGCCTGTCCGGAGCTCGAGGTGCGGGACTACCCGCCCGAAAACGCCATCGCCGTGCGCAGCCTCCTGGCCGGCGCCGCCGGGGCGTTGATCGCGCGCAGCCTGGCCGCCGCCGGACCGGGTGAGTTCCCCCGGACGATGGATCTGCCCGCCGCGTTCCTCCAGGCGGCGGGATCGCGGAGCGTGCCGGTCAGCGAGGCCGCCGCCGCCGGCGGCGAGCGGGTGCGCGTGGCGGTGGCCGCCGGCGAAGCGGATAAGGGCGATCCGCAGGAGACCGTGGTCCGGCTCGGTCCGGTGGAGCCGGGCGGTGATCTGGGCCGCTGGACGGCGGAGCTGTCGCGGCAACTGATCGGCTTCGGCCAGCAGATCGATATCCAGCAGGGCCAGCCGCTCCATCCGGACGTCCTCCAGGCCGTCCAGGCGTCGCTGCCCGCCCTCCGGGACGAATTCCGGACCGGCCTGCCCGCCGGTTCGGCCTGCTTCGTCCAGTTCCGGCGGGAGGCTCCCGGCGCCGGTGTCGAGCTGCTGTGGGCCCAGGTGGTGGGCTGGCCCGACGGCGGCCTGGACCTCCAGGTGGTCAGCCAGCCGGTGCTCGCCCGGTCGCTCGCGGCGGGCGACCGGATCCGCTGCGCGGAGACGGATGTGGTGGACTGGGCGGTGCGCGGGGCCGACGGCGGCATGCGGTCGTTCCCGCGGCCGGCGAACAAACCGTGAGGGGAGGCAGTGATGAAAAAGCTCGAAGAGGAACTGAGCCATCCCCAGAAAATTCTCCTGCGCTTCTTCATGATGAAAGCGTGGGACAACATGAAGAACGTGGTCCGCAAGCTCCACCCCTCCGACCTGGCCGGGGTGTTTCACCGGCTCAACTTCCAGGAGCAGGAGGAATTTCTCGGCGTGCTGTTCGAGGAGGGGCTCGCCGCCAGCGTCATCACCTACCTGCCCGACGAGATGGCCCGCGACCTGCTGGCCGACATCGCCGAGGAGAGGATCGCCACGATGGTCCAGCGGCTGTCGGCCGATGACGCCACCGACTTCCTCGGCTATCTGACCGACGAGAAGAAGGCGGCGGTGCTGGCCAGCCTGCCGCCGGGCAGGCGGCTGTTCTTCGAGAAGATGCTGCTCTACGAGGAGGACACCGCCGGCGGCCTGATGAACACCGACTACCTGGCGCTGGGCCAGGACCTGTCGGTGGAAGAGGCGTTGCGCATCATCCGGACCCGGTTCCGGTCGGAGTACTACCTCTATGTATATGTCACCGATGAGCACAACAACCTGATCGGCGTGCTCTCCTTCCGCCGGCTGGTGTTCGCCGAGCCGGCCGTCCAGCTCAAGGACATCATGCTTCCCGACCCGGTGCGGGTGTCCACCGACACGGCGCAGGAGGAAGTGGCCAAGCTCGTGGCCAACTACGACCTGCTGGCTGTGCCGGTGGTGGACGAGAACAACAAGCTGCTCGGCGTGGTCACGGTGGACGACGTCATCGACGTCATCGAGGAGGAGGCCACCGAGGACATGTACCACCTGGCCAAGATCCACTCCGAGGAGAACGTGCTCACCCCGCTGCTGCGGACCTTCCGGCTGCGTTTCAACTGGGTGGCCGCAACGCTGGTCACGGCGATCCTGGGGGCCGTGGTGGTGGCTCTCTTTTGGGAGGCATTGGACCGCTGGGTCTGGCTGGCCGTGCTCATTCCCGTGCTGACGACGATGACGGCCACCACCTCCACCCAGACGCTTACCGTGGTGGTCCGCGGGCTGGTTCTCGGCGAGCTGGAATACCGGAAAGAGCTGCCGGTCCTGGCCAAGGAGCTGGCCGTGGGGCTGCTGCTCGGCCTGGTCTGCGGCCTGGTCCTGGCCGGGGTGGTTCTGGTCTGGTCGGGTCAGCTCACGCTGGCGCTGCTGGCGGGGGTGAGCCTGCTGCTCAGCACCCTGACGGCGAACCTGTTCGGCGCCCTGGTCCCGCTGGTGCTCAACTGGCTGAAGCTGGACCCGGCGCAGGGATCCAGCATCGTGACCACCACGGCCGCGAACATCGCCGGCTTTGTGGTTTTTCTCAGTCTGGCGCAGTTCTTCCTGTAAACGCCCGCCGCCGGGCCGGACGTCCGGCCGCCGGCCGCCGCGGTCCGGCACAAAAAAGTTAAAAAAACACTTGCATTCCGTTCCGCAATGGGTATAATCGCGGTTCTTTCTTTGAGGTGAGGTTTAGGACCTCCTTTTGAACTATAGGCCTGTTACGAACCGCCCCCGGTTCCAATTTCAGGCCTGACAAGCGGCAGTTAGACCGCAGCGCGGCACACCTTGGGCACTTTGACGCACGGTCCGGCGGGCATCCCCGTGCCAGCACGAGACCGATCGCGGCTCGCTCGAGGCGGCGGCTGCAGTGGCTGTCGGACGGACAACGACAACTTTGTTGAGCTGGTGAGGATATGATCAACGAAATCATCAGGATTCGTCTGAAGGCGTACGATTACCGGGTCTTGGACCAGTCCATCGCCGAGATCGTGGACATCACGCTCCGGACCGGGGCCAGGGTGTCGGGGCCCATTCCCCTCCCCACGACCGTCAACCGGTTCACCGTCAACCGCTCGCCCCACGTCGACAAGAAATCGCGCGAGCAGTTCGAGATCCGGACCCACAAACGGCTGATCGACATCCTGGAACCCACTCCCGAAACGCTGGAACAGTTGATGAAAATGGATCTCCCGGCGGCAATCGACGTCGAGATCAAGGCGTTCGGCTCCGATCATAAATAAATCAACAGCTGGAGTGACCGATGGTTGAAGGACTGATTGGCAAAAAGCTTGGCATGACTCAGATCTTTCACGAAGACGGACGGGTCATTCCCGTGACGGTGATACAGCTGGGCCCCTGCGTGGTCGTCCAGAAGAAATCGCTGGAGAAAGACGGCTACGAGGCCGTCCAGCTGGGTCTGATGGAGGAGCGGCCGGTGAAGAACGTGACCAAGCCGCGCCGCGGCCATTTCCTGAAGGCCAACACCGCGCCGACCCGGGTGCTGCGGGAATTCCGGCCCACCAAGGCGATGGCGGAGATCGAGCTGGGCCAGGAGATCAAGGCCGACGACGTCTTCCAGATCAACGAGAAGGTGGTCGTCATCGGCCAGAGCAAGGGCCGCGGTTTTCAAGGCGTCATCAAGCGCCACAACTTCGCCGGCGGCGGCGCGAGCCACGGCTCCATGTTCCACCGGGCGCCCGGTTCCATCGGCGCCTCGGCCTACCCGTCCCGCGTCGTCAAGGGCATGCGTATGGCCGGCCACCTCGGCGACAGCCGGGTGACGGTGAAGAATCTGGAAGTGGTCCGAATTCTGTCGGAGAAGAACATCATCCTGATCAAGGGCGCGGTGCCGGGCTACTCCGGCAGCTACGTCACGATCAAGAAGAACTAAGCGGAGTGCAGCCATGCCAGTCGTGGAAGTTAAAAATCTGCAGAACGAAACCGTTGAGCAATTGGAGCTCAATGAAAACGTCTTCGGGGTGCCCCTGAAGGAGAC
>JAGOHA010000030.1 GCA_017996395.1 Acidobacteriota bacterium | reverse complement strand
GGCGCCAGCGGCGCGCGGATCCTGGTCACGCTGTTGAGCGCCCTGCAACTGCGCGGCGCGAGGCGCGGCGTGGCCTCGCTTTGCATCGGCGGCGGCGAAGCCGCGGCCCTGGTGGTGGAGCGGCTGTAGCTCAGGCGTCCCGCCTGACGTAGCACAGGCGTCTCGCCTGTGAGAGTGAACAATGAACAGTAAATAGTAAACAGTGAGGAGATAGGAGTGAGAGGGAACGGCGGGCGCGTGATTCGTACCCGTGCTCGTAATTCGTAATCGTCATCGTAATTCGTAATCGTAATCGAGGCTCGAGACTCGAGGCTAGAGGCTCGTTTCCTCCATGCGGAATTCGGACATCGGATTTCGTGCTCGTAATTCGTGATCGTGATCGTGCTCGTACTCGTGCCTCCACACGGATGACGCCGAAACCAAACCGGCTCCATAAAACGAACGGGGCGGCCCCGAACGGGCCGCCCCGGTTGAGTGCATGGTCAGGGCACCGGCGTGCTGAGTCGCCGCAGGCGCCGGCGCGCCTAGTTGCCGCAGGCGCCGTCGTTCAGCGTGTTCCGGTCGTAGAGCACCGAGCGCACGCCCTTCTCCGGGTACACCAGGTAGGCGTTGGCGCGGTGGGTGGCCATGTCGTAGGACAGCAGCAGCGTCCAGGGGGAGGGGCGCGGCGACTGGAGGAAGAGCACGTTGCCGCGGGTGTAGACGGTGCCGGTCAGTTCGTACTCGCCGGCGCCGGCGCCGGTGAGGACCCGGTAGAGGAACTCGCCGGTCTCCGGGTTGAGGCAAAGCTGGGCGCGGCCGTAGTCGTCGTCGAACGTCAGCTCGAACGGCGGCGCGAAGTTGTACAGGTACAGCAGGCTGTTTTCGACAACGTCACAGTTTCCGCCACCGGAGCCATAGTAATACTCTTGGGTCAAGCCGGATGCCAGGACCACGCCCAATCCCAAGGTGTATTCCACCAGTGTGGGGAATCCTGAACCCTGGCCATGCGTGATGATATGGGCGCCGACGGGCAGGTTCGTGTAATAGTTATGGCTGGCGGCGTTTCCCTGGAATGGGCTGCTGATCCCGGCTACAGCAGGATGGGTGGGGTCGTCGATGAGGTTGAATTGATCCAGATATGCGCTGTTGGTCATGCCGCTACCGGGGGGAGTAGGATACGAGGAACTGGGTACATAGCGGCAGCCGGAGAAGAAGATGAAGCCACCGTTCATCACGTAATTCACGAACTTGGCTTCCTGGGCGGCGTAGTTCGCATAGAAAGTATCGTTCTGCACGCTGCACATGATGATCACCTGGAACTGGCTGAAGTCCAGCGTGGCGAACTCGGCTGAGCCGTGGACCTCGTACGGGATGCCGTTGGCCAGGCATGCCTGTTCCCAGGCGGTGGAGCCCCACGGGTTTGCATCCTTGAAGATCCCCACGACGCCGCCGGCCAGAGTGGTGCCGGACGACTTGGAGCGCGTCAGGGTGTGCCGCCGCTCGGGCGGATTGTAGTTGGTGCTGTACAGAAAGTTGTGATCGGTCGGCCCGCTCACGATCTGGAGCCCCGTCCCCGTGCCGCCGCGGGCCGAATCGCCCGCCAGTACCGGCGCCAGGCCGGCCAGGAGAAGCAGCGCGCCGAGCACCGCCAGCAAACGCAATGAGTGTTTCATGTTGCCTCCCTCAATATTTAAGTTGTGGGTTGTGAACGGGATGGTAAAAGCAAACGATCGCCTCATGATGAGGACTCAGCTCGGATATCTTCACAAATACTATTGAAATTGTGCTTGGGTGTCAACTACTTGTTTCTGCAGGTGTTTTGCTGACGGCTGAGTATCTCGCGGCCTGGTGGCCGTACCGCGCGTTCGATGAACGCGCGCCGGTGCAGGAAACCCGATCATCCGCAGTGAGTGAAATTTCTGCAAACCGAGGCTGCAATCTTGGCCTGCCGGTGGAGCTTGCCGCGGACCGCATTCGTTGACTGCGGCGTACGTCGAATGCGGCGTGCGTGTCACGCCGGGCACGGCAGGTCCAGGGGGCGGCAGAAGGCGGCGGGGTCGGCCAGGTCCGGCAGGAGCACCTGGGGCTGGTAGGCGGCCAGTTCCTCCACGGGGTACTCGCCCGTGGCCACGGCCACGGCCAGGCAGTCGGAGCCGAGGGCGCACTCGATGTCGCGCGGGGTGTCGCCGATCACGGTGAAGCGGGTCGCCGCCGTGACGACCGGACCGGCGAGCTCCGCGGCGCGCCGGATGGCCACCGCCGGCAGGGCGTTGCGGTTGGCGGCGTCGTCGCCGAAGGCGCCGAAGGGGAAGTGGCGGTCGAGGCCGTAGAACCGGAGCTTGGCGTACGCGCCGTCGCGCCAGTTCCCCGTGAGCAGCCCTAGCAGCACCCCCGGCGCGCCGTCCAGGTGCCGGAGGAGCCCGGCCACGCCGGGCATCACAGCGCCGCGGTCGCGGCAGCGGGGGAGCTCCGCGGCCAGGTGTTCGAGGTATGCCTCGCGGAAAGAGTCCATGGCCGGCGCCAGGCGGAAGCGGCGGCACACCTCGTCGTAGATCATGGGGTCGATTTTGCCCGACAGCACCACGCCGGCCATGGCGTCGGCGACGCCGTGCACCGAGGCGAACGCCGTGTCCATGGCGCGGCGGCCGGCGCCGCCGGTGGAGATCAGCGTCCCGTCGATGTCGAACAGCAGCACGTGGCGGATCGGATCGGTCATGGCTCCTCGAGCGAGGGGCCATTGTACCAGAGCACGGGGGAAAAGCAACGGCCGGGAGCGGCCGGGGCGCGGGCTATTCCTTCTCGAAGCGGAAGACCAACCGGCCGATCTTGACGGTGTCGCCGGAGTTCAACTTGTGGGTAATGCCCGACTGGAGCAGGTAGCGGCCGTTGATGACCACCTTGTTCTTGCTCTTCAGGTCCTCGATGTAGTACTCGCCGTTGAGCTTGAGGATCCGGGCGTGGAGGCGGGAGATGTGCTTGCCCGAGTCGAACGGGGTGAGGTCGATCTCCGGGTAGCAGCGCCGCTCGGGGTCGCGCCGGCCGATGATGGTGATGTCCTTGATGACGTTGAACGCCTGGTGCTGCTGCTCGAGCTTCAGAATCGCCTTGGGCACCTTGATGAAGGGGGAGTGGGGCTGCTCGGTGCCGCACTTGTGGCAGACCAGGTCGTTCTCCGAGAGCGAGGCGAAGCACTTCACGCAGTAGATGTCGATGCTGGCGGCCGAGGCGGTCCGGATGACGTCGTCGGAGATGGGCAGGAAGTCCTTGAACTCCTCCTCGAACTCCTTGCGCAGCGACTCCAGGTCGCTGGAGACCTCCGCCTTCGTCTCGTCGATGATCGGCACCACCTTGGTCTTGCGCTCGGAGCGCCGCTTCTTCTCGGCGAGCAGCGTCAGCAGGTCCTTGTCATCGGCGCCGGCGTGGCGGGTCTGCAGGATCGACTCCAGCTCCCGCTTCAGGGCGTAGGCCGAGGAGAAGCGGTTTCGCGCGTCGTAGCTCACGCTCCGGATGAGGGCCGCCTCCATCTCGGGGCTGATGTCGGGGTTGTACTCCCGCGGCCGCGGGTTCTTGGTGAAGTCGAAGATCAGGATGGGTTTGGTCTGCGGCGAGACGCCGGTCATGAAGTAGAACAGGGTGGCGCCCAGCGAGTAGATGTCCGAGGCCGGCTCGATGGACTCCTCGTACACCTCCGGCGGCACGAAGCCCATGGTGCCGATGGTGGTGATGTCGGTGAGGTTGGCGGTGAGGAAGCGGGCGATGCCGAAGTCGACGAGCACCAGCCGGTCGCCGGCGGTCACCATGATGTTGCTGGGCTTCAGGTCGCGGTAGATCACCGGCGGCTTGTGGGTGTGCAGGCTGTGGAGGACGTCGCAGATCTGGATGCCGATGCCGATGACCTTCGCCTCGGGCAGCTTCTCGCCGTACTCCTTGAGGTACTTGTTCAGGTCCATCCCGTCGACGTACTCCATGACCAGGTAGTACCGGTCGTCCTCCATGAAGTAGTCGTACACCTTCGGGATGCCGGGGTGCTGCAGCGTGGCCAGCAGCGCGGCCTCGCGCTTGAATTCGTTCAGGGTCCGCTCGTGCTCCTCGGGCTCGCTGTAGAGGTCGATCATCTCCTTGATGGCGCACGAGCGGCTGGAGAGCCGGACGTCGCGCGCCTGGTAGACGTTGCCCATGCCGCCGCCGCCCACCCGGCGGATGATCTCGTACCGGTTGAAGAAGACATGGCCGGGCTGGAGCAGGGTCTTGCGGCCGCGGGCATCGGCCAGCCGGCGGCGCGGGCGGGACCGGCGCGCCCGCGGCGGCGCGGGAGAGTCGAAGGTCGGGTCGTGCGGCCAGCCGTTCATCATGTCAGCTTAGCCAATACCACGGAGATGTTGTCCTTGCCGCCCGCCCGATTGGCCCGCCGGATCAGCTCCGCGGCGCCGTTGTGCGGCTGGCGGCAGTCGGCGACCACCCGGGCGATTTCCGCATCGGGCACCATGCCGGTCAGCCCGTCGGAGCAGATGAGGATCCACGCCGGCGGGGCCAGCTCCAGGTCGAACAGGTCGAATTCGAGCCGCTCGGAGGAGCCGAGGCTCTTGTAGAGAAAGTTGCGGCCGGGGTGATGGGCGGCGTCCTCGGGGGAGATCCGGCCCAGCTCCACCATCTGGTTGACGATGGTGTGGTCCTTCGTCACCTGCTGCAGCCGCTTGTCGGCGTACACGTAGCAGCGGCTGTCGCCGACGCTGGCCACCGTGAGCCGGTGGTCGTCCAGCACCGCCGCCGTCAGGGTGGCGCCCATGCCGAAAAAGGCGGGATTCTTGCGCGACAGGTCGATGATCGCGGCGTTGGCCCGCTCCATGGCGGCGGTCAGCACCCGCCGGGCGGCGGGGCGGGTCGGGCGGCGCTTGGCGCGGCGAAAGTGGTAGTTGTAGACGCGCTCGGGAAGCTGGTAGATGTCGGTGCGCAGGACGGGCAGGAAGTAGCCGCGGGTGAGGGAGGCCGCCACGCTCTGGATGGCGGTCATGGCCGCGATCTCGCCGGCGTTGTGGCCGCCCATGCCGTCGGACACCGCGAAGAACGCGGACACGGCCTGCCGATGGCCGGTGGCGGTGGCGAGATCGCAGGCCACCACACCGTCCTCGTTGTTCTGACGCTCCCGGCCGGTGTCGGTCAACGCGGCATACAGGAGCTGCGGGGGTCTCTTCGGCTGCCGGTCACCGCCCATGAAAAATGTTCGCCTCGCGGTCGGGGTATGGTCGAATCAGGATCATATTGTAATTTGGACTGCTTTTTTTTAAAATACCTCTTTTCTTCGCCGGTGGAGTTTCCGGATGCTGGACCTGAAATTTGTAAGGGAAAACCTCGAGCTTGTCAAAGCGAAAATCGCCCAGCGCGGCGCGGCGCCGGACTTCGACGCCTTCGCCGGGCTGGAGGGGCGCCGCCGCGAGATCCTCGTCCGCGTCGAGGAGCTGCGGGCGCTGCGCAACAAGGTGTCGGGCGAGATCCCGCGGCTCAAGAAAGAGGGCCGGGACGTCGCGGCCGAAATGGCGCGCATGAAGGCGGTGGGCGAGGAGATCAAGGGACTCGAGGCCGATCTGGCCGAAACGGAACGGAACCTCGACGGCTTCCTCCTCAACGTGCCCAACCTGCCCGACGACTCGGTGCCGGTGGGCGCCTCCGCCGATGAGAACGTGGAGGTCCGCCGGTGGGGGCAGCCGCGGGCGTTCGACTTTCCGGTGCGGGACCACGTCGATCTGGGACGCGCCCTGAACATCCTGGACATGGACCGGGCCGGCAAGATCACCGGCGCCCGGTTCGCCGTCTACCGGGGCGCGGGCGCGGCGCTGGAGCGCGCGCTGGCCGCGTTCATGCTCGACGTGCACGTCCGGGAGCACGGCTACCAGGAGATCCTGCCGCCGTACATCGTCAACGCCGACGCGCTCGTGGGCACGGGCAACCTGCCCAAGTTCGAGGAGGACCTGTTCCGCCTGCAGGGGTGGCCGTTCTACCTGATCCCCACGGCCGAGGTCCCTGTCACCAACCTCTACCGGGAGGAGATCCTGCCCGAGGCCGGCCTGCCCATCCGCCACGTGGCCTTCACCCCGTGCTTCCGCTCCGAGGCGGGCGCGCACGGGAAGGAGACGCGGGGGCTCATCCGGCAGCACCAGTTCCACAAGGTGGAGCTGGTCAAGTTCTGCCGCCCCGAGGACTCCATGGCCGAGCTCGAAGGCCTCACCGCCGACGCCGAACGGATCCTCCAGCGGCTGGAGCTGCCGTACCGCGTGGTGGCGCTCTGCACCGGCGACATGGGCTTTTCCTCGGCCAAGACGTACGACCTCGAGGTGTGGCTCCCCAGCGCCGGGAAGTACGTGGAGATCTCCTCCTGCAGCAACTTCAAGGATTTCCAGGCGCGCCGGGCCAACCTGCGCTACCGGCCGGCGGACGGGGGCAAGGTACGCTTCCTGCACACCCTGAACGGTTCGGGCCTGGCCATCGGCCGCACGTGGGTGGCGTTGCTGGAAAACGGCCAGCAGCGCGACGGCTCGGTCACCATCCCGGCAGCGCTGCGGCCTTACCTGCACGGCCAGGAGGCCATCGTTCCGTGAACGCGCCCGGGCCGCCGCCGCGGCGGTGCGGCCCGGGATTTCATAAGGGCGCGCCCCGTGGCCCGCTCCGATTCCCCCAAGGGAGGTATCCCCCGATCATGATCAACGCCACCGATATCCGCAAGGGCGTCATCATCAAGATGGATGGCGAACTGTTCCAGGTGCTCACGTACCACCACGCCACACCGGGCAACCTGCGGGGCTTCGTGCAGACGAAGCTGCGCAACCTCAAGACCGGCACCCAGAAGGACTACCGCTTCCGCTCCACCGACCGGGTGGAGAAGGCTTTTCTCGACACCCACCAGATGTCCTATCTCTACGCCGACAGCGACCACTTCTACTTCATGAACACCGAGACGTACGAACAGGTCAGCCTCGGCCCCGAGGCGCTCGGTGACGCGGTGAACTATCTCAAGCCCGAGACCGTCATCACGGTGGATTTCTACGACAGCAAGCCGGTGGGTGTCGAACTGCCCGCCGCGGTGGAACTGCTGGTGATCGAGACGGACCCGGCGGTGAAGAACGCCACCGTGTCCAACGTGACCAAGCCCGCCAAGCTGGAGACCGGCCTGGTGGTGCAGGTGCCCCCCTTCGTCGAGGAAGGCGACATCATCAAGGTCAACACCGACAGCGGCACCTACGTCAGCCGCTGCTGAGGCCGGGGCGGGTTTCCCGCGCCCGCGCCGCCGGCCGGCGCACCCGGCGCCAACCGCCCGGCTCCGGCCGGGGGGAGGTCAAACGTCATGTCCGTGCCCCGCGTGCTCATCACGCTGCCGTGCCACAACGAAGCCGAGATCCTCGAGGCGAACGTGACCACCCTCCGGGCGTTCTGCGAAACCCGCCTGGAGGGCTATCACTGGCGCCTGCTCATCGCCGACAACGCGTCCACCGACGCCACCGGCGCCATCGGCCGGGGGCTGGCCGAACGGCTCATGGGCGTGGAGTACGTCCGCGTGGCCGAGAAGGGGCGCGGCCGGGCGCTCCGGCAGTGCTGGACCGAGCATGAGTCCGACATCTATGCGTACATGGACGCCGACCTGGCCACCGAGCTGCGCCACCTGCCCGAGCTGCTGGGGGCGGTGCGCGACGGCGCCGACGCGGCCATCGGCAGCCGGCTGATCCCCGGCGCCCGGGTGACCGACCGGTCGCTGAGCCGCGAGGTCTCCTCCCGCGGGTACAACCTGTGCCTGTGGCTGTTCTTCCAGGCGCCGTTCCGCGACGCCCAGTGCGGGTTCAAGGCGGTGAGCCGCTCCGTCCGGGACCGCTTCCTGCCGTTGACCCGCGATTCGCACTGGTTCTTCGATTCCGAGCTCCTGCTGTTGGCCGGCCGGGGGGGCTGCCGGGTGCGGGAGATCCCGGTGTGCTGGCGCGACGACCAGGTCCGTGACAGCAAGGTGCGGCTCATCCGCGACATCGTCTACTTCCTCCGCCGGATCCTCGATCTGCGGCGGCGACTCTGGTTCGACGCGGAGCTCCGGGCCCGGCTGCGGCCCTGAGCGCCCCCTCCCCTCCCGCCATGCCACCGCAGGCCCCCTGGCACCGGATCCCCTGGCGAGAGTACCGGCACGTGCTGGCCCTGGCGGCGCCGGTGATCCTGGCGAACATCAGCAACAACCTGCTGGCGCTGGCCGACACGCTCATGGTGGGGTCGCTCGGCACCACCGAGCTGGCGGCGGTGGGCTACGGCCTGTTGCTGGTGTTCCTCATCTACGGATTCCCCATCGGGCTCATCAGCATCGGCAACGCCTTTGCCGCGCAGTTCTTCGGCGCGGGCCGCGGCGCGGACTGCCGCCGGCTGGTCCGGCTGGCGCTCTGGCTGGGGCTGGTCGCCGGGCTCGGGGTGGCGGCGTTGTCGTGGGCCTCGGACGGGCTGATGGCGCTGCTCGGCATCGAGCCGGAAATCCGCCGCCAGGCGTTTCTCTACGTGTCGCGCCGGGCCCTGGGGGCGCCGTTCCTGTTCGTCGTCGTCGGCTGGGCGAACGTGCTGAACGGCCTGGGCCATGTCCGGACGCCTATGACCATCACCGTGCTCGCCAACGCGATGAACATCGGCCTGAACTACCTGCTCATCTTCGGCCACGGCGGCTTCCCGGCCATGGGGATCGAGGGGGCCGCCCTGGCCACCGCCGCATCCAATCTGGTGTCGTTTCTGGTGTTCGCGGCGATCCTGAAGTGGCGGCCGCCGGCGGTGCTCCGCCCCCCGGACGGGGCGGGGGAGCGCCCCGACCGGGCGTTCGCGCGCGAGTTTTTCCGCGTGGGGCTGCCCAACGGCGTCTACGTGCTGCTGGATATCGGTGGGTTGTTCGCGTTCTCCACCATCGTGGAGTGGATCGGCGTGACCGCCCTGGCCATCAACCAGGTGCCGGTGCGGGTCATGGCGCTGTCGTACATGTTCAACCTGGGGCTCTCCATCGCCGCCACGACGCTGGTGGGGCAGGCGGCCGGGGCGGGCCGGCCGGCGGCGGTGAGCCGGTCGGCGCGGCTGGCGCTGCAGCTGTCGGCCGGCGTCCTGGTGGCCCTGTCGCTGGCTTACCTGCTGGCCCGCGAGCCCATCGTGCGCGCCTTTTCCCTGGAGGCGGCGCTGGTTGCCCCGGCGGCGGCGATGGTCTCGCTCATGGTGGTGTTCCATATCTTCGACGGGCTGACCATCGTCCTGTACGGCTGCCTCAAGGGCCTGGGCGACACCCGCTTCCCCACCCTGGTGTACATGGCCGGGCAGTGGCTGCTGGCCCTGCCGCTGGCGTGGGCGCTGGCGCTTCCCGCCGGCCTGGGGCTGCCGGGCGCGTGGGCGGCGCTCATCCTGGAGATGGCGGCGACGGGGCTGGTGTTCTGGCTGCGGTTCCGCCACCTGGAGCGCCGGCCCGAGCGCTGGCCGCTGTCGGCCGGAGCCGTCCGCTGAGGGACCGGCCGCCGGCGGAAATATCCGGTGCCATCGGTGGACGATTATGATATGATCCCACCTTTAACCAGAGCCGGGGGTGACCATGGCGGCCAATCAGGATAAGTACTTCCGCAAGTTCCAGGGCGCAGACGTGATCTCCATCCGCGATTTCAGCGAGGAGGAGATCCTCTTCATCCTGGACTACGCGCGGCGCTTCGAGGCGGCGTCGGCGCCCATCCTGCAGGGCAAGATCCTGGCCACCCTCTTCTACGAACCCAGCACCCGGACCCGCCTGAGCTTCGAAAGCGCCATGATCGGCCTGGGCGGCTCGGTCATGGGCTTCACCGATGCGGCCGTGAGCTCGGCGGCCAAGGGCGAGTCGGTGCGCGACACCGCCAAGATGATCGAGGGGTACGCCGACGTGATGGTGATCCGCCACCCGCTCGAGGGGGCGGCGCGGGCCGCCGCCGAGGGCGCCGAGATCCCGGTGATCAACGGCGGCGACGGGGCCAACCAGCATCCCACCCAGACCTTCCTCGACCTGTACACCATCCTCAAGAACAAGCAGACGCTCCGCGGCCTCAATGTCGGGTTCCTCGGCGACCTGAAATACGGCCGGACGGTGCATTCGCTGGCCGAGGCGCTGACTCATTTCGACTGCCGGATGTACTTCATCGCCCCCGAGATGCTGCGGATGCCCGCCCATATCCTTTCCGAGCTGGACCAGCACGGCATCACCTACAGCGAGACCGAGAACCTGTACGAGGTGTCCCGGGAACTCGACATCCTGTACGTCACCCGGATCCAGAAAGAGCGCTTCCCCGACCCCCTCGACTACGAGAAGGTCAAGAACGTTTACATCCTCAACGAGAAGCTGCTGGAGCACGTCAAGTCCGACCTGAAGATCCTGCACCCGCTGCCGCGGGTCAACGAGATCGACCCGGCGCTGGACGCGTACCCCCAGGCCGAGTATTTCCAGCAGTCGAAGAACGGCGTCACGGTGCGCAAGGCGCTGCTGTCGCTGGTGCTAGGAGTACACCCATGACCGACGAGAAGAACAGCTCCGTCTCCATGGAGATGCGGATCTCCAAGCTGCGCAACGGCGCGGTGATCGACCACCTGCGCCCGGGCACGGCCATGAAGGCCATCCAGGTGCTGGGCGTCACCGACGGCAGCACGCTGTCCATCGGCATGTTCCTCGACTCCAAGAAGATGGGTCGCAAGGACCTGATCAAGATCGAGAACCGGACCCTGACCGCCAAGGAGATCAATAAGATCGCCGTGCTCTCGCCGGAAGCCACCCTGTGCAACATCCGGGACTACAAGGTGGTCCAGAAGACCAAGGCCCACCTGCCGCGCGAGATCCCCGTCATCGTTCGGTGCAACAACCCCAAGTGCATCACCAACCACGAGAAGGTCGGCACGCTGTTCGTCGTGGTGGAGGACAATCCGCTCAAGCTCCGCTGCCGGTACTGTGAGCGGGCCATGTGCGGGGACGAGATCGAGCTGGTCTGACCCCGCGACCCGCCGGCCGCCATCATCCGCAATCAGCGCATGGAGTCTCTGTTATGAAGAAGCAACGCATCGTCATCGCTTTCGGAGGCAACGCCATCCTGCAAAAAGGCCAGGAGGGCACGGTCTACGAGCAGTTCGCCAACACGCGCCTGGCCATCGACCGGATCATGGGCCTGATCCGGGACGGCCATGACGTCGTCATCACCCACGGCAACGGCCCGCAGGTGGGCAACATGATGATCCGGGTGGACCGCTCGCGCGGTTTCGCCTACGATCTGCCGCTGGGCGTCTGCGTGGCCGACACCCAGGGCGAAATGGGTTACATGATCGCCCAGTCGCTCCAGAACCGCCTCACCCGCGAGCAGATCCGCCGCGAGGTGGTGGCCGTGGTCACCCAGGTCATCGTGGACCGCGAGGACCCCAGCCTGAAGCATCCCACCAAGCCGGTGGGCCGGTTCCACACCGAGGACGAGGCGCGCCTGATGATGGCCGAGGGGAAGCACATGGTGGAGGACGCCGGCCGGGGCTGGCGCCACGTGGTGCCCTCGCCCCACCCGAGCCGGGTGGTGGAAAGCCCCGTCATCCGCCAGCTCGTGGATGCCGGGCACATCGTCATCGCCTGCGGCGGCGGCGGCATGCCCGTCTACGTCGCGGACGACGGCACGTACGAGGGGATCGACGGTGTCGTGGACAAAGACCGCGCCTCGGCGGTGCTCGCCCGCGAGATCGGCGCCGACGAGCTGATCATCCTCACCGAAGTGGACAAGGTCGCCCTCAACTTCAACAAACCGGACCAGCGCTTCCTGGACAACCTGACGGTGGCGGAAGCGCGCCGGTACCTCGCGGAGGGCCACTTCCACAAGGGAAGCATGGGCCCCAAGGTGGAGGCGGTGATCGACTTCCTCGAAAGCGGCGGCCAGCGGGCCATCATCGCTTCGCTCGACAAGGCGTACGACGCGCTGCACGGCCGCGCCGGCACGCACTTCACCCGGGAATAGAGGCTCGAGGCTAGAGGCTCGAGTTGAAAGTCTTGGGTCAAAATCTTGGAATTGGAAGTTCGATGCTGGAGTTCTGGCAGGATGATATCGAATAGAAGGTACGAGCCTCGAGTCTCTAGCCTCGATAAGAAAATTTGATTCAAGGAGATACACCCATGGCATTTAACCTCAAAGGGCGTTCGCTGCTGAGTCTCAAGGAGGAAACCCCCGAGGAAATCCGCTTCCTGCTGGACATCTCCCATCAGGTGAAGAAGGACCGGCGGGCGGGCGTCGCTCACCAGCGCTTCCTGGGCAAGACGCTGGCGCTGATCTTCGAAAAGCGGTCCACCCGGACCCGCTGCGCCTTCGAGACCGCCTTCGGCGAGGAGGGCGGCTATCCGGTGTTCCTGTCCGTCGACGACATCCAGCTCGGCGCCAAGGAGAGCATCGAGGACACCGCCCGGGTGCTGGGCCGGATGTTCGACGCCATCCAGTTCCGCGGCTTCAAGCAGGAAACCGTGGACGCGCTGGCCCGCTGGTCCGGCGTGCCGGTCTACAACGGTCTGACCGACCTGTATCATCCCACCCAGGTCCTGGCCGACCTGATGACCGTGGAGGAGGCCTTCGGCCGCCTGGCGGGCATCCGGTTCGTGTACGCGGGCGACGGCCGCAACAACATGGCCAACTCGCTCATGATCGGCTGCGCCAAAATGGGCCTGCACTATGTCATCGCCGCGCCGAAGTCGCTCTGGCCCGCCAAGGAGCTGGTCAAGGAGTGCCAGGTGTGGGCCAAGGCGTCGGGCGGCTCCATCGCCATCACCGACCAGATGAAGGACGCGGTGAAGGGCGCCGAGATCATCTACACCGACGTGTGGGCGTCCATGGGCGAGGAGAGCAAGGCCAAGGAACGCATCCAGCTCCTGACCCCCTTCCAGGTCAACGCCAAGGCCCTGGCCGCCACCGGGCGGCGCGACACCGTGTTCCTCCACTGCCTCCCGGCGGTGAAGGGGCAGGAGGTCACCGCCGACGTGCTCGACGGCCCGCAGAGCCGCGCCTGGGACGAGGCGGAGAACCGCAAGCACACCATCAAGGCCGTCATGCTGGCCACGATATAGCCGCGCGGTCCGTCGCCGCGGCCCAGATCGCCCGCCCGTCCGGCCCCAGCGGCCGGGCCGGCCGGAGTCCGGCCCGCCCGGGATTTGCGTTGCATTCCCCGGGGGGCGTGATTAAGATAGACGCGCTCATCCCGGCACAGGAGACAGACCATGACCACTCTGCGTGAGAAAACGCGCGAATTGCTGGATATGATCGAGGTCGCCCGCCAGGGCGGCGGCCCCGACAAGATCAAGAGCCAGCACGCCAAGGGCAAGTTCACCGCCCGGGAACGGCTGGACATCCTGCTCGACCCCGGGTCGTTCCACGAGCTGGACACCTTCGTCCAGCACAAGTGCAACGACTTCGGCATGGACAAGATGGTTTACCCGGGCGACGGCGTCATCACCGGCTACGGCGCCATCGGCGGTCGGCTGGTGTACGTCTACGCGCAGGACTTCACCGTCCTGGGCGGCTCGCTGGGCAAGAAGCAGTCGGAGAAGATCTGCAAGGTCATGGACCTGGCGGTTCAGAACGGCGCTCCGGTGATCGGCCTCAACGACAGCGGCGGCGCCCGCATCCAAGAAGGGGTCATGAGCCTGGCCGGCTACGGCGACATCTTCTACCGCAACACGAACACCTCCGGGATCGTCCCGCAGATCGCGGTGATCATGGGCCCGTGCGCCGGCGGCGCGGTCTACTCGCCGGGCATCATGGACATGGTGTTCATGGTCAAGGGCACCAGCCACATGTTCATCACCGGCCCCGACGTGATCAAGGCCGTGACGAAGGAGGAGGTCACCTTCGACGAGCTGGGCTCCGCCCAGACCCACAACACGGAGAGCGGGGTGGCCCACTTCATGGCCGAGGACGAGGAGGAGGCCCTGCAGAAGGTCAAGACCCTGCTCGGCTACATCCCGTCGAACAACCTCGAGCCGCCGCCGGTGGTGGATCCCGGTGACGACCCCCAGCGCATCTGCGACGAGCTGTACGACATCGTACCGTTCGACCCCATCAAGGCGTACGACGTCAAGGACGTGGTCCGCTGCCTGATGGACCGCGGCCAGTATTTCGAGGTGCACGAGCACTACGCGCCCAACATCTCGGTGGGCTTCGCCCGCCTCAACGGGCGGACGGTGGGCGTGGTCGCCAACAATCCCAAGTTCTTCGCCGGCACCCTGGACATCAACGCCTCGGTGAAGGGGGCGCGGTTCATCCGCTTCTGCGACGCATTCAACATCCCGCTGGTGGTGCTGTGCGACGTGCCCGGTTTCCTCCCCGGCAAGAGTCAGGAACTCAGCGGCATCATCCGGCACGGCGCCAAGCTGATGTACGCCTTCTCCGAGGCCACTGTGCCGCGCGTGACCGTGGTCACCCGCAAGGCCTACGGCGGCGCCTACATCGTCATGAACTCGAAGCACATCGGCGCCGACCTCAACTACGCCTGGCCCTCGGCCGAAATCGCGGTGATGGGGCCGGAGGGCGCCATCAACATCATCTTCCGCCGGGAGCTGGCCGAAGCCGAGGACTCTACCCGCAAGCGCACCCAGCTCCTGGACGACTACCGGAAGAAGTTCGCCAATCCCAAACTGCCGTCGGAGTACGGCTTCATCGACGAGATCATCCCGCCCCACCTGACCCGGGTGCGGCTCATCTCCGCCATGGAGACGATGCAGGGCAAGCGGGTCGCCCGTCCGTACCGCAAGCACGGGAACATCCCGCTCTAGGAGGGAGGAGACCATGCAGAAGATTCTGGTCGCCAACCGGGGCGAGATCGCGCTGAGCGCGCTGCGCTGCATCCGGGAGATGGGCCTCGAGAGCGCCACCGTCTACTCAAGCGTCGACGCCGACTCCCTGCATGTCCGTTACGCCGACCAGGCGCTGCCGCTGGCCGGGGCGCGGACCTCCCGCACCTACGGCTCCATCCAGCGGATCCTGGAAGCGGCCGAGGCGGCCGGCGCCGACGCCGTCTACTGCGGGTACGGCTTCCTGTCGGAATCGCCGGAGTTCGCCCACGGCTGCCGCGAAAAGGGCATCACTTTCATCGGCCCGGCGCCGGAGGTGCTGGCCAGCTGCCACGAGAAGCTGCTCCTCCTGAGCAAGGCCGCCCAGTTGAAGATCCCGGTGCCGGAGCACAGCCTGCCGGTGCAGGACGAGGCGGACCTCGTCCAGAAGGCGCAGGACCTGGGCTATCCCGTCCTGCTCAAGCCGGTGACCGGCACCGGCGGCCGGTACATCTTCAAGGCCTATCGGAAGGAGGACCTGCTGGCGAGCTACCGGACCTTCCTCCGCGAGCAGGCGATCAAGGGACTGAACGTGCCGTTCTACCTCGAGCGGTACATCCGCCGGGCGGTGCACATCGAGTTCCCGGTGCTGGCCGACCAACACGGCAACGCGGTCCAGCTCGGCGAGCGCGAATGCGTCGTGCAGCGCCGCTTCCAGAAGCTGATCTCGGAAACGCCGTCGGCCTGGCTCCCGACCGAGAGCCGGGACCAGATGGCCGCAGCGGCGCTGTCGCTGATCCGCAGCATCGGCTTTACCGGCTGCGGAGCGGTGGAGTTCATGGTGGACGAAAAGGGCCGCTGGTACTTCATGGAGATCAACCCGCGGCTCCAGGTGGAGTACGCGCTCACCGAGATCGTCTACGGCGTGGAGATCATCAAGGAGCAGCTCCGCATCGCCGCGGGCGAGCCGCTGGCGCTCCCCGCCGACGCCCACCGGCCCCGGCTGCACGCCATCGAGTGCCGGATCAACGCCGAGGATCCCGGCAGCGATTTCCAGCCGTCCGCCGGGATGGTCCACGAATACTACATCCCCGGCGGCTACGGCTACAGCGTGCTCTCCAGCGTCCAGAAGGGGAAGCGGATCGACATCTACTACGACCCCATGATCATGAAGGTGGACTGCTTCGCCGCCACCCGCGCCGAGGCGCTGGCGAAGACCCGCTTCGCCCTGGAGGCGATCCGGCTGAAAGGCGTCCAGACGAACATCCCGTTCCTGAGCCGCGTCGTGGGGAGCGAAGCGTTCGCCGCCGGCTCCCTGAAGTGTGACCTCAAGCTCAAGGACTTCCTGCCGCAGGGCGCCGACGACCGCCGCCGCCAGGAGGTGGCCGCGCTGGTGGCCGTGCTCAACCACGAGCTGATGGGCCGCTTCCGGACTTCCGCGTTCCAGCGGACCACCCCCGGCGGCAATGTCTGGGGCATGTCCGGCCGGGTGGAACTCATCACCCGCCGCCATCTGTGAGGGGAGGCCACGGCCATGAAGTACCGCGTATGCATCGACAACAAGAACTTCAACGTGATCCTCGCCGACGTCTATCCCGACCCGGCGGCGGAAGTGGATGTCGAGATCGGTTATCACCGCTATCGCAGCCGGATCCTGGCCTGGAGCCGGGAACAGGGAATTCTGTCCATCCTGGTGGACGGCGTGCCGTTCGACATCGAGGCGGTCCGCAACGAGAGCGGCGACCTGGCGGCGGTCAAGGTGGACAACACCCTGTTCTCGGTCCAGGAGATCATGGCCGGCAAGCTCCTCACCACGCGTCAGGAAGTGAAGATGGTGAAGGAGGGCCTGGTGCGCGCGTTCATGCCCGGGCTCATCGTCCGCGTGCTGAAGAGCGCGGGGGAAACGGTCGCCGAAGGGGACACCGTCCTGTACATGGAAGCGATGAAAATGGAGAACGCCATCGTCGCGCCGCGTGCAGGGACCATCAGCCGCATCGGTCCCAAGGAAGGTGAAACCGTGCTAACTGGAGATGTGCTTTTCGTCGTTGAATAGTGGGTGCAAACCGACCGCTATTCGCAACCCCTTATCCCATGCGAAGTTGTATTTCTTCTCGCCGCTGTAAATGCGCGCTGTGGAGAAATCTGTGGAAAACTTCGCAGCGTCCGAATGGGCCTGCAATCTGATTACAGTATAAATAAAAGTCCCTTTTTTTGAGTCAGTTAGCGGACTGCCACTTATTTAAGCAAATAGCGGAAATCCTGTTTCGGCGCCCACCTCCCGGGGTTGTCCACAAGTTTTCCTCACGCGGATCCACAGTTTCATTGAATATTTTTGAATATCAAGCGGTTAGAAAAGGGGCTCCCGAGCGGATCTGAAAAGGTGCCCGACAGGCGTGCGTTTCGGGACGGCTCGACCGGTGAGAAGGCGCCGTGTCCGGATGCTCGGCCACGCATCGGGTGCCGGTGCGTGTGTGATGACGGGCAGCTATTCCCGGGGCGGATCCGGCGGCGCGGCCGGCGGATTGGAAAGGTCCGCGTCCGATTGCGGGGCCGCGTCGTCGGGTGGCGCGACGAGTTCGGCGCCGATGGGGGGCGCCGTCTCGGCTTCCGTGACGACGGCGGGCGCCGGCGGGGCCGGGGGTGGCGCGAAGGCAGCCAGCCGTTCCGCCAGTGCGGGATCCACCTGCGCCAGCGCCTGGATGGGATACATGCGCATGACGACGTAGACGGGCAGGAGCAGCGTCTGGCCGACCCAGGGAATGGCGGCGATGCAGCAGGTCAGGCAGACGCCGCAGCTCATCACGAAACTCGCGGCGATGCTCAGCCCGAGGCGCATCAGCAGGTACAGCAGCAGGGCGCCGGTGTGTTCCTGAAACAGGGTGAAGAAGGCGTTCCAGGCCTCGAGCACCCGGATGCGCCGGCTCCACATGATGGGGACGACGAAGTCCTCCAGGTAGATGGCAATGACGATGATGGGGATGAGAGCCAGCAGGGCGCCGGCCCCGATGGCCAGGAGCTGCGGCCAGATCTGGCCGAAGGGGGCGAATTCGCCGTCGCGGAAGAGGGTGAGGAACACGGTCACGCCCGCCAGCACCAGCAGCAGGAGGATGAACACGCTGAAGCCGAGATACCACCAGAACAGCGACAGGCCCTGGACGCGGTTGCGGTGCCAGCTCTCGCCGAGGGCGGTCTTGTTTTCCACAAGGCACTCGACGAACATGAACCGGCCGCGGCTGAATATGTAAGTCAACAGGATGATGACGGCCAGAAACACCAGCGCGATGCCGCCGATCACCGCGGCGATCAGCCACACGTTTCCGCCGAACCAGGACGCCGGATCACCCGGCAGCGCCTCGGCCGGGAAGCCGCTGGCGGCGAATCGGTCCGACCGGTTCTCCGCTTCGTCCTGAATGAAGGAAAAGATGTTGGGGAAACCTCCGCCATGCTGGATGTTGGCGCCGATTAACGCCAGCAGGCCCCAGGCGAACCACTTCTTCCAGGAGAACGGATGATAGAGCGTGCGGCGCATGTGGGCCCAGGCGGACTCGAACGGTTCCAGCAGCAGGAATCTCTTTTCCCCCATCCCGACCTCCCGCACGGTTGTCTCGCTCCGATGATGTTTGCCGTGGGATCATTCTATATCCGCCCCCGCCGGATCTGAACCACATTTTTAATCCGCCGGCACGTGGTCTCGGCCGGTGTCGCGCTCCCGACGCGGCGGGACCGAGAGGCCGCCGCCGTGTGGAAACGTGTGAAAAGCTGGCGAACCGCCGTCTATTGACTCAGGATCTTCCGGCAGCCGCGGACGCGGTGCGTTGCAGGCCGACCCCGGACCGCCTGCCGCCGGCCGGATCGCGCGGACCCGTTCGGCGCCGGAGGATGCGAACGGCGGGGCCAAATTTGCGTTTGCTTTTTTCACGGGCCGCCGTTACACTTCGATACATCAATCATCCGCAGCATGGGAGGTCCCGATGTTTTGTCCTGCATGTGGCACGGAGAATCCCGATTCGGCAAAATTCTGCAAGAATTGCGGCTTCTCGTTCCCCGCGGTAGCCGCGACGCCGCCCCCGCCGGCACCCCCGCCGCCGGGACCGCCGCCCGGTCCGCCGTCGCCGCCTCCGTACGCCGGTGCGCCCGCGCCGCCGCCGCCTGCGCCGCCGCCGTCCTACGGCGCGCCGCCCCCGATGGCGCCGCCCACGGATGCCGCGGCCGCCCAGGCCAAGGTGTCGCTGCCGGCCATCCTGCTCATGGTGGTCGCCGGCCTGTCGATCCTGTGGCACATCGTGATGCTCCTGCTGAACATCCTGGGAACCGGCATGTCGTTCATGGGCGGCATGGCCGAGGACATGCCCAGCGAAGCGCTCTCCATGATGTCGGGCGGCATCGGCATCCTGATGAGCATCATCTCCATCGCCATCTGCGGCGTGGTGATCTTCGGCGCGATGAAGATGAAGGCCCTGCAGTCCTACGTGTTCGCCATGGTGGCGGCGATCCTCCCCATGCTGCCCTGCATCTGGCCGTGCTGCTGCCTCGGTCTGCCGGTGGGCATCTGGGCGCTGATCGTGCTGCTGGACAAGAACGTCAAGGCGGCCTTCACCTCCTGAGGGGACGCCCGCTGCGCATGTAAATGACCGGGGACGGGAGTCCGGCGACGGGCTCCCGCCCGCGCTTTGCACCCGCGGCCGCTCCGCGGGTGACGCCATTCAAGGGGATGAGCCGCACCATGACCCGCCTGACCCGAGCCATGTGTTCCGCCTGCGCCGCCGCGGCGCTCCTGCTGACCGCAGCGGTGGCGACGGGGTGTTCATCGACGGATGAGAAACGGGGAAAATCCGCGTTCCTGGACGGCCTGGAGCAGGACGCCCGGCGTGAGGCGGCGGAGAAGATGAAACAGCGGGAAGCCGAGGAGGCTCGCCGCAAGGCCGTGGAGGAGGAGGCCCGCCGCCGGTGGGCCGGCGAAGCCGCGCGCGCCACCGCCCCGGGCGCCGCCGCGCCCGCCGCGCCGGCCGCAGCCGGCGCCGCCGACGGGGTGGTTTACGAGCTGTCCGACAAGGACCTGACCTTCCTGGTGCTGAACAAGATCCGATTGGGGTACAAGGGGAGCACCGTCAGCGTCAACTGCGACGCCGGGCGCGTGGAGCTTTTCGGCCAGGTCCCCACCGAGGAGGCCAGGCAACGGCTCATCGCCGATGTCCGCAAGCTGCCCGGAGTCCGCGAAGTGGTCGCCCGGGAACTGTTCGTCGTTCCCTGATCCCCTGATTTGGATGCACGGCCGCGCCCGGAGCGCGCCGTGGACCGGTGGGCGCGGTCAGTCGCCCGCCGGCTCGTCCTCCAGTGTGACGCCGCACTGGGGGCAGGCCGTGTCCTCTTTCTTCACCGCCGCACCGCATTCCGAACAGAGGGCGAAATTGTCCGCCTCGGCCAGGAGCGTCTGGGCCGCCGCCAGGTTGTCCTCCTCCACCCAGACCCGCACGCGGCTGAAGGACTGGGACACGGCGATGGGCTCGGCGTGGAAGGTGAGGTTCTCGAGCTTGCACGGGATATCGTTGTCCTCCAGCAGCCCCTCCGCCAGGCTGGCCGCGATCTCGTCCGTGTACTCCGCTGCGAGCTTCCAGGTGTCGGGGATGTACTCGGGAGTCTCGTCGGGCAGCTCGCTCACCAGGTCCACGTCACAGACCGGGCAGCGGCGGACATCCTCCACGTACTCGGCTCGACAGGTGGGGCACCACATAGTTCGCCTCCCAGGGGGAATTGCGGTCAGGGGCCGCCAGCGCCGCCGCCGCGGCCCCCGCACTTCCGGTGGGGCGGGGACGCGACGCGTCGCGTGATCGGCGGTTCGGTGTCATCCTGAGTTCATTATAGCAGGTCGGCCCTGTGCCGCCGCCGCGCCTTCGGGTGGTCGGCCCGGCGGCGGGGGCTCACGCCTTCGGGTCCTTCGGCCGGGTCGGGGACGTTTCTTCCGGTTTGGGCGGCTCGAAGCAGCGCCGGCAGCGGGCCTCGTATGCGTCCGCGGCGCCCACCACGATCCGCTCCTGGCTGGCGATGAGCCGCTGGGTGTAATAGGCGGGATTGCCGCACTGCATGCAGATGGCGGCGGTTTTGGTGATGTCCTCGGCGATGGCCATGATCTGGGGCATGGGGTCGAACGGCACGCCGCGGTAATCCCGGTCCAGGCCGGCGACGATGACGCGCTTGCCCATGTCGGCGAGGCGGTTGCAGACATCCACGATGCCGGGATCGAAGAACTGGGCTTCGTCGATGCCCACCACCTCGGTGCGGGGCAGAACCCGCTCCATGATCTCGCTGGCCTTTTTCACGATCTCGGACTGATACTTCATGTCGCTATGGCTGACGATGTGCGTGTCGCTGTACCGGTCGTCGAGGCAGGGCTTGAAGACCTGGATCCGCTGCTTGGCGATCTCGGCGCGCTTCAGGCGGCGGATGAGCTCCTCGCTCTTGCCGCTGAACATGCTGCCGGTGACCACCTCGATCCAACCCATCTGTCCGCGGATGAACTTTTGCATGAAGCGTGCCTCCGAATGATCATTGGGAAAAGCGCGCCTGCAGGAAGGCGCAAAGCTCCGGCCAGGAGCCGTACACCTCGTCGCAGCAGCCCAGGATCCAGCCGCTGATTTCGTGGGGCGGCTCCTCGGTCACCATGTAGACCGGGATGCCGCGGCGGAAGGCGGTGGTGAGCTCGCCGTGCGTCCCGCCGCCGCGCCGGCAGTGCCGGTCCCAGTGACAGACGACGTATCCGACGCCCCCCTCGAGGACATCCAGGTCGTAATGGATGATCTTGCGGATCACCTCGCGGAACCGGGGCGGGTCGTCGGTCTTCCAGCGCCGGAAATTGGCCTGCTCCTCGGCGGAGAGATTCTTGCGGATGTCGCGGGCCGGATTGTACACCTCGTGGCGCAGGGTGCCGCGCAGGTACGCCTCGATCTCCTCGCGCCAGCCGGTCCCGAAATCCGGGGCATATTCCATCGACCCCGACAGGTACGCCTTCATCCGCCCTCCATGTGCCGGGATATGATAGCAGACTTTTCCGTGCGGCCCAAGGGCTTCAGGCCGACGCCGGGCGCCGCCGCCGGCGGCAGCCGGGTAAACATCGGGGTCCGCGGGTTTGACTTTCAGTTTATAATAATATCGACTGGTAGAGTGAGGCTGGAGGGGCTGTGTACATCCGGAAGTCGATTCTGGTGCTGATCCTGTTGCTCAATGTCATCCTGTTCTCCTACGTGGCGCTGGAGAACCGGGTGATCTTTGCGCGCACGATCGACGATGAGGCCGCCTTCAGCCTGGAGCTGGAGCCCCACCGCCCGGCGACCGCCCCGCCGCCGGTCATCGAACCGCTGTCCGACGACGGCGAATGGCAGACGTTCGAAGCCACCGCCTACTCCGTCTTCGGCATCACCAAGAGCGGCGTCTGGGTCCGGCGGGGCATCATCGCGGTGGATCCGCGCGTGGTGCCCCTCGGTTCCATCGTCGAGATCCAGGGCGAGGGCTACTCCGGCATCTACACCGCCATGGACACCGGTCCGGAGATCCAGGGCCGGGAGGTGGACATCTACATGCCCACCGGTCAGGAGGCCATCCGCTTCGGTCGCCGCGACGTCCACCTGAAGCTGATCCGCCGCGGCTGGGATCCGGCGAGCCCATTCGAGGATCCCTTGATGACCGGCGGTAGCACCCGATGAAGCCGCCCGCATCCCCCGCTCCCCGCGCCGCGTCGCGTCTCCGCCGCCCGACACCCGTCACCCGCCCCCAGCCCGTTCGAGAGGTCAACCTGTCGTGATCGTCGATTGCCGGACCTGTCGGAACTGGTTTGATGACTTCCGGTCCATGGACTCGGCCACCAGCCGGACCGACCGCCTGTTTTACGGCTGCACCGTCTTCGGCCACATCGAGGACTACCGGGCGCGGGCGGACTGCCCCCGCTTCGAGCCGATGGACGAGCCGTACATCCAGTGCCAGACGTGCGGTCTGCTGGTGCCGCGCATCTGCATGCTGCTGGGCGAATGCGTCAATTGCACCGACACCGACACCTTCTGCATCCGCCAGTGCGGCGGCGGCCGATGGCGCGCCTATTGCACCCACTGGGTGCGCCTAAGCACCGAGGGCCGGGTCACGGTGCAGGACGGGGAGCTGCATGAAACGTTCGCCCAAAGTGAACCCGCGCCGGACGCCGCCGCTGCCAGGCGTCCCGGCATGCGCGCGCTGTTCCAGCGCCACCTGAAGCGGCGCGGCGGACGGCCCCGGCCGCGTCCCCGGCGGAGGTGAGCCATCTCCAAGATCTACGGCAACACCTCGGGACTCAAGCCCAGCCAGATCCGCCAGCTTCAGAAAATCTACCAGCGCCGCCTGCCGGCCCAGAGCCTGCTGACGCCGGAGTTCGCGGCGGGCCTGGCCCGGATCGCGGCCGAGATCCGGCGCCAGGTGGGGGTGCTGGTGGACCGGAAGGGCGCCGTCGAGTACGTGGTGGTGGGGGACCGCGGCCGGATCGAGCTGCCCGACTTCCGGCGGATCCGCACCGATCTGCGCCGTTTCCGCGGCCTCCGGTGCATCCACACCCATTTCGGCGAGGCGGGGCTGAGCCGGGAGGACCTGACGGACCTCTCGCTCCTGCGGCTGGACACCATGACCGCCCTGGATGTCACCGACGACGGCCGGCCCGGGCAGGTGCACACCGCCCACCTGTCGCCCGACTTCGATCCGCCGGGCGGCGCCGCCCGGCCCGAGCTGTGGCGGCTGCTCCCGCCCTGCGACGTGTACCGGCTGGACCTGAACTACGAGGCCTTCATCCGCGACCTGGAGGGCGAGTTCGTCCGGAAGACCTCGCAGCTCCGCCGCCAGGAGCACGCGGAGCGGGCGATCCTGCTGGGGGTCACCACTGGTCCCGTGGACACCGAACGCGAGCGGATGGACGAGCTGGATGAGCTGGCCTACTCCGCCGACGTGCAGGTGATCGACCGGTTCGTCCAGCGCCGCGCCTCCCTGGATCCCCGCTACCTCCTGGGCCGGGGCAAGCTGCAGGAGCTCATCACCCGGAGCATGCAGCTCGGCGCCACCCTGCTCATCTTCAACCAGACCCTCACCCCCACCCAGAGCCGGCTCATCGGTCGCGAGACCGATCTGAAGGTCATCGACCGGAGCCAGCTCATCCTCGATATCTTCTCCCGCCGGGCCCGCTCCCAGGAGGGGAAGATCCAGGTGGAACTGGCCCAGCTCCAGTACCTGATGCCGCGGCTGGTGGAGTTCGACGACTCCCTGTCCCGCCTCAGCGGGGGCATCGGCGGCCGCGGTCCCGGCGAGACGTCGCTGGAGGTGAACCGCCGCCGCATCAAGGATCGCATCGACCTGCTGGCGCAGAAATTGGCCGCGATCCGCACCTCGCGGCGGCAGCGGCGCCTGGGCCGGCAGCGGCGGGGGGCGCCGGTGGTATCCATCATCGGGTACACCAACGCCGGCAAATCCACCCTGATGAACGCCATGACGCGGGCGGCGGTCCCGGTCGAGGACAAGCTGTTTGCCACGCTGGACCCGGTGAGCCGGCGCATGCGGCTGCCGTGGGGGCAGGAGGTCATCGTTTCGGACACTGTGGGATTCATCCGCGAGCTGCCGCCGCCCCTGCTCGAGGCATTCAAGGCGACGCTGGAGGAAATCGAGGACTCGGCGCTGATCATTCACCTGGTCGACGCCACCAGCGCGCAGCGGGACCACCACATCCTGACCGTGGAGCGGTTGCTGGCCGACCTCGGCCTGGACGGGATCCCGCGGCTGCGGGTGCTCAACAAGGCCGACCGGCTGGACCCGGCCGAACAGGCCCACCTGGCCCAGCGATACGGCGACCTGACCGTGTCGGCGCTGCGGGGCGACGGCCTGGAGCGGCTGGCCGACGAGATCCGCACGGCGCTCGACGCCGCCGCCGTGTCGGCGCGGAGCCGCTGACCCAAACCGGCGATGGGAGCGACAGTCATGACGACGACGGTTCGGCCGGTGTCCGGCGCGCGCGATCTGCGCGCCTTCATCGAGTTCCCGTACCGGCACTATGCCGGGCACCCCCACTGGGTCCCGCCGCTGCGGTACGATCAGCGGCGGCTGCTGGACCGGCGGCGTCACCCGTTCTACCGGCAGGCGACGGCGGAGTTTTTCCTGGCGGAGCGCGACGGCCGCCCGGTGGGCCGGGTGGCGGCCATCCACAACCGGGCCCACAACGAATTTTGTCACGACGCCACCGGCTTCTTCGGCTTCTTCGAAACCGAGGACGACCCGGCCACGGCCCGGTCGCTCCTGGAGGCGGCGGCCGCCTGGTGCGCCGGTCGGGGTCTGACCGCCCTGCAGGGGCCGGTGAGCCCCTCCACCAACTACGAGTGCGCCCTCCTCATCGAAGGCTTCGACCGTCCGCCGGCGTTCATGATGCCGTACAACTACCCGTACTACGCGGGGCTGATCGAGGCGGCGGGATTCGTCAAGGCCAAGGATTTGCTGGCGTACTGGCTCAGCGACGACCACCCCTTTCCGGAGAAGCTGGCCAGCGTCACCGGCCGGCTGATGCAGCGGTACGGCCTGACCACGCGCGATATCCGGATGGACCGCCTCGACGAGGAGATCGACCGGATCTTCAAGGTCTACAACGACGCCTGGAGCAGCAACTGGGGCTTCGTGCCCATGTCCCGCGAGGAGATCGCCGCCATGGCCGCGGACTTCAAGTGGGTGGTGGATCCGCGCGTTGTCTACATCGCCGAGCGCGGCGGCGAGCCGGTGGGTTTCCTCCTGGCGCTCCCCGAGCTGAATCTGATCCTCAAGGACCTGGGCGGCCGACTGCTGCCGCTGGGCTGGCTCCGGCTGCTGCGCGCCAGGCGACGGCTGAACGTGCTGCGGGTGCTGGCCATGGGCTCCCTGAAGGATTACCAGAGCATGGGCTTTGCGGCGGCGCTCTACCACGACATCGTCACCCGGGGCACGGCGGCGGGCTACCATCATGCGGAGATCGGCTGGGTGCTCGAAGACAACGTCATGATGAACCGCGCCGCGGAGATGCTCGGCTCCGAGTGCTACAAGCGGTTCCGCATCTACCACAAGGACTTGACGGCGTCCGCCGGGGCGGGCGCATGAGAAGCCTGACGCCGCCGCCGTTCTCTGGTATAATAAGGCGCGTATGAACGACAAGCGCCTCCTACTGCCATCTGATCGTTTGAGCGTGCTGGAGCACGTGCAGCTCTTCTGCGACATCCAGAACTACCCCATGGAAATCTTCGTGGACCGGCAGAGCTGCCTGGTCTACCAGAACGACGTGTACAACTACCTGCTGCGCGGTGTGCCCATCGCCGTGGACGCGAGCCTGCTGCTGAGCCTGGTGCAGGGCCGGGAGGGGGACCGCGTGCCCGAGGTCAGCGGCGAGCTGGTGGTGATCGACACCTACAACTGCTACATGAAGCAGGGTGAGTACTGGTATCCGTACCGCTTCCACTTCGAAGCCGAGGCCCGCGCCCACAGCTTTTTCTCCAAGGGCGGCTTCGCCCCCGATCTGGAGCACCCGGTGCGCTGGAACACCCTGATCCGTTTCCTCAAGACGTTCTACGGCCACCGGCGCAAGTTCTCCATCTATCACGCGTTCGCGCCGCTGGAAAACTACTACACCTACCTCAAATCGCTGTACATGGAGTTCAAATCCATTCCCTCCAACGAGCTGGAGAACCTGCGCGAGAACCGCCTGGTCCGGTTCCGGGTGAGCGACGAGCTGATCCGCCGGCGCGTCCTCAGCTCCCGGGTCTGACCTCCGGCCGATCCGGCTTCCCGTCGAGAACCGCAGAGAATCCGTCATTGGATAGCGTCCCGGCACGCCGTGCCGCCGGCCAGCGTGATTGTGTTTGACTTTGGATTGCAGCCTCGGTACACTTTCATATTCCGACTGTAATCAGATCTTTTGGGAGTGAAGCGATGGCGGTGATCAAGGCGTTTCGAGGCGTCCGGCCGGTGCGGCACCTGGTGGAGCAGGTAGCGTCGCCCCCGTATGATGTCCTGTCATCGAAGGAGGCCCTGGCCATGGCGGGCGGCAATCCCTACTCCTTCCTCCACGTGGGCAAGCCCGAGATCGACCTGCCCCCCGGCATCGATTTGTACGACGATCGCGTCTACCATAAGGGCCAGGAAAACTTCCAGCGCCTGATCGCCGACGGCGTGCTGTTCCGGGATGCGGCCGACAGCCTCTACATCTACCGCCAGCGGATGGGCGATCACATTCAGACCTCTCTGGCCGCCGGCGCGTCGGTGGACGACTATGACGCCGACGTGATCCGCAAGCACGAGCTGACCCGGCAGGACAAGGAGGACGACCGCACCCGCCACGTCAGCGAGCTCAACGCCCAGACCGGCCCGGTCTTCCTGACCTACCACGCCCGGGCCGACCTCGACGCCAGAATCGAGTCGGCCTGCCGCCGCGAGCCGGAGTACCACTTCACTTCCGCCGACGGCATCGAACACTGGTTCTGGGTGGTCTCCGACCCCGGCTGGATCGCGGACGTCACCGCCATCTTCCGCGAGATCCCGCACCTGTACGTCGCCGACGGCCACCACCGTTCGGCCGCCGCGTCGCGGGTGCGCCGGATGCGCCGGGACGCCAATCCGGGGCACACCGGCCGCGAGGACTACAACTTTTTCCTGGCCTACATCTTTCCCCACAACCAGCTCCGGATCATGGATTACAACCGGGTGGTCCATGACCTGCACGGGCTGGACAAGGCCGGGTTCTTAGCCCGGCTGGAGCAGGCGTTTGACGTGGCGCCCGCGGATTCGGGCCGGCCGGAGCGCCGCCACGAATTCCGGATGTTCCTCGACGGCCGGTGGCACCGCCTGTCGCCCCGGCCGGGCACGTTCCCCGCGGACGACCCGGTGCGCAGCCTCGATGTGAGCATCCTGCAGGAAAACCTGCTGGCGCCGGTGCTGGGGATCGGCGATCCGCGCAAGGACAAGCGCATCGACTTCGTCGGCGGCATCCGCGGCATCGGCGAGCTGGAGCGGCTGGTCCGGAGCGGCGAGGCGGTGGTGGCCTTCGCCCTTTACCCCACTTCCGTCGACGAGCTGATGGCCATCGCCGACGCCGGCCGGATCATGCCGCCCAAGTCCACCTGGTTCGAGCCGAAACTCAAGGACGGTTTGGTCTCCCATCTCCTGGACTAGCGCGGCGTCGTGCCGCCGACCTGGAGCGGACATATGGAACGGAAACGTCAACTCACCGTCTCGTTCTTCACTCAGAGGATCGGCCCGCTGAGCTGAATCCGGGGGGCTGCCCCCCGATATCCGGACCCGAGGGCCTGAAATCAAACATAAAGAGGAGGACAACATGGCTGACAAGATTCGCGTGCTGATCATGGGCGCCGCCGGGCGCGATTTTCATAACTTCAACACCTGCTTCCGCGACAACCCGCAATACGAGGTGGTCGCCTTCACCGCCACCCAGATCCCGGACATCTCCGGCAAGAAGTATCCCCGGGAGCTGGCGGGGAAGCTGTATCCGAAGGGGATCCCCATCTACGACGAGCGCGAGCTGGAACAGCTCATCGACAAGTACAAGGTCCACCAGGTGATCTTCGCTTACAGCGACGTGCCCCACGACGTGGTCATGCACAAGGCCTCGCGCGTGCTGGCCAAGGGCGCGGACTTCCGGTTCATCGGCCCCGACGCCACCATGGTCAAATCGACCAAGCCGGTGGTTTCGGTGTGCGCCGTCCGAACCGGCTGCGGCAAGAGCCAGACCAGCCGGGCCGTGGTCTGCGCGCTGCAGGCGCTGGGCAAGAAGGTCGTGGCCATCCGGCACCCCATGCCGTACGGCGACCTGGCCGCCCAGGCCGTCCAGCGGTTCGCCTCGCTGGCGGACCTGAAGAAGCACAAGTGCACCATCGAGGAGATGGAGGAGTACGAGCCGCACATCGCCAAGGGCGTCATCGTGTACGCCGGCGTGGACTATGAGGCGATCTTGCGGCAGGCCGAGAAGGAAGCCGACGTCATCCTGTGGGACGGCGGCAACAACGACTTCCCGTTCTACAAGTCGGACCTGGAAATCGTCGTGGTCGACCCGCACCGGGCCGGCCATGAGCTGGCCTACCACCCGGGCGAGACCAATCTGCGCCGGGCCGATGTGATCATCATCAACAAGATCGACACCGCCGACCTCGACGGGATCGAGGAAGTGCGGGCGTCGATCCGCGAGGCCAATCCCAAGGCCGTCGTCATCGACGCGGCCAGCCCGCTCTTCGTGGAGAATTACGGCGCCATCCACGGCAAGCGCGTCCTGGTGGTCGAGGACGGCCCGACCCTCACCCACGGCGAGATGGACTACGGCGCCGGGGTCATGGCGGCCATGAAGTACGGCGCCGCCGAGCTGGTGGATCCGAAGCCGTACGCGGTGGGCAAGCTGGTGGAAACCTTCACCCAGTACCCCGAAGTGGAGGGCCTCCTCCCGGCCATGGGCTACGGCGGCCAGCAGGTGAAGGACCTCGAGAAGACCATCAACAACACGCCGTGCGACCTGGTGGTCATCGGCACGCCCATCGACCTGCGCCGGGTGTGCAAGATCAAGCACCCGACGGTCCGGGTGATGTACGAGTTGCAGGAAATCGGCTCGCCCGACCTGGCCGACGTCCTGGGCCGCTTCCTGAAGCCGCGGCGCAAGTAGCCGGACGGGCGGCTGGAGCCGCCCCGCGATATCCGCCGCCCCGCCGCCCGCGCGGCGGGGCGGCCCCCACAATCCAACCGTTCGGGGGTGTTTCATGACTGACAAGCTCGACCGGGGCCGGCTCGAGATCTCCGTCGACGAGTGCAAGGGCTGCGGCCTGTGCATCGTGGCGTGTCCGGTCCAGGTGATCGAATTCTCGAAGACCGTGATCAACAAGCAGGGGTACCACCCCGCCCAGTACAAGGGGAGCGGCTGCACGGGATGCGGCACCTGCTTCTACGCCTGCCCCGAGCCCGGGGCGGTGACCGTCTACCGCCTGGCCAAGCAGGCGCAATGAGCGGGAGGAAGCCATGCCAAGAGAACTGATCAAGGGCAATGAAGCGGTCGTCAAGGCGGCCATCCTGGCGGGGTGTCAGGCCTATTTCGGCTACCCCATCACCCCGGCCAGCGAGATCGCCGAAGCCGCGGCCAAGTACTTTCCCCTGGTGGGCCGGACGTTCATCCAGGCGGAGAGCGAAATCGCATCCATCCAGATGGTGTACGGCGCCGCCGGCGGGGGCGTCCGCGTCATGACCGCCTCCTCGGGGCCGGGCATTTCGCTCAAGCAGGAGGGCGTCTCCTACTGCGCCGGCGCCGAGCTGCCGTGCGTCATCGCCGACATCATGCGCGGCGGCCCGGGTCTGGGCAACATCGCCCCCGAACAATCCGACTACCACCAGGTGGTCAAGGGCGGCGGCCACGGCAACTATCGCTGCATCGTCCTGGCGCCCAACTCCGCCCAGGAGATGTGCGATCTCACGATCAAGGCGTTCGATCTGGCCGACCAGTACCGCACACCGGTCTACGTGGTGACCGACGGCTACATCGGCCAGATGATGGAGCAGGTGAACTTTCCCACCGCCGTCCAGCATCCGAAACGCCACGACTGGGGCGTGCACGGCGACGACGCCACCCGGAAGAACCTGATCAACTCGATCTACCTGGATCCCGAAGAGCTCGAGGAGCACAACCGCAAGCTCCAGAAGAAATACGCCGAGATCGAACGGAAAGAGGTGCTGGTCGACGAGTACCGCACCCGGGACGCCGAACTGCTGGTCATCGGGTACGGCATCATCAGCCGCATCCTGCGCACGACGGTGGATCTGGCCCGGGAGCAGGGGATCAAGGTGGGGCTGCTCCGCCCCGTGACCCTGTGGCCGTTCCCCGCCAAGCGGATCCAGAAGCTGTGCGAGCGGGTGCAGACGATCCAGGTGGTGGAACTGTCCAACGGGCAGATGGTGGATGACGTCCGGCTGGCCGTCGAGGGCCGCAAGCCGGTCAAGTTTTACGGCCGCATGGGCGGCTCGGTCCCGTCGGCGCAGGAACTGCTCGGCGTGATCCGGAAGCTCTAGGAGGAAGCCATGTACGAAAAATACCTCGAAAAATCCGCGAGCTTCTATCCCGAGTATCCCCGCAAGAGCGGCAACCAGTCCGTCACCCACTATTGCCCCGGCTGCGGCCACGGCATCGCCCACAAGTACATCGCCGAGGCGCTGGACGACCTGAAGCTCACCGAGCGCACCATCCTGATCTCCCCGGTGGGATGTTCGGTGTTCGCCTACTACTACTTCGACGTTGGCAACCTCCAGGCGGCCCACGGCCGCGCTCCGGCGGTGGCCACGGGCATCAAGCGGATCAATCCCCACTCCATCGTGATCAGCTACCAGGGGGACGGCGACCTGGCCGCCATCGGCGGCGACGAGATCATCCACGCGGCCAACCGCGGCGAGCGGCTGACCGTCTTCTTCGTCAACAACGCGATCTACGGCATGACCGGCGGGCAGATGGCCCCCACCACCCTGGTGGGCCAGCAGACCACCACCTCGCCCCGCGGCCGCAACATCCACAACGAAGGGTACCCCATCCGGATGTGCGAGCTCATCTCGGCCCTGGAGGCGCCCGTTTACGTGGAGCGCGTCTCGCTGCATTCGCCGGGGGCCCGCGCCAAGGCCCGCAAGGCCATCCGCAAGGCGCTCGAGAACCAGGTGCAGGGAAAGGGCTTCAGCTTCGTGGAGATCCTGGCACAGTGCCCCACCGGCTGGAAGGTGTCGGCGCCCGACTCGCTGAAGTGGATCGAGGAGAAGATGCTCCCCTACTTTCCGGTTCAGGTGTTCCGCGACAAGTCCGCCGAGGCGGAAGGCTGGGCGCCCCCGGACGTGACCTATTCCGACGCCGACGTGCTCCAGCTGATCGAACTGCCGCTCGAGGACGAGGCGGCGTCGGCGGCCAGACCCAAGGTGCCCGAGCAGTACCGCAACCCGCGGATCAAGATCGCCGGCTTCGGCGGCCAGGGCGTGCTCCTGCTCGGCGTGGCCATGGCCCAGCTCGGGATGATGGAGGGGTACAACGTGAGCTGGCTTCCCTCCTACGGTCCGGAGATGCGGGGCGGCACCGCCCACTGCCACGTGAACATCTCGGACACGCCCATCGGCTCGCCGCTGGTGAGTGCGTCCACCGTCTGCGTCGCCTTCAACAAGCCGTCGCTGGAGAAGTTCGAAAAGGAAATGGCGCGCGGCGGCCTGCTCATCTACAACACCTCCATGATCGACATCCAGCCCACCCGCAAGGACGTGGAGTGGCTGCCCATCCCGGCGTCCGAGATCGCGTCGCAGATGGGGAACATCCGCTTCGCCAACATGGTGGTGCTGGGCGCGTTCATCCAGAAGACCGGCCTCATCAGCATGGAGACGGCGATCAGGGGTCTGCCCGCCTTCATCAAGGCGAAGAAGCTCATCGCCGAAAACGTCAAGGCGCTGGAAAACGGCGCGGCCTTCGTCCGCGGCGAGCTGAAGATCTGACGCCCGCGTTGGCTCAACCCCCGGCCGGGACGCTTTGCAGCGTCCCGGCCGTTTTCTTTT
>JAGOHA010000146.1 GCA_017996395.1 Acidobacteriota bacterium | reverse complement strand
GCAGGAGCTGACCAATTTCTTTCCGGATCTTTCGCCCATCAACGTGGTGCTGGTCCTCGAATCCAGCGGGGTCATCTACGGCCTCGAATACGACTTCTGGTACGCCGTCCTGGATTTCGTCAAGAATTTACGCCCGGACGACTACTGCGCGTTGATCACCTACGACATCAAGCCCCGCATCGCGGTGGACTTCACTCTCGACAAGCAGAAAATCGTCCGCGAGGCGAACATCAGCCTCTACTACAAGGGATTCAACGAGAGCGCGCTGGCCGACGTGGTCATCTTCACCATCGACCGGATGCGGGAAGTGCAGGGTAAGAAGGCCATCATCATGCTCAGCACGGGTCTGGACACCTTCAGCAAGAAGACCTATGATGACGCCCTCAAGGCCGCGGCGACGTCGGATACGGTGATTTACGCCGTCAGCATGGGCCAGCTCGAGCGGACGATCAACGAGCCGCTCTACTCTTCGGCCACCCGCTCCGACCTGCTGATGGCCGATCTTCGCCTCAAGTCCATCACCAAGAAGACCGGCGGCATCGCCTTTTTCCCGCGGTTCAGCTCGGAATACCCCAGCGTCTTCCGCAATTTGAACATGTACCTGCGCTATCAGTACACCATGGCCTACACGCCCACGAACCAGAAGCTGGACAACAAGAACCGGAAGATCCGCGTCGAAGCGGAAGCGGACATCAATCGTGACGGCAAGCCCGACAAGCTGAAGGTGAGCCACAAAGAGAGCTACAAAGCGGTGGAAAAGTGACCGGATCATGCGGCCCGGCGCGTTCCGCCACGCACGGTATTAATGAGGATGCAATGAGAGCCCTGTATTGTCTTCTGGCGGGTCTGTTGATGGCGGTGATGGTCCTGCCGACGGCGGCGGGCGATCTGCCCCACCGCAAGGCGGCGGTGGCCGGCTTGTGGTATGAGGCGTCACCCGACGGCCTCCGGACACAGGTGCAGTCCCTGCTCGACCGGGCGGCCCGCAACGCGGTGCGCAAACCGGATGAGCCGCCGGTGGCGCTGGTGGTGCCCCACGCCGGCTACGTGTATTCCGGCTCCACCGCCGCCGCCGGCTACGTGCACCTGCGCGGCGGCAAGTGGGAGCGCGTGGTGCTGCTGGCCCCGGCCCACTACGGCGCCTTTCGGGGAGCGTCCATCACGCCCGTCGCCGCCTACGACACGCCGCTGGGTCCGGTATATCTCGATCTGGAAACCTGCCGGCGGCTGCAAACCCACGCCCTGTTCCTGGACGCGCCCGACGCGCACGTCCGGGAGCACGCCCTGGAATGCCAGTTGCCGTTCCTCCAGGTGACTCTGCCCAAAGCCCGGATCGTCCCCATCCTGGTGGGCGATCTGAAACCGGAAGATGTGCGGACGCTGGCCGGGCTTCTCGAGCCGCTCCTCGACGAACAGACTCTGCTCGTGGTCTCCTCCGACTTCACGCATTACGGCCCCAACTACGGCTTCGTGCCATTCCGCGATGATCCGGCGGGCAACCTGAAAAAATGGAACCTGAAGGCGGCGGGCCAGATCGCCGCCCTGGACTACGACGGCTTCATGGATCACCTGCGGACCACCCGCGACACGATTTGCGGCCGCAACGCCATCGGCATCGCGATCCGCGCGTTGCAGCAGCTGGCGAAGAAAAAGGTGATCAAGGGCCGGGTGCTGGAATACACCACCTCCGGGGAGATCACCCGCGACTTCACGAACTCCGTCAGCTACGTTTCCATCCTGTTCGCCGACCCGCTGGTCGCCGGCGACGCGCAGGAGACCCCGGCTGCGTCCGAGTACACGCTCACCGCAACGGAAAAGAACACCCTGCTGACCATTGCCCGCCGGACGCTGGATGGCTATCTGAGCGATGGCAGGCAGCCGGCGGTGGATGCGGGCGCGTATACGCTCACCCCGCGGCTCAAGGAACTCCGCGGCGCATTCGTCACGCTCACCCGCGGCGGCGAGCTGCGGGGCTGCATCGGTTACGTCACTCCGCAGGTGCCGCTGTACCAGGCGGTCGCCGACATGGCCGTCAACGCGGCGGTGCGCGACCCGCGGTTCCCGCCCGTGACCAAGGACGAACTCCGGAAGCTCCGGATTGAAATTTCCGTCCTCTCCCCCCTGGCGCCGTGTCCCGATCCGCAAACCGTGCAGGTGGGGAAGCACGGCCTCGTCATCCAGAAAAGCGGCCGGTCCGGGCTGCTCCTGCCCCAGGTTCCCGTGGAGTGGGGCTGGGACCGGCGGCAGTTTCTGGAACAGGTCTGCCGCAAGGCCGGCCTGTCCGCCGGCGCCTATCGCGAGCCGGACGCCGTCCTGATGACCTTCACGGCGGTGGTCTTCCATGAGAAGGAGTAGGCGCCAGTTTCTGGCTGACAGTATCAAGACCGCCGCGGCCGGCCCCCTGCTCATCGGCGCTTCGACCCAGTGGTTCCGCAACGCGTTCGGCGAGACCGTTCCGGCGGACCGGTGGCGGGGCCGGGTGGTCGTCGCCCGATCAGCCAAGGGGAGCGACGCTCCGGCGACGCCGGGCGCGCTGCTCGACCGCGCCATGGCCCGGTTGATGGAGGATGAGTCCGCCACGGCCGTCTGGAAGCGGCTGTTCCGGCCCGATGACGTGGTGGCCATCAAGGTGAACGCCATGGCCGGCCGGCCGCTGGTCCCGCGGTTCGAGCTGGTCCGGGCGATCGCCGCGCGGCTCAACGGAGCCGGAATCCCGGACGAGCACATCATCGTCTGGGACCGCTCCGACCGGGAACTCCAACGCGCAGGCTATTCGCTGAACACCACAGGCAGCGGGCTGAAGGTCTTCGGTACCGACGCGCTGGTGGACGGGTACGAGCCGCAGCTCAGCCGGGCCATGACGGTGGGCTCCTGCTTCGCCCGCATCCTCACGCGGCACTGCACCGCGGTGATCAACCTGGGTGTGCTCAAGGACCACGACCTGGCCGGCGTGGCGGTGATGCTGAAAAATTTTTACGGCGTCATCCACAACCCGAACAAGTACCACGACGACAACTGCTCCCCGTTCGTCGCCCACCTTTGGACCCACGACAGCATTCGCCGCAAAGTCCGGCTGCACATCGCCGATGCCCACCTGGCCCAGTATCACGGTGGGCCGGCCTTCCATTCAGCGCACACCTGGCCATTTCACGGGCTCATGGTCGCCACGGACGGAGTGGCCGCCGACCGGGTGGCGCAGGAGATCATCGACCGCCGGCGCCGCGAGGCGGGGTTGCCCACGCTGGCCGCCGAGCGACGCGCGCCGACCTACCTCGCGGAGGCCGGTCGATTGGGCCTCGGGGAGGCCCGGCTGGACGCCATCCGCTGGTTGGAGATCTGATCCGGACGGCGCCGGACGCGCCCACCGGATCGAGGAGACGGTCATGACGTGCTGGAGCCGACGGGACATGGCGAAACTGTTCACGCTCGCCGCCTGCGGCTGCGCCCTGGGCCAGGACCGGGCCGGGGGAGGGCGTCCGGCCGTGGACCTGGGCGGCCTGAAGTTCAAGACCGGGGCGGTGCCGCCGGCGCGGGAGGCCCGCTACTGGGAACCGCTGGGCGACCGGAAGGTGCGCTGCAAGCTCTGCCCCCAGGAGTGCGTGGTGGCCGACCAGGAGCGCGGCACCTGCGGTGTGCGCGAGAACCGGGAAGGGAAGTACTACACGCTGGCGTACGGCCAGGTCTGCTCCACCCACATCGATCCAATTGAGAAGAAGCCCCTGTTCCACTACCTGCCGGGCACCACGGCGCTGTCCATCGCCACCCCCGGCTGCAACATGGAATGCCAGTACTGTCAGAACTGGCAGATCTCCCAGTTCCGGCCGGAGCAGGTGCCGTGCGTGGATCTGCCGCCGGCGCGCGTGGCGGCGCTGGCTCGCCAGTACGCCAGTCCCACCGTCGCCTACACGTACTCCGAGCCGGTGGTGTTCTACGAGTACATGTACGACGTGGCTGTGGAAGCCCGCAAACTCGGGATCGGCAGTGTCATGATCTCCAACGGCTACATCCAGCTCGAGCCGCTGCGCAAGCTCATCCCGGCGCTTTCGGCCATCAAGGTTGATTTCAAGGGCTTCTCCGAAGACTTCTACGCCAAGGTGTGCCGCGGACATCTCAAGCCGGTCCTCGACGCCCTGGCGGCGATCGCTGCGGCCGGCATCTGGCTGGAGCTGGTGATGCTGGTGATCCCGACGCTCAATGACAACCTGGAGGAAAACCGCAAGATGTTCCGCTGGGTCCGCCAGAATCTCGGCGACCAGGTCCCGCTGCATCTGACACGCTTCCATCCCATGTACAAGCTCCAGAACCTGCCGCCCACACCGGTGGCCACGCTGGAGAAGCTGAGCGCCGAAGCGCGTCAGGTCGGCCTGAAGTTCGTCTATGTGGGCAACGTCTATGGCCACCCCGAGGAGAGCACCCGCTGCCCCTCCTGCAACCGGATGCTCATCCAGCGGGTGGGCTTCGAGATCGTCCAGAACGCATTGAAGGACGGACGCTGCCCCTCGTGCCAGACACGCCTGCCGGGAGTGTTCGGCCGATGATCGTCACGTTGAAATATCACCGCCACACGGTCACCGGCGAGCTGCCGGACCGGCGCTTCCAGGTGGCGGCGCTTCCCCCCATGGAAACGGCGCCCGATCTGGCGGGGCACCTCGTGGAGGCCTGCGACCGTCCGGTGGATAGTCCGTCTCTCGCCGCGTTTCTCGCCGGCCGCCGCCGCCCACTCATCGTGGTCTCCGACGCCACCCGCCGGACTGGCTCGGAAATCATCCTTGAAGTTCTGTCAAAATACTTCAAGCAAAACGATATAAAATACCAAGAAATAAGGATTATTATTGCGACAGGCATCCATCGTCCACCGACGCCGGAGGAGATCCGGTGGTTGGTGCCGGCTGAGGCGTTTCCCGATGCGAAGATCCTCGTGCATGACGCCGAGGACGCCGACCAACTGGTGGATTTCGGACGCACCCCCGCCGGTAACACCGTCCGTTTAAACCGGGCGGTGGCGGAAGCCGACGCGATCGTGGTCCTCGGAGGAATCGGCTTTCACTACTTCGCCGGTTTCACTGGGGGGAGGAAAAGCCTGCTGCCCGGCCTGGCCGCCAAAACCACTATCACGTTCAACCACAACCTGGTTTTCAAGCTCGACGGCTCCGGACGACACCCCGGCGTGGGCACCGCCGCCCTGAGCGGCAACCCGGTCCACGAGGACATGGAGGCGGCGCTGCGGCTGGTGGGCGTGGAGCGCGTGTTCGTGATCAACGCCCTGACCACCGCCGACGGCGCCGTGGCTCAGTGCGTCTGCGGCCATGCCGTCGCCTCGCACCAGGAGGCCTGCCGACGCTACCTGGAGCGGCACACCGTCCCGCTGGACGAGCCGGCGGACGTAGTCATCGTGAGCGCCGGCGGCCACCCGCGCGACATCAATCTCATCCAGTCACACAAAGCCATCGAGATGGCGCGGCACGCGCTCCGGCCGGGTGGAGCCATGGTGGTACTGGCCGCCTGCCCGGAAGGGATGGGCCATCCCACCTTTTTCCCCTGGTTCCGGTTTCGGAGCGAACGAGAGTTCCGCGAAGAGCTTATCCGCAACTACGTCATCAACGGCCAGACCGCCTTGGCCCTGTTCGAAAAAACCCAGCGGTACCACATCCACCTGGTTTCGGAGCTGCCGGCAGAGCAGGTGGCGGCGACGGGACTTGTCCCGGCAGCCTCGCTGCCGGCAGCCTTGAAGGTCGCGCTGCACGGACTGCCCGAGGGATACCGCGGACTGGTGGTGCCCGAAGGCGGCCTGACGTTCTTCACTGCCGGAGCACGCGCATGACCCTGTCTGCACCGTTCACTCAGGCGTTGCGCCAGCTGCTGGGGCCCGAGAATGTGGCGGACGCTCCCGAGACTCTGGTTTGCTATTCGCTGGACGCCATGAACGAACCGGCGCCCGAAGGGCCGGAGCTGGTGGTGTTCCCGCCCAACGAAGCGGCAGTGGCCGGCGTCATGGCTCTGTGCCAGCGCTTCCGTATACCGGTGACGCCGCGCGGCGCCGGTGTCGGGATGACCGGCGGCTGCGTTCCGGCCTGCGGCGGCATCGTGATGGCCATGACCCGGCTGAACCGGATCCTGGAAATCGACAGCGACAACCTGGTGGCCGTCGTCGAGCCGGGCGTGGTCACCCAACACCTGCAGGACGCCGTCAAGCCCCTCGGCCTGTTCTATCCTCCCGATCCGGCCAGCGCCAACACCTCGACGCTGGGCGGCAATGTGGCCGAATGCGCCGGCGGGCTGAGCGCGGTGAAATACGGCGTCACCAAACACTACGTGCTCGGCGCGCGCTTCGTCCTGCCCGACGGGACCCTCTGCTCCGCCGGCGGCAAGATGGTCAAGAACGTGGTGGGGTACGACCTCCTGGGACTGTTGGTGGGCTCGGAGGGAACGCTGGCGGTCATCACCCAGCTCACCCTCAAGCTGCTGCCGCTCCCCGAGGTGCGCCGCACCCTGCTCGTCGCCTTCGCCTCGGTCGAGGACGCGGGCGCCGCCGTGGCCGGCATCATCCGCGCGCGGATCGTCCCCACGGCGCTGGAGCTGATGGACCGGCCGTCCATCCGGGCGGTGGAGGACGTCCTGCACTACGGCATACCCACCGATTCCGAGGCGCTGCTCCTCGTGGAGATCGATGGCAAGCCCGGCGACGTCGAGGCGGATTTCATCCGCCTGCTGGACCAGGTCAAAGCGCACGGCGGGCACATCGCGCTGGAGGCGGCCGACGCCGCCCA
>JAGOHA010000145.1 GCA_017996395.1 Acidobacteriota bacterium | reverse complement strand
CTCCTCGCGGAAGAGAAGGTCGGATAGCGCTTCGCGTTTGATGCTCTGGCTGTTCTCGGTCATGTTTCGCTCGTCGGCTGCCTGCCGAACCGCCGTATTCTACCCGCCGCCGGAGTCCAAGTCAACGACTCCGGGGTCCACGGGGAGGCTGAGACGCGCCCCGCATGGGTTTAGATTACTTTTACGAGCAGAAAGTTTAAAGGTTGCTCAGCCGGTGCGCCCCGCCTGGACAGCCGGTGTACACTGGGGCCATGCGGATCGGCTACCCGTGCATCAACCGCTCGTTGCCCCCCGGCCGGATCCGGACGTTCCGGCTGGCCTCCTACTCCTCCGCCCGCCTGGCGGAGACCGTGGCGGCCAACCTGGAGTTCCTGGCGGCGATGGTGCGTTACAACACCGAGCACGGCCTGGGATTCCTGCGGATCAGCTCGGACCTGGTCCCCTTCGCCTCCCACCCGGTGTGCACCGACGACTGGTGCGGCGCGTTCCGGCAGCGGTTCGCCGAAATCGGGCGGATGATGCGGGACGGCCGGATGCGCGTCTCGATGCACCCCGACCAGTTCACCCTGATCAACGCCCAGGAGCCCGAGATCGTCCGGCGCAGCGTCCGCGAGCTCGAGTACCACGTCCGCGTGCTGGAGCTGCTGGAGTTCGACGACGCGGCCAAGGTGCAGATCCACGTCGGCGGCGTCTACGGCGACCGGGCGGAGAGCCTGGCGCGGTTCGCGCGGAACTGGGCCCGGCTGCCGGCGGCGGTGCGGCGGCGGCTGGTGGTGGAAAACGACGACCGCAACTATCCCGTGGGCGACTGCCTGGAGCTGCACGCCCGCTGCGGGCTCCCGGTCCTGTTCGACGCGTTCCACCACGCGATCCTGAACCGGGGCGAACCGATGGCCGAAGCCCTCGCCGCGGCCGCCCGGACCTGGTCCGCCGCGGACGGCCCGCCCATGGTCGACTACAGCAGCCAGGCGCCGGGCGCGCGCCCCGGCACGCACGTCCACTCGCTGGACGCGGCCGATTTTCAGACATTCCTGCGGGATTCCCGCCCCCACGACTTCGATCTCATGCTGGAGATCAAGGACAAGGAGCGGAGCGCGCTCCGGGCGCTGGCGCTGGCGGCCGGCGATCCGCGGCTGCAGCCCGTCCTGAGGTCGCGGCCCGCGCCAGGCGGCGGACAGCCGTAGATTCCTTCAAACTTAGACGCGGTGCTACCGTATCATCTGTTTTCTGCCGGCCGTCGCGGCAGGCTTGATCCGGCGGGCGTTTTTGTCTAGGATGAACTTTCGCATTCTGTTCATGGAGAGGTCACTATGCGCATGTGTCTGCTGTTGGTGATGACGGGACTCCTGCTGGGCGCGCTTGGTCTGGCGCAAGCCCCCGAGCCGGCCGCGAAAAAGAGCCCCTGCGCCGCAGGATGCAGCGGCTGCGGCGCGGCGGCGCAGCCGGCCGCGGCGGCCAACCCGTTCTTTGCCCCCTACGGCACCCCGTACAATGTGCCACCGTTCGAAAAGATCAAGCTGGAACACTTCCGTCCCGCCTTCGAAGAGGGCATGAAGCGGAACCTGGCCGAGATCGATGCCATCGTCAACAATCCGCAACCGCCCACTTTCGTCAACACCATCGAGGCGCTGGACCGGTCCGGCGAGCTGCTCGGCGAAGTGGGCTCGGTGTTCTTCGGCCGGGTGTCGGTGGACACCAACGACGAGATTCAGAAACTCAACCAGGAGATCGCCCCCCGCCTGGCGGCCCACCGGGACGCCATCGCGATGAATCCCAAGCTCTTCCTGCGGGTGCGAATGCTCTACAACCAGCGCGAGCAGCTCGGCTTGACCGGCGAGCAGCTGTATCTGCTGGAGAACCTGTACCGCGGCTACATCCGCAGCGGCGTCAGCCTGCCGGAAGTGGAGCAGGAGAAACTGCGCGCCATCAACCGCCAGCTCTCGGTGCTGGGCGTCCAGTACAGCCAGAACGTGCTGGCCGAAACCAATGCCTACCGGCTGGTGGTGGAGAAACCGGAGGACCTCGCCGGGCTGCCTGAGGCCGCGATCGCGGCGGCGGCCGAAGAGGCCAAGCAGGCGGGGCTGGCCGGCAAGTGGGTGTTCACCACCCAGAAACCCAGCATGCTCCCGTTCCTGCAGTACGCCAAGAACCGGGAGCTGCGCCGGCAGCTCTACACCGCCTACATCCAGCGCGGCGACAACGACAACGCCAACGACAACAAGGCGATCTTCAATGACATCATGAAACTCCGGGTGGAGCGGGCCAAGCTGCTGGGCTATGCCACCTACGCCCACTACATCCTGGAGAACCGGATGGCCCGCACCCCCGACCGCGTGTACGACCTGCTGAACCGTCTCTGGGCGGCGGCGCTTCCCGTGGCCCGCAAAGAGGCGCAGCAGCTGCAGGCCATCATCGACCAGGAAGGCGGCGGATTCAAGCTGGCATCCTGGGACTGGTGGTACTATGCCGAAAAGCTCCGCAAGGCCCAGTACGACCTGGATGACGCCGAGCTGCGGCCCTACTTCAAGCTGGACAATGTGCGCGACGGCGTGTTCTACGTCGCCAACCGGCTGTACGGCCTCTCCTTCGAACCGCTGGCCGACATGCCGAAGCCCCACCCCGAGGCCCAGGTGTTCCGGGTGAAGGATAAGGACGGCTCCCACCTCGGCGTCCTGTACATGGATTTCCATCCCCGGGCCAGCAAGCGCGCCGGCGCCTGGTGCGGCGCCTACCGGAGCGAGTACAAGCGCGACGGCCAGAAGATCCCGCCGGTGGTGACACTGGTGACCAACTGCACGCGGCCCTCCGGCGACGGGCCGGCGCTGCTGAGCCTCGAGGAGGTCAGCACGCTGTTCCACGAGTTCGGCCACGCCCTCGACAACCTGCTTTCCAACGTGACCTATGACACCACCTTCCGCGCCACCGACTTCGTGGAACTGCCGTCCCAGATCATGGAGCACTGGGCGGTCGAGCCGGAGGTGCTGCGCCAGTACGCCCGGCACTACCAGACCGGCGCAGTGATCCCCGACGCGCTGGTGACCAAGATCAACAAGAGCCGCCTGTTCAACCAGGGTTTCGAAACCGTGGAGTACCTGGCCGCGTCGCTCCTGGACATGAAGTACCACACCCTGACCGAGCCGCAGGATCTTGACATCGACAAGTTCGAGTCCGACTACCTCAACACCATCGGCCTGATCCCCGAGATCATCAGCCGGTACCGCAGCACCTATTTCACCCACATCATCGGCGGCTACGCCGCCGGCTACTACAGCTACATCTGGTCGGGCGTGCTGGACTGCGACGCCTTCGAGGCGTTCGTCGAGACGAGTCTGTTCGACGCGAAGACGGCCGACGCTTTCCGCACGCACGTGCTCGAAGTCAATGGCACCGTGGACCCAGCGGTGATGTACCGCAATTTCCGTGGCCGCGACCCGAAGATCGAGCCCCTGCTCAAGCAACGCGGCCTTAACTAGATCCGTTCCGCCAGTTGTGACCGATTCTCCGGCCGGGTGCCCCGCATCCGGCCGGCTTTTTTTTAGTGAGGAGTTAGGAGTGAGGAATGAGGAGTAAACGATGAGCAGTTAACGATGAACGGTGAACAGTCAGTAATATGTGGTAGGGGGAACCTCAACGATCAACCCTCAACCCTCAACCCTCAACCCTCAACCCTCAACCGTCAACCATCAACTGTCCTGATCCTGTGAACCGGCGAACCGTGATTGCCCTCCGGTTACTTCCATCTCCTGTCTCCTAACTTATAACTTTCCTGTGGTAGACTGGCGGGGTGAAACCGACCCAGATTGTGGAACCTGAACGGATCCAGGCCCTGAACGACCGGCCGGCGCGGCGCGGGCAATACGTGCTCTATTGGATGCAGGCGGCCCAGCGCGCCGACGCCAACCACGCCCTGGCCCTGGCCGTCACGGAAGCCGATGCGCGTGATCTGCCGGTGGTGACGTACTTCGGGCTCACCGAACAATACCCCGGTGCCAACGCCCGCCACTACGCCTTCATGCTGCAGGGACTGGCCGAGACGCAGCGGTCGCTGGCCGAGCGGGGCATCCGGCTGGTGGTGCGGCGCGAACCGCCGGCCGCCGGGGCGCTGGCGCTCGCAGCGGACGCCGCGCTCACGGTGGTGGACGCCGGCTACCTCCGCCACCAGCGCGAGTGGCGCGCCGTGGCCGCGGCGCGGAGCGAGTGCCCGTTTCTCCAGGTGGAGACCGACGTGGTGGTTCCGGTGGGCGTCGCCTCGCCGAAGGACGAGTTCACCGCCGCCACCTTCCGTCCCAAGATCCGCCGGGCGCTGGACCGCTTCCTGGCGCCGCCGCCACCGGCGCGGGCGCCGCGGCGTCCGTCAACCCGCTTCGATCTGGATGCCTTTGACATCGCCGATCCGGCGGCGGCGCTCGAGCGCCTGGACGTGGACCGGTCGGTCCCGCCGGCGCCCGGCTGGCCGGGCGGGGCGGCGGCGGCCCGCGCCCGGCTGGCCGCGTTCGTGGCCCGCGGCCTCGACGCCTATCCCGACCGGCGCAACGACCCGAACGCCGATGCCGTGTCGGGCCTGAGTCCGTATCTGCACTTCGGACAGCTCTCGCCGCTGGAGGCGGCGCTGGCCGCGCAGGCCTCCGGCTCGCCCGGCGCCGAGGCGTTTCTCGAAGAACTCATCGTCCGCCGCGAGCTGGCCGTCAACTTCGTCTGGTACAACCCGGCCTATGACGGCTACCACGGCCTGCCGTCCTGGGCGCGCGCCGACCTCAACCGCCACGCCAAGGATCCGCGCCCGGCGCGCTACACCCCCGCGGAGCTGGAGCGCGCCGCCACCCACGACCCGTACTGGAACGCCGCCCAGCTCGAGCTGGTGCACACCGGCAAGATGCACGGCTACATGCGGATGTACTGGGGAAAGAAAATTCTCGAATGGAGCGCCTCGCCCCGCGACGCCTTCCGTGTCGCCGTCCGCCTCAACGACCGCTACGAGCTGGACGGCCGCGATCTCAATGGCTACGCCGGCGTGGCCTGGTGTTTCGGCAAGCACGACCGTCCGTGGGGCGAGCGGCCCGTGTTCGGGAAAGTCCGCTACATGGTCGCCGCCGGCCTGAAGCGCAAGTTCGACGCCGACGGCTACGCCGCGCGGATACGCGCGCTGACCGGGGTGGACGCATGACGCGCCGCCGCCCCGGACCCGGTTCCGGAGGAGGATGCCCATGAGCCGAAGATCCCGCCGCCACCGCCGTCAGGCGGTGGGGTTGTCGCCCGGCACCCTGGTCCATGTGGGCGAACAGAAGACCGACCAGATCCGGGGCGAGCTGACCCGCTACGGTCCCGACCGGTTGGAGACCGGACCGGTGGTGTTGGACCAGTTGCGGCAGCGGCCGCACGCCAACGGGGACAAGCTTTGGCTCAACATCGAGGGGCTGCACGACGTAGCCGCCGTGGGCCGGATCGGTGAGGCGTTCGGCATCCATCCGCTGACGATGGAAGACATCCTGAACACCTTTCACCGGCCCAAGGCGGATGTGTTCGGGGACTACCTGTTTGTCGTCCTCAAGATGCTGGAGTTCGACGAGGCCTCCCAGGAACTCCAGGCGGAACAGGTCAGTCTGGTGATGGGCCGCGGATTCGTCGTCTCCTTCCAGGAAGGGCGCCAGGGCGACAGCTTCAACCCGGTGCGGAACCGGCTGAAGGATCCCGGCGGCCGGCTGCGCCGGCTGGGCAGCGATTATCTGGCCTACGCCCTGATGGACGTGATCGTCGACCACTACTTCGTCATCCTGGAGCGCCTGGGCGACCAGATGGAGGAACTGGAGGACCGCCTGGTCAACGCGCCCACCACCGAAACCCTCCACACCATTCACCGGCTCAAGCGCGACATCCTGATGGTGCGCCGGGCGGTCTGGCCGCTGCGGGAGATGGCGCTGGCCCTGGAGCGTCACGAGACGCCCCTGATCCAGGCGGAGAACGCCATCTACTACCGGGACCTGTACGACCACGTGATCCAGATCATCGACACCGTGGAGACCTACCGCGAGATGCTCGCCGGCATGCTGGACATCTACCTGTCCAGCCTCAGCAACCGGATGAACAGCGTGATGAAGGTGCTCACCACCATCGCCACCCTGTTCATGCCCCTGTCGTTCATCGCCGGCTTCTACGGGATGAACTTCCAGCACATGCCGGAGCTTGCCCAGCCGTGGGCATATCCGGCGGTGATCGGCGTGATGCTGCTGGTGGCCGGCGGGATGCTGCTGTTCTTCAAACGGAAGGAATGGCTCTAATTCGAGCCGGCGAGTCGGCGATCCGGCGAATCGGCGAACCTTCAAACCTTTAAACCTTTAAACGGTTCGCGGATGGAATCGATTACGAGCACGATTGCGATTACGATTGCGATTACGATTGCGATTACGAATCACGATGAGGTACACGAGCCTCTAGCCACGAGCCTCGAGCCACGAGCCTCGAGCCACGAGCCTCTAGCCTCGAGTCTCGGGTTTGACATTCACCCGATCGACGACACCGAGCACGCAGGCGTCGGCGGGCACCTCTTCGGGCAGGAACGGCAGGGCGGCCTCCCGGGCGGTGACGAAGAAGACGCGTTCACCGGCTCCCACGCCGGTCGCGTCCAGCGCGGCGAACGGTTCTCCCACCGGGCGGTCCGTCTCGTCCACTTCCTGCAGCAGCAGGATCCGCTTGCCGGTCAGGGACGGGTTTTTCACGGTGGCGACGACGCAGCCGATGGTGCGGGCCAGGCGCATGACGGACCTCCGCGGATTCGGGCCGCCGCCCGCGGGACGGG
>JAGOHA010000144.1:1319-6825 GCA_017996395.1 Acidobacteriota bacterium | reverse complement strand
AACACCCTGTCGCCCCACGTGGACGGGATCGTGTACGTCGTCCGCTACGGCAAACTGCCCCGCAAGCTGATCCAGAGCACGGTGGAACGCCTCCGCGCCAACAGCGGCAAGATCTTCGGCGTGGTGCTCAACGGGGTCAATATCCGGCGGGAATCGTACGTGGACGAATACTACTATTACAGCGACTACTACCGCCGGACCGACGAAAGCTGAGCCGCCGCCCCCTCCGCACGCGGGCTATCGCAACGCATCCAGTTCCCGCCGAGCCGTTTCGTTGCCCGGCTCCGCCGCCAGCAATGCCGTGTAGCATTGCCGGGCCTTGTCCCGGTCGCCGGCCAGCAGATAGCTCCGGCACACCCTGAGCTGGAGCGCCCGGTCGGACGGCCGGAGGCCGGCCAGTCGCTGGTACACGCCCGCGGCCAGCGTGAACCGGCCCTTCCGCTCGTAGAGGAGCGCCAGATACTCGAGCAACGCGGCGTTGTCGGGAAACTGCCGCACCGCCATCTCCAGCTCGGGGATCGCCTGCTCCGCGAGATCCTGCGCCACGAGCACACGGCCCAGTTCCAGGTACAGGTTCGGCTCCTCCGGCCGGAGCCGGATCACCCGGCGCAGCGTCTCCTCGGCCCGAACGCGATCACCGCAGCGGGTGTACAGCCGGTAGAGTCGGTTCAGCGCGTCGACGTCGTCCGGGAACCGGCGCCCGTATGATTCCAGCGCCTGGATGGCGCCGGCCACATCGCTGCGCGCCTCCGCGGCCCGGGCGGTGAGCAGCGCCACGCGGGGATACGCGCCGGACCGGCCGGCCAGGCCGGCCAGGAACCGTTCCCGGGCGGCCGCCCGTTCCGGCCGGTCAAAAAATGCATAGGCCTGGCCGGCGGCGCCCGCCGACCACGACTGCGCATCGCCGTACGCCAGCCAGAGCGCCACCGCCTCGGCATCGCGGCGCTGCCCGACGGCCACGCCGGCCGCCAGGGCGATCCGGCGCGGATCGTCGGACGGGCCGCGCCGTTTCAGCATCTCGAGGTGGCCGGCGGCCTCGTCCGGCCGTCCTGCGTCGAGCGCCCAAAGCCCCAGCGTCAGACGGATCCCGGTGGGATCGGGCGTCCATTGCAGGGCGGATTGCATGCCGCGTCGCGCCAGCTCCCGGAAGGCTGCCTCACCGAAGAACGGCCGGAGCGGCTGGTGGTAACCGAGATCCGGCAGCAGGGCCACGGCGCGCTCCACGTGCCGCTCGGCCGCGGCCCGGTCGCCCCGGCGCAGGAAGTGGATCGCGGCGATGTCATGATAATACGGGTTGTTCGGATCCAGCTCCAGGGCCCGCCGGTAGTAGCGCCACGGATTCAGGTCGCCGCCGCGGCGCGGATCCCACCGCCGTTCCATGGCCGCCAGGCGTTCCAGCACCGGCGCCATCTCGGCGCCGCCGAGCGGCGCGCGGTGCAGACCGGCCGCAGCCTCCGCCAGCATCCCGGCCCGGAGCCAGACGCGGCCGTCGAGCGGGAACGCGCGGAGGGCGTCCAGATAGCCCTGCCACGCCGGCTCGAAGGCGCGGCTGCGGTTCAGCCCGAACCGCGCCCGCAGCGCCCAGCGCTCGCCCCATTCGAAATGCGCCTCGGCGTTGTCCGGATCCACGCGCCGCGCGACGGCGAGCGCCTCCACCGACGGCGTCTCCCGCTCCAGCACGGCCAGCAGGCGGCTCTCCTCCAGCTTCAGGTTGGCCAGCCCGAGCCAGGCGGCCGCGGGCAGCAGGAGCAGGGCCGGCGCGAAGCAGACCGCATGAAGCCGGACCGTCTCGCCCGACCGGTTGGCCACGGCGGCGCCCAGCAGCGCCGCCAGCGTATAGGCGCAGGCCAGGATGTGCGTGTGGAAATCGAACGAGACCTCAACCAGGACGGCAACGAGCGCCCCCTGGGTGGCCAGAAACAGGCTCTGCTTGATCGGCCGGCGGGCCGTGCGCATGCCGGACAGCAGCAGGCCGGCCAGCACCACCACGAGGCCGATGACCGCCGCGGCGCCCACCAATCCGGCTTCTGCCAGCATCTGCAGATAGTCGCTGTGCGCGAACCAGGCCTGACTGTTGGCTCCGGGCGCGCGGTACATGGGGAACATCCACCCGAACGTGCCCGGTCCGCAACCCAGAACGGGGTGAGCCAGGAACATGGCCGCCGCCGACCGCCAAATCACCATCCGGCCGCCGATGCTGGCCAGCTGGGCTTCGGTGGACGACTGGCCCAGCCGCCAATCCAGCGGCTCCAGGCCCAGCTGAATCAGCACGCCGCCGATGATCACAAAGAGCAGCACGCCGAGCCAGAACACCCGGCCGCGGCGGGACCGTTGATCCAGCCGCAGCAGCCCCATCACCCCCACCGCGGCGAGCAGCCCCAGCCACGCGCCGCGTGACAGGGAGAACGCCACGCCCGCCGCGATCAGGCAGTTGGCCACCGCCAGCGCGATCTTCCCGGACAGCGACCGGGCGCGCAGGTACAGGACCAGTCCGAACGGGAAGAGCAGCGTGAGATAACCGGCGAAATGGTTGCGGTTGATGAAGGTGCCGTGCGCACCCCCTCGATCAAGCCCGACCGCCTCGCCCCACACCTGGCGCACGTCGAGCAGCCAGTTCAACAGGCCCCACAGGGCGACGGCGGCAGCCAGCGTCACCAGGCCGACGGCCAGCCCGCGCCACCGCTTCAGGTCGTTGAACAGGGCCGCGCTCAGGAAGAAGACCAGCCCCAGGCCCGACCAGTACAGGAAGCTCTCCAGCGACATCCGCCGGTACTCGCTGAACAGACCGGCGGCCGAAAGCGCCCCGACGGTCAGGCAGACCGCCAGCGCCAGGCGTCGCGGACACACCGCCTCAACCGCGCGTCCGACGGGCGCGAACGCCAGGGCGGCGGCCGTCGCCAGCAGGCCCACCGCCAGCAGGGTGTAGCCCGGGGTCACGCCGCCGAAGTACAGCGGCGCCGTCAGCAGCACGACCAGCGCAGTTCCCCGTGCCGCGGTGGAGCGCCAGTGCCGTTTCATGCCGCGATCCGCTCAGAACCAGCTTTCCGGAACAATGACCTTGTCCCCCGGGACAAGGGGGACATCACGGATTTCGCCTTTCTTGATTTTCTTGATGTTGATCTTGAGCCGCGTGACCGTCTCGCCGTCCAGCCGGATCACCTCGGCGCGGTTCTCCGCCGCGAAGGGCAGGAAACCGCCGGCCATCAGGCACAGCTCGTACACGGTCATGCCCGGCCGGAAGTCGTACGCCCCCGGTGATTTCACCTTCCCCTCGATGTAGACCTGGTAGGACTGCGTGTCGGATTTGCGGGACGGCACGTTGATGATGTCGTCGGGCAGGATGGGCAGGGCGTCCGGATCCTGCCGGCCGCTGAGCACGTCCTGGAGACTGATTGTGAATTTTGTGCGCCCCTCACCGCCGGCCGCCGGCTCGGCGGCCCGCCGGAACAGGATGGCGTCCGAGGCGGCGTTTTCGGTCATCCCGCCGACGAGCGACAGGACTTCCAGAATGTTGGTCGCATCCTGCCGGAGATAGTATTCGCCGGGCTTGCGCACCTCGCCCAGCACCAGGATCTTTTTGCTCTTGTACTCCTGGATCTCTACTTTGACGGTGGGATTCAGCAGGTAGTCCCGCTCGAGCACGGCCCGGAGCTTGTCCCGGGCCTCGGTAAGGGTCAGCCCCCCCACTTCGATCTCGCCGATCAGCTTGAGAGTGACCGTGCCGCGCGGGCTGATGGGGAACACCCCGGTCAGATCGGCTTCACCCACCACCTCGATTTTCAGCACGTCGCCGATCCCGAGATGATACGCTTCGGCCGCACCCGCCCACGCCGCCGCGGCGATCCACACCAACGCGCAACCGGCGGCCGCGACGGCCCGATACAGATGTGGAAATGATGTCACCATACATCCACCGCTGGCGACAGCGGGCGCGGCGGCACCCGGCGAGGCTCCGGGCCGTCCGCCCGACGCCTAGAAAATCACGTACCGGACGCCCACCGAAAACACGTTTTTGCCGAACTCGTAATCGGCGTTGTTGGAGCCGCGGTTCATGAACCGGTAGTGGGACTCGATGAACCAGCGGTCCTGCATCTGGCGGGCATAGCCGACGCCGATGAACTGGTAATCGTCCTCGCGGTCGTCGTTCAGGTCATCGGCGGACAGGACTTCGAAATCGTTCCAGCGCAGGCCGAACTCCAGAAACAGGTTGTCCCGGGCGGTCATCAGCCAGTTGCCCCGGCCCTGCAGATAATAATCCGTGTAGAAGTCCGCGCTGTAGTTGGGCGCCTGGCTGCGTTCCCGCCCCACGGTCACGTTCAGACCGGAGCGCTCGCGCTGCATCTGGACGCCGAAGTTGTAGTACAGGTTGGTTCCGCTGCTCCAGGTGACGCCATCGACGTCGCGGTCCTGGGCGCCGATTTCGCCATTCAGGCTCCAGGCGTCGGAAAACTGCCGCTCGATGACTCCGCCGAAGGTGTTGTCGGTGTAATCCATGTACTCGGCGTCGGGGAAGTTGCGGTCATAGTAGCGATAGATGAACCCGGCCTTGGTGCGGGTGTTGAAGTGATAGGCCAACCCCGCATTGAACTGGTGCCCCCGGGAGTTGATGAAATCGTGATCGGCGCTGTCGTCGTCACGGTAGTAATCGATGACGGTGTTGCCGTAGCCCACGGAGAACTCCAGGTGATCGGTGGTCTTGAAGACCAGGTCCGCCAGCAGATCGTTCTGGATGAACCGGCCGTAGACCATTTCGTCCACGAGGCGGAAATCGGGACGGTTCGTGTTGTCGAGGTTGTCCCGCAGGCGGAACAGCACATGATCGCTGAGCCGGTAGCCGAAGTTGAACTTGAGATAGTTGTTGTAGATATCAGAACTGTCCAGTTCCTGGCCGGGAATTTCGGACTCGGTGTCCAGGTAGAGGTCGCCCTGGCCGCGGTAGCCGATGTTGAAGAACGACCGGGCCCCCTCCTTGCTCCACTCCAGTTCCGGCGCGATGGTGAACACCCACGTGCTGACCTCGGTGCCGTCCGGGCTGTAGTACACGTTGTCGTCGTACTGGGGCATCACCGCCACGCTCAGCTTGAAGCCCTTGGCGGGTGTCGCGGCGGTAACCACGCCTGCCAGCATCAGTGCCAGGCCCACGATCAGTCCGATGAATATCCGTCTCACGCGCGCAACCTCCATGTGATCGACTGGCGCCGGTTCCCGAACCGGCTCACTTTTTCCGGGAAGGATAGATGGGGCTGGCGGTCTCCTCGGTGACATTCTTCAGCCGGTAATTGCCGAAGGGGTCCGTCAGCAGGTCGTTCGGCTGGGTGCCCATGGGCTTGCCCGCGGCGTAGGCGGCCACCGCGGCAGTGAACGCAGGCAGTTGCATCAACCGGAGCACGTCGTTGGCCGGCAGGCACTCTCCGGGCTCGCCGGCGGTCACCAGGCCCGCCTCGGCCAGGAGACGGATCTTGTCCTCGCACGTGACGGCCGTGAAGTTGTACTGCCGCCGCACCAG
>JAGOHA010000144.1:0-1219 GCA_017996395.1 Acidobacteriota bacterium | reverse complement strand
CTCCAGGCGAAGGGGGAACCGGTGATCCATCTAGGCGCCGGTGAGCCCAAGAGCAAGGTGCCCGTCGAGGCCATCCGCGCCTCCGTCGCCCAGCTCAACACCGGTGAAGTGCGGTACACGCCCACCAGCGGGATTCCGGAACTCAAGCGGGCGATCATCGGCTACACCGAACAGCATTACCACCGGACCGCCGCGCCCGAGAACGTCATCGTTTCCGGCGGCGCCAAGCAGTCGCTCTCCGTGCTGCTGTTCACCCTGCTCAACCCGCAGGATGAGGTGATCATCCTGGCCCCCTACTGGGTCAGCTATCCGGACATGGTCAAGATGGTGTACGGCGTCCCCGTGATCGTCAAGCCGGAAGACGGCGGCTTCGAGCCCCGCTTCGACGAAATCACCCGCGCGGTAACGGCCTACACGAAAGCCATCATCATCAACAGCCCCAACAATCCCTCCGGCGCCGTCTACTCCGAGGAGTTGATCGCCCAGATCGTCCAGTTCTGCGAGAAGAAGAACATCTACGTCATCATGGACGATATCTACCACCAGCTGGTGTTCGACGGGAAGCAGGCCGCGAACGCCTACCAGTGGGCCAAGGAGGACCTGGAAAACTCCAAGGTCATCGTGATCAACGGCGTCTCCAAGCTGTACGCCATGACCGGCTTCCGCATCGGCTGGACCATCGCGCCGCGCGCGATCGTATCGGTGATGATCAACGTGCAGGGGCAGACCACTTCGTGCCCCGCCACCATTTCCCAGCACGCCTCCGTGGGCGCCCTGACCGGTTCCCAGAGCTGCGTCGAAAGTCTCCGCATGACGCTCCAGAACAACCGCGACGTGATGGCGAAGGAGTTCGACGCATTCGAAGGCGTCCGCCTCATCAAGCCCGAGGGAACGTTCTACTGCCTGCCGGATTTCTCCGCCTTCAATCGCAACTCGGTGGAGCTGTCCAGCTTCCTGCTGGAGAAAGTCCTCGTCGTGACCGTCCCCGGGCGCGAGTTCGGCATGGAGGGCCACCTCCGCCTGAGCTACTGCGGCTCCGTCAAGGACGTCACCGAGGGCGTCGAACGGATCAAATGGGCTCTGGACCCCAACGCGCCGAGCGAACTGTACATCGGTGACCGAAAAATCGTCAAAGACTGGTCATGAAGCACTTCCTTGAGATCAAAACGCCGGCGCAGAGCATTGCCCAGGAGCGGGCCAGCTCCTTCACCCTGAAGCA
>JAGOHA010000029.1 GCA_017996395.1 Acidobacteriota bacterium | reverse complement strand
CGATGCCCATACACAAACGGAATTCTCCGCGTCCCCTGTGTTCTCGGTGGTGATTCTCCACCCGCCGGCTCGCCGATTCGCCGATTCGATTCTTCCCCCAGGCGGGACGCCTGGGCTACGCGTCCGGCTCCAGCAGCCCCTTCCACGAGAGGATCTCCTCGATTTCAGCGGCCACCGCGGCGATGGTGCGGCCGCCGGTGTCCACCCGGAACGGCGCCTGCCGGTAGTGGGGGAGCCGCGCCGCGTGGAGGGCGCGGAATTCCGCTTCGCTCCGCGCCAGCGGCCGCGGGGCGTGGTGGCTGACGCAGCGGCGCACCAGTTCATCCAGCGGGCAGTCCAGCCAGACGGCCACGCCGGACCCCTGCACCAGCGCCGCCGCCTCGGCCTGGGTGAACGTCCCCCCGCCCAGCGCCACCACGCGGCCGCCCCGGCCGGCCACGTCGCGGAGCTGCTGCAGCTCCAGCAGGCGGAAATGCGGTTCGCCGTGGCGGCGGAAGATCTCCACCACCGGCAGCCCGGCGACGGTCTCCACCAGGTGATCCAGGTCCACGGCCTCGGCGGCGATCCGGCGCGCCAGCTCCACGGCCACGCAGGTCTTGCCGGCGCCCATGAATCCCACCAGGTAGATGTTGCGCGTGGCTGGCAACCGCACGGCTCCGTCCTCCCTCGTATGCTCCGCCGCGGGCGCCGCCGCTAGCGGGCCTCGTAACCGGGTCGGTGGCTGACCCGCACCCCGACCCGGTCCACCTGGACGACGATCTTGCGGTACTGGCCGTCGCGCATGATGTTGTGCGGCATGTACGACAGGTAATACTGCTGGCGCAGTTCGCGGACCAGCCGGCTGTACACCTCATCGATGGTGCCGGCGCCGCGCGGATCGATGACGCGGCCGCCCGTCTCGTAGGCGAGCTTCCGGAGCTGGGCGTCCGCGGCGTACATGATCTGCATGATCCGGGTCTCGTCGTACTTGAGCCCGTACTCGCGCTTGTAGTACTCGGCGTAGTCGCGGATGCCGGCGGTCTTGGAGACGATGTACACCTGCGTGTCGGACACCGTGGCCTTGCGCAGGATGTCGCCGAAATCCACCAGGCTCGCCGTGTCCCACCCGTCGGTGACCGACACGATCACCTTCTTGCCCCGCACCGCCGGCAACAGTTCGGTGTAGGTCACGTAGAGCGCGTCGTACCAGACGGTGCTCCCCTTGGGTACCACCCGCTCCAGCGCCCGGTCCAGCCGCTCCAGGTTGTTGGACCAATCGAGGATCAGGCGGGCCTCGTTGTTGAAGGTGACGATGGCCACCCGGTCCTCGGGCTGCAGCGCCCCGACGAAGGTCCGCACGGCCTTCTTGATGGCGCCCAGCTCCATGAAGGTGCTGTGGCTGATGTCCATGAGGAAGACGACGTTGAGGGGCACCTCCTCCCGGGCGCAGTTGATGATCTCCTGCTCGACGCCGTCTTCGAACAGGTGGAAGTCCTTGCGCGCCAGGTCGGTCACCGGCTCGCCCGCCTGACTGGCGACCGTCACCGGCACGAAGATCTGCTGGACCTCGGTCCGGATGATGGGCTGGTCCTGCGCCGCCGGCCCGACGGGCCACGACGCGACGAGCAGAGCCAGGGCGAGCGCCAGGCGCAGGGCGCGGTTACGGTTGAGTGGGGGCATCGCCTTCCCTCCCGCTGGATTCGAGAATGCGGCGGTGAATGTCATCGAACCCGCCATTGGACATGATGATGGCCACATCGCCGGGTTTCAGCCAGCGGCGGAGGAACGGCACGATCTCGGCCACCGTGGGGAGGAAGTGGGCGTTCTGCCCGGCGGCGCGCATGTCGGCCACCGCCCGGGCCGGATCGAACCGATCGGCTTCGGGGAGCGCCTCCTTGCGGAAGACGTCGGCCAGGATCACCACATCGGCCTCGGCGAAGCAGCGGGCCATCGCCGCCTGGTGGACGCGCTTGCGGCAGGTCCAGGAGCGCGGCTCGAACACCACCGCGATCCGCCGGTCGGGAAACCGCAGCCGCGCCCCCGCCAGCGTCGCCTGAATCGCCGTCGGGTGGTGGGCGAAATCGTCATAGAGCAGCGCGCCGCCGACATCGCCGCGCAGGGTCATGCGGCGCTCCACGCCGCGGAACGACGCCAGCGCGCCGGGCACGCGCTCCGGCGGTGCGCCGGCGTGGTGGAGCACCGCCCAGACGGCCAGGGCGTTCAGGACGTTGTACCGCCCGGGGACGGCCAGTTCCGCCTCGCCGAGCGCCGCGCCGCGGTGGCGGACGGCGAACCGCGTCCGCCCGTCCTCAGCGCGGACCGACTCGGCCTGCCAGTCGGCCCCGCCGCCGAAACCGAACGAGACCGTCGGACACGGCGCGCGCGCCGCCACTTCGGCGGCGCGCGGGCAGTCGGCGTGGTACACCACCAGGCCGTTGGGCGGCACCGTGTTCACGAGGCGGCGGAACTGGAGCACGATGGCGTCGAGGTCGGGGTAGATGTCGGCGTGGTCGTACTCGATGCCGGTGATCACCAGGACCGTCGGACGGTAGTGGAAAAACTTGGGCGCCTTGTCGAAATAGGCGGTGTCGTACTCGTCCCCCTCGATGACGAAGTGGGGGCCGCGGCCCAGGGCGGCGCTCCGCCCGAAGTCCAGCGGGATCCCGCCGACGAGGAACGAGGGGTCGAATCCCAGCTGCGTCAGCGCCCAGGCGGCCATGGCCGAGGTGGTGGTCTTGCCGTGGGTCCCGGTGACCACCACCGGCGTCTTGCCGGGCAGGAGCAGCAGCTTGACCACCTCGGGCATGGACAGGTACGGCAGCCCGGCGGCCAGCGCGTGCTCGAGCTCCGGATTGCCGCGGGCGATGGCGTTGCCCACCACCACCAGGTCGGGCGGCGGATCCAGGTTGGCCGGCGCGTAGCCGGAGCGCACCGGGATCCCCTCGGCCGCCAGAAAGTCGCTCATGGGCGGATAGACGTCCGCATCGGAACCCGTCACCGTGTAGCCGGACGACCGGAGCAGCGCCGCCAGCGACGCCATCGCCGTCCCGCAGACGCCCAGCAGGTGGATCCGCTGCACCGTCCGGCCCATGATCACCGTGGACATAGCCAGTCATCCTCGAGGCAAAGTCGGCCCGCGTCCGGATCCAGGCGGTAGCCGGCCCCCAGCGCCAGCACCAGGCTGGGCCGCTCGCAGTGGCCCGACGGCAGGCCGAAGAGCACCGGGCAGCCGATGTCGCCGAGGGCGTGGCGCAGCGCCTCCTGGATCGTGTAGCCCTGTTCCGGGTGCTGCGTGCACCCCGTCATTTCGCCGAAGACCACCCCGGCCGCCTCCTCGAACTTCCCCGCCGCGCGGAGCTGGCCCAGCAGCCGGTCGAGCTGGTACGGCTTGATCTGGGTGTCCTCCAGGAAGAGGATCCGGCCGCGGGTGTCCCATTCGTCGGGCGTCCCCAGGGTGGCCGCCAGCACCGACAGGCAGCCGCCCGTCAGCGGCGCCGTCACGACGGGCCCCGTCCGGAGCACCGTCAGCGGTTCGACCGACACGGTCTCCCGCGGCGGCGCACCGGCCAGCAGCCCGGTCAGGTACGCGGCGTCGGCGCCCACCGGATCGCGGCCCAGGTCGCCGGCCACCATGGGTCCGTGAAAGACCACCCAGCCCCAACGCTGCAGCAGGTGAATCAGCAACGCCGTGGCGTCGGAGCAGCCCACCACCGCCTTGGGCCGCGCGGGCGGCCGGGGCAGCGCCCGGTCCAGGGCGGGCAGCAGCCGGGCGCAGCCGTAACCGCCGCGGGCGCACCAGACGGCGTCGGCGTCGGTGTCGCCGAGCGCGTCCGCGAGCTCGGCGGCCCGCTCGTCGTCGGGGCCGGCGGTGTAGAAATGCGCCGTCGTGCCGCGGCCGGACCAGACCGGCTGCCAGCCCTGGGCCGCCAGCCAGGCCAGTCCCCGCTCCATGTACGGCCTCTTCACCGGCGAGGCCGGCACCACGACGCGGATACGGCTGCCGGCGGCAAGCGGCGGCGGATAGATCATGGCGTTCGCTCCAGTTTCACCAGCACCGAGCGGCCCGCTTCGGCCACGACCGTGTGCCGCCAGCCGGACACCTGGTCGAGGTCGCCCACGGCCTTCCCCTCGGTCAGCAGATGGGCCGGCTGTCGGCGCGATTCCAGCAGGGCGGCCAACTCGGCCGGTTTCTCTATGTTCGGCGTGCACGTATAGCCGGTGTAGTACTCGTGACTGTGATGAAAATGCCGGTAGATGATCAGCGGATTGTCCGGCCCGGTCCGCGTCATGGCCAGCCGGCAGATGTGGCGTCCCGAGAAGAACGGTTCCACCGCCGGCAGCAGGAACGGGGCGCCTCCGGCCACCACCAGGAACACGCCGAACGCCAGCGACAGGATGGCCCGGTCCGGCCGGCCGCGGCGGATGAGCCAGATGAAGCCCAGCAGGCCCGGCAGCGCCAGGGCGACGGCCAGCAGCCCGAGTTCCACCCGGTGGAAGCGGATGTGGAAGAAGAGCGGCCCCCCCACCGCCAGCACCAGCGTCACTGCCGCCGCGCCCCACGCGAACGGTCGCCAGTCGCGCCCCGGGGCGAAGGCCTCCTCCATGCTCCAACCGATGAGCACGGCCAGCGCGGGGAACAGCGGCAGGATGTAACCGGGAAGCTTGGCCGAAGACAGCGAGAAGAACACCAGCGGCAGCGCCAGCCAGGCGAGGAAGAACAGCAGGCCGTCGGCCCGCGGGTCCTGCCGCCAGCGCCGCCAGAGCGGCCGGCGGTCCCGCCACAGGAGCAGGAAGAACGTCCAGGGGAGGAGTCCGATCAGAATCACCGGCAGGTAGAAGTAGAACGGCCGGGTGTGGTGATGGATCGAAGTGAAAAAGCGGCCCAGATGGTGATTGACGAAGAACACCAGGATGAAGAAGAAGCCCTCCCGCAGGTACACGAGGATGTACCAGGGCGCCGCCACCGCCAGCAGCGCCAATGCGCCCACGGCCAGCCGCGGTAGCGTCAATCGCTCCACCCGGCCGGTGACCATGAGGTACGGATAGACGGCCAGCACCGGCAGCACCAGGCCCAGCGGCCCCTTGGCCAGGACGGCCAGACCGAAGACGGCGCCGGCGGCCCAGAGCAGCGTGGGCGGCGGCGCCGGCTCGGCGGCCAGGTACCGCCAGAGCAGCAACAGGCCCACCGACACGCATGCGGTGAACGGCATGTCCGTGGTGCCTCCGCCGGCGAAGCCGAGGAACAGCACGCAGGTGCCGAGCGCCAGCGATGCGTTGAAGGCCATCCGCTCGCCGAATGTCCGCTTCAGCGTCAGGTACAGCGTGGCGATGGCGCCGAGCGCCAGCAGGACCGCCGGCAGCCGCGCGGCGAACTCGTTCACGCCGAACACCCGGTACGAGACGTTGGCCATCCAGTAGAGCAGCGGCGGTTTTTCCAGCCAGGCGGAGCCCTTCAGGGTGGGGAGCACCCAGTCGCCGCGGTGCATCATCTCCTCGGCGATGCGGGCGTAGCGCGGCTCGTCGGGGCCGACGAAGCCGTACCAGCCGATGAACGAGAGGTAGAAGACCGCCAGCGCCAGCATCAGCGCGGCGAAGCGCTTCTTCTCGCCCAGTCCCTCCCAGAATGCCCAGCCGCGGCCTGCCGTCACCGCGCCTCCTCGGCCACGAAGTCGAGTCCGATGTCCAGCCAGTGCGCCCGGCTGATCACGGCGGAGGTGGAGATGTAGTCCACGCCAGCGGCGGCGATGCCCGGCAGTGCCTCGAGCGTCACCCGGCCCGAAGCCTCGAGCCTCGCCCGGCCGGCGACGCGCGCGGCGGCCTGCCGCATGGTGTCCGGGTCCATGTTGTCGAGCATGATGATGTCGGCCCCGGCGGCCAGGGCCGCGTCGACCTGGGCCAGCGTCTCCGCCTCGACCTCGATCCGCACGGTGACCGGCGCGTGCTCGCGGGCGGCGCGCACCGCCGCGCCGATGTCGCCGACGGCGGCGATGTGGTTATCTTTGATCATGACCCCGTCGTAGAGCCCCAGCCGGTGGTTGTGGCCGCCCCCGGCGCGGACGGCGTACTTCTCGAAGAACCGGAAGCCGGGGGTGGTCTTGCGGGTGTCCAGCAGCCGGACCGGCGTGCCGGCCAGGGCGGCGGCGTACTGCCGGGTCAGGGTGGCGATCCCCGACAGCCGCTGGACGATGTTGAGCGCGGTGCGTTCGCCCCGCAGCAACGCGCCGGCGGCCGCCTCCACTTCGGCCAGCACCGTCCCGGCGGCCATGGCGGCGCCCTCGGCGACGTCCCGCCGGACGAGGCGCACCGCCGGATCGAGCAGCCGGAAAACCTCGACGGCGAAGTCCAGGCCGGCCAGGACGCCGGTTTCGCGGGCGCGGAACACGGCCCGGGCGCGTCGCGCGTCGAGGCCGGCGAAGCTGTCGGTGGTCAGGTCGCCCGATCCGATGTCCTCGCGCAGGAAGGCGCGGAGGCGGCGGCGCACGAAGTCGTCGGCGGTCATGGCACGACCTCCTACTCCGACCAGGATGCGGCGGGAAGCCCGCCCGAACCGCGGCGGATGTTCACATGGCGGTTGCCGTAGCCGCCGCGCACGGGGTAATCCTCACGGTAGTGCCCGCCCCGGCTGCCCCGCCGCTCCAGCGCCGCCCGGGCGATGCACAGCCCGCTCACGAGCATGCCGTCAAAGGCGTGCTCGGCCAGGGTGCGGACCGGCGCCAGCTCGGCGCGCCAGCGCGCCAGCTGCTCCATGGCCGCCTGGAGCGACTCGCCGGACCGGACGATGCCCACCCGCTCCCACATCAGCGACTGGAACTCCGTCCGGCGCGACTCGAGCTCGGGGGTGAACGCGCCGGGGATCACCTTCGGCGCCGGCCAGCGCGCGTCCGCCGGGGCCGGTCCCATGGTCAGGTCGGCCCAGTGGTCGCGGATGTACGTCCCGGTGCGCCGGCCGAACACCAGCCCCTCCAACAGCGAGTTGCTGGCCAGGCGGTTGGCGCCGTGGACGCCGGTGCAGGCCGCCTCGCCGCAGGCGTACAGGCGGCGGAGGCTGGTCCGCCCGTCCGGGTCGGTCTTGATCCCGCCCATGATGAAGTGGGCCGCCGGCGCCACCGGAATGGGCTGCCGCGACATGTCGATCCCCAGCGCCAGGCAGCGCTGGAACAGATTCGGGAACCGCTCCCGGAGGAACTCGGCCTTGAAGTGGGTCATGTCCAGCAGCACGTGGTCGGTGCCGGTGTCCCGCAGCTCCTGCCAGATGGCCCGGCTGACCACGTCGCGCGGCGCCAGCTCGGCCATCGGGTGGTAGCGGGGCATGAACCGCTCCCGCGCCCCGTTGCGCAGCAGCCCGCCCTCGCCGCGCAGCGCCTCGCTGAGCAGAAACTCGGGCACCCCCGGCACGCGCAGGCTGGTGGGGTGGAACTGGACGAATTCCATGTCCTCGAGGAGCGCGCCGGCACGGTAGGCCATGGCGAATCCGTCGCCCGTGGCGGTGGCGGCATTGGTGCTGTGCCGGTACAACCGGCCGGCCCCGCCCGTGGCGATGACGGTCACGGCGGCCCGCACCTGCAGGGGCTGGCCGGAGGCCAGGTCGAGGCAGACGGCGCCCCAGCAGCCGCCGTCCCGGATCAGCAGGTCGAGGGCGGCGGTCCGCTCCCGAAGCGTCACCTTGGGCAAGGCGGCCACGCGGCGGACCAGCGTGGCCTGGATCTCGGCGCCGGTGGCGTCGCCGTGGGCGTGGAGCACGCGGCGGACGCGGTGGGCGCCCTCGCGGGTGAAGCTCAGCCGCCCGCCGACGGTGTCGAACCGGGCGCCCCAGCCGATGAGCTCGCGGACGCACCGCGGCCCCTGCGCCACCATGTACGCCAGCGCCTCCTCGCGGCAGAGGTAGTCGCCGGCGCTCATGGAGTCGCTGAAATGGCTGAACGGCGAATCCTCCTCCTGGATGGCCGCGGCGATGCCGCCTTGGGCCAACTCGGTGTTGCCGGCGGACACCTCCGCCTTGGTGACCACCAGCACGCGGCGGCGGCTGGCCAGGCGGATGGCGGCGCTGAGTCCGGCGATGCCGGAGCCGAGGACGAGGACGTCGGTGGTGATGGTTTCCATGGCGGTGATGCCTCTCTAAATCAAGCATTTTCGCACAGGACGGCGGCCTTTTGCAAACCCATCCAACATCCTGTTGACAAAAGAAACCGCCCCTCCGTACACTAGCAATAGCCCGAATGTGCCGCAGGTGAGCCATGGTGGCCGAACCGAAACGCATCCTGCCGCGGGAAGGAGTCGAAGGCGCCCGCCAGACCAGCGCCCCGCTGGCTGTCGCCGTGCTCCTTACCCTGGCCTGCCTGTCGGCGATCATGTTCGCCTACGTCTTTCCGCGGCTCCTCCAGCACGGCGGCACCACCGTGTTCTACCTCGCCATGGGCGTCCTGCTCGTCCTGGTGGTGACCTACCTGGCCGGCTACTTCATCACCATGAAGCAGCCGCACCGGGTCAGCGACCCGAAGGTGGCGGTGGCCCGGCCGCTGGCCGTGTTCATCCGCGTGTACATCATCGTGTCGCTGTTGCCGCTGGTGTGCATCGCCATGCTGCTGATGATGTACATCATCCCGGAGCTGCTGGCCAAGGGCGATCCCACCCTGCTCTACTCCATCATCGGCGTGATCTGCGCGTCGTTCGTGCTCTCCCTGCTCGGCTACTTCCAGACCCGACGGCGGATGCTGGCCACGCTGGGCGCCATGGACCGCTCGCGCGCCAACCTGGAGCAGCTGGTGTCCATCTCGGGCGCCGTATCGCATTCGCCGCACCCGCAGGAGGTCTACGACCAGCTCGTCCAGGGCGCCATGCAGCTTTTTCGCGTGTCCGGCACGTACCTGTTCATGCCCGCCGAGGGGGAGTGGCGGCTGACCGCCGAAGTGGGCCACACCATCGAAGAGTCGGGCGAGGAGCGGCTGGAGTTCTACCGGACGGCGGTCCGACGCGCCGCCGAGGCGCGGGAGGCGCTGCTGTTCGACGGCGAGCCGCTGCGCGGCGGGCCGCTGGCCTACGCGCCGGGCCGGATCCAGGTGGCGGCGGCCCCGCTGGTGCTCGGCGAGGAGGCCAAAGGCGCGCTGGTCCTGGTGCACAAGCTGCAGGACGCCGGCGCGTTCGAGCGCGCCGAGCTGAGCCTCCTGCAGGCCCTCGCCGGCCACGCCGCCGTCAGCATCCACAACGCCCAGTTCCGGGAGATCCAGCTCAACTATTTCACCCACACCATCGAGCTGCTGGTCCAGGCCCTGGAGGGCACCACCGTGGCGCGCGATCACCTGCGCAACGTCGCCCGCTACTCCGGCATGATCGCCCGGCGCCTGAACATCGACGAGGCCGCCCGCAAGCAGCTCTACTTCGCCGCCTTGCTCCACGATATCGGCATGGTCAAAGTGCCCGCCGACCAGAAGCACGATCCGGAGAACCACCGCCGGCATCCGCTCCTGGGCGCCGAGCTGGTCGGCCGGATCACCCTGTGGCGGGAACTGGTGCCGCTCATCCGGTCCCATCACGAAAACCTCGACGGCAGCGGGTATCCCGCCGGGCTGGCCGGCGAGGCGATCCCCCTGGGCGCCCGGATCATCGCCATCGCCGAATCGTTCGACGCCATGACGAATCCCAATAGCTACCAGATCGGCCGCTCGTTCGACGAGGCGTTTGCCGACCTCCGGCGCAATGCCGGCAGCCGGTACGACCCGAAGCTGGTGGAGATCTTCGAGACGGAGCTCCGCGCCCAGGGGGAGTGAGGAGACAGGAGATAGGAGATAGGAGATAGGGGATAGGGGACAGGAGTCAGGGGAACAGGTTTTCTGTCGTAATCGTAATTCGTGATCGTAATTCGTAATCGTGATCGTAATCGAGGCTCGAGGCTGGAGGCTCGTTCCCGATTTCCTGACTTCGGACATCGGACTTCGGACATCGGACATCGGGACTGGCGGATCGGAGTTCGCGGTTCGGGTCTACTCGTTTGTCTGCAATTTTCCGTCTACCGTCTCCCGACTCTCGTCTCCCGATTCACCATCCGAAATGATCAATGACAGTGGACCGATGAAAAATGATCAATGAAAATAATTGAATCCTTCGTGTCCTCTGTGACTTCGTGGTGAGGATGCCGAGTCGAGGCACGATTACGAATTACGATCACGATTACGAATTACGATGACGATCACGAATGACAAGCGCGGATACCGGTCCACCATTTCCCCCATCCACCATTCCCCCGCGCCGCCCCCCCCGGCGGCGGGCGGTCACTTCCCGATGGCGCCGATTTCGCTCCCCGCTTTCAGGCCCAGCACCTTGGCCGCCGAATCGTTGTTGACGACGATTTCGTAGTAGCCGGACGAGCCCAGCATCAGGAACGGGTCCTTGTCGGTGAACTCGGCGAAGAAGCGGCGGAACTTGGTGATCTCGCCGTGGAGGTGGAGCACCTTGGCCACCGCCGGATACCCCTGCTCGTCCAGCGGGATGTGCTCCGGGGTGAAGTTGGTGATGAGGTTGCCGAACGTGTCCACGTAGAGGATGGATCCTTTCCAGGCCTTCGGCCGGACCTCCTGGGGCTTGGGAATGTCCAGCACCAGCGGGTCGGTGATGGGTTCACCGAACTGGGTGGACTCCACGCCCTTGCTCAGCCAGCCGGCTACGGGCGCGAACACGTCCCGGCCGTGGAAGGTGCTGCTCAGCGGCTTCTGGAAGAAGTGCTCCTCGGTGACGCTGAAGATGCCGTACACCTCCTCGCGGGTGAGGATGTAGCTCAGCACGCCGTTGTCGGGGGCCAGGAAAAAGTGATTCTCGATGGAGACCAGCAGGGCGCGCCGCTGGCTGCCCACCTTCGGGTCCACCACCACGACGTGGATGCTCCGGTCCGGGAAGAACCGGAAGGAGCAGCTCAACACGAAGGCGGCCTCCAGGATGTCGCCCGGCGTGATGGAGTGGGTGACATCCACCACGTTGACTTCAGGGTTGATCCGGAGGATGGTTCCCTTCATCGCTCCGGCGAACGGGCCGGCGAGACCGAAATCGGTGATCAGAGACACGCACCGACGCGCCATGGCCGCCTCCTGTGGGTGTTGCCTGCCCCCGTCATCGCGGATCGTGGCGTCGTTGGCGACGCCGACTATCCGGCGGCCACCCGGGCTGCCGGGATCGCGGTGTACGTCCGGATAACGCGGGACCGCTCATCCCGCGCTCAGTTCCAGTCCTCGTAATCGTAATCGTCAGTATCGTAATCGATGTAGTCGTCGTCCCACTCGCCCGGCTTTTCGGGTTCTCCCTCTTCCTCCCACTCACCGTCCTCGTCCTCGTCGTCCTCCTCCTCCTCGTCCTCGTCATCCTCCCAGTCCTCGTATTCCTCGTCATCCCAATCCTCGTCCTCGCCATCCTCCTCGTCCTCGTCCTCATCTTCGTCTTCGTCCCCGCCTTCTTCGTCGTCCTCGTCCTCCCACTCCTCGTCGTCGGCGTCCTCTCCGTTGCCCTCTTCGTCCTCGTCCCAATCCTCGATCTCATCGATGTCGTCGTCGAGATCGTCCGGCAGCTCGTCGTCGTCAAAGTCGTCGTCCTTCTTCTTCTTGGCCAACAGCACGGCCGGCAACCATGCGGCGTCGGAATGAAGAGAGTCTTCAAAAATCTTCATGGCACACCTTCCGGCTATACTTGGAAGCAATTTTTCGCCAAGAGCCAATAATTGTCAACTGCATTTTTTCCCGGGGAGAAACCGGATCAAGATGCCCGTCAAATCGTCCCGTTGGGGCTTGGCGCCCTGGAATTTTTCAACGGTCTGGATGAGCCGCTCACAGATTTCGTCCGGGGTGTTGTCGCGCTCCTGCACCAGGAACTGGACCACGCGGTCCCGGCCGAAAAACTCGTCGGCATCGTTCCCCGCCTCGGTGAGGCCGTCGGTGTAGAGCAGCAGCAGGTCCCCGTCGCCGAGTTCCGCCTCGGTGACCTGGAAGACGCCCTCAGGCAGGATGCCGAGGATGGGCCCGCCCTCGACGAACAGATCCGAGCTCCCATCCTCCCGCACACGAATGGCCTCGTTGTGTCCGGCGTTGCAGTACCAGGCGCGCCCGCTCGCCGCGTCCACCGCCAGCGCGAACAGCGTCACGAAGATCTGCCCGTCGCACTGCGTGTGGATCCGCCGGTTCAGGTCGCCCAGCAGCTCGCCCAGGTCCAGCGCCCGCTCGCACAGCGAGTTGAGATAGGCGTGGAGCGAGGCGGTGAGCAGCGCCGCCCCCATCCCCTTGCCCATCACGTCGGCGATGATGAACAGGTAGCGGCCGTCCGGGAGGACGAACACGTGGTAATAATCCCCGGCCAACTGGAGACAGGAGCGGTAGAAGACCGCGCCGTCCAGATCCGAAACCCGGGGGAAGCGCTCGGGGATCAGGAATTTCTGCACGTCGGCGGCGTACTCCAGCTCCTTCTCCATCGCCTTCTTCAGGAGGAGCTCCTGGATGTACAGGTAATTCTCGATCTTCATCGTCACCAGGTTGGCGATGGCGGTGAGGAGCTGCAGGTTGTCCTTGTTGAAGTCCTTCTCGATGGAGGGGCTGTCGAGGTAGATCAGGCCGTACGTCTTCTCGCCGTTCCAGAGCGGGACGCACATGATCGACTTGATCCCCTGGACGATGATGCTGCGCGCCTCCTCGAGCTGGGGGTCGCTCTCCACGTTCGTGGTGAGGACGGCGGATTTCTTCTCGATCACCAGGCGCTGGACGGTCCGGCTGAACTGGATGATGTCGGCGGCGGCCGGCGTGTCCGCCACCCGCCCGCCGGTCCAGTACGACTTGACCTGAAGCTCCCCGCCCTCGATCATCATGAGGCAGCCGCGGCGGGCGGGCACCACCGAAACGATGAGCTGGAGGCAGTCGTGGAAGAGGTGGTTCAGGTCCCGCTGGTCCAGCAGGGAGGAGGCGATTTCCTGGAGCACGCCGAAGCGCTTCACCTCGGCCGCCAGCGTATCCACCACCGGGCTCGCCGGCGGCGCGGCGGGAGCGGCTTCCGCCTTGGCGGTCGCCGGCTTCAGCGGCGCCGCCGGTCCGGATACCGCCTGGGCGGCCGCTTCGCGGGTCTTCCACTGGTCCTTGAAATCCTTGATGGAGATGATGCAGGTCATCCCGGGCAGGGTGAAGGTTTCCTGCGGGTCCTCATGGACATGGCGGCGGAATACGAGATGGGTGTTGCCCAGCCGGATCGTGTCGCCGTCCTCCAGCGGGTGGCGGAAACCCACCTGCTTTTCGTTGACGAAGGTGCCGTTGCGGCTGCCCGTGTCCTCCACCCAAACCTTGCCGCCGGAGGCGAAGATGCGGGCGTGGCACTTGGAGATCCCGCGGTCCTCGCCGATGGCCACCTCGTTGGTGGCGCCGCGGCCGATCCGGACCTGGGTCATCTGCGCGTCCAGCGAAAAGTTGCGCTGCTGCTGGTTGTACTCAAGCCAGAAGGTGGTGCTCATGAGGGTGACCTGGGCGTATTATCGTTGGCGGTTTCCGGGGTGTCAACGAAAAACCGGCGGCTGCGGGGCCGCCGGTGCGCCAATCGGATGCGGTTCGCGCGAATCGCTCAGTTCACCGGCCCGTCGGCCGTTTCGGTGCGGAAGTCGAGCTCGCCGCCCGAGACCCCCACCACCGTGCGGCTGCCCGGGATGATCTCGCCCTTGAGGATCCGCCGGGCCAGCGCGCTCTCCAGATGGCGCTGGAGGAATCGCTTGAGCGGACGGGCGCCGAAAACCGGGTCGTAGGCCTGGCGGGCGATGAGCGTGCGGGCCTCGGGGCTGAGGCTGAGCTCGATCTCCTGGTCGTGGAGCCGGCGGCGGAGCTGCTCGAACTGCAGGTCGACGATGCGCGCCAGCTCTTCCGGCGTCAGGGGCTTGAACAGCACGATCTCATCCACCCGGTTCAGAAACTCCGGCTTGAAGGAAAGGCGCAGCTCCTCCATGACGCGCGCGCGCACCGCCTCGGGGATGGCGCCGGCGCAATCGATGCCGTCCATGAGGAGCTGGCTGCCCACGTTGGAGGTCATGATCACCACGGTGTTCTTGAAGTCCACCACGCGGCCCTTGTTGTCGGTGAGGCGCCCGTCGTCGAGGATCTGCAACAGGGCGTTGAAGACGTCCGGGTGGGCCTTCTCGATCTCGTCGAACAGGATGACCGCGTACGGCCGGCGGCGGACCGCCTCGGTGAGCTGGCCGCCCTCGTCGTAGCCCACATAGCCGGGCGGCGCCCCGATGAGGCGGGCGACGCTGTGCTTCTCCATGTACTCGGACATGTCGACGCGGACCATGTTCTCCTCGGTGTCGAACAGCGCCTCGGCCAGCGTGCGCGCCAGCTCGGTCTTGCCCACGCCCGTGGGCCCGAGGAAGATGAAGGAGCCGATGGGGCGCTTCGGATCCTTGAGGCCGGTGCGGGCGCGCAGCACGGCCTCGGCCACCGCGTCGACGGCCTCGTCCTGGCCGATGACGCGCCGGTGGAGGATCTCGTCCAGGTGGAGCAGCTTTTCGCGCTCCCCTTCCATGAGCCGGGTTACGGGGATGCCGGTCCAGCGGGCGACGATCGCGGCGATCTCCTCGTCGGTGACCTCCTCCTTGAGCAGGCGGCGCGCGCCGGCGTCCCCGCCGAGGCGCGCTTCGGCCTCCGCGAGCTGCCCCTCCATGTCGCGGAGGCGGCCGTACTTGAGCTCGGCGGCGCGGTTTAGGTCGTAGGCCCGCTCGGCCGTTTCGATGTCGCGCCGGACCCCCTCGAGATCCTCGCGCAGCTTGCGCAGGCGCTGGATCTCGTCCTTTTCCTGCTGGAGCTGAGCCCGCATCGCCTGGGCGCTCTCCCGGAGCTCGGCCAGTTCGCCCTGCAGGTCCTGCAGCCGGTTCAGCGACGCCGGATCCTTCTCCTTCTTGAGCGCCTCCTGCTCGATCTCGAGCTGCATGACCCGCCGGGTGATCTCGTCGAGGTCGGCCGGCAGGCTGTCGATCTCGGTGCGGATCATCGCCGCGGCCTCGTCCATGAGGTCGATGGCCTTGTCGGGGAGGAACCGGTCGGCGATGTAGCGGTGGCTCAGGACGGCCGCGGCCACGAGCGCCCGATCGGTGATGCGCACGCCGTGGTGGATTTCGAACCGTTCCTTCAAGCCCCGCAGGATGGAGACGGTGTCCTCCACCGTCGGCGGTTCCACCAGCACCGGCTGGAACCGGCGCTCCAGCGCCGGGTCCTTCTCGATGTGCTTGCGGTACTCGTCGATGGTGGTGGCGCCGATGCAGTGCAGCTCCCCGCGCGCCAGCATCGGCTTGAGCAGGTTGCCGGCGTCCATGGAGCCTTCGGCCCGGCCGGCGCCCACGATGTTGTGGATCTCGTCGATGAACAGGATGATGCGGCCGTCCGACTTTTCGATTTCCTTGAGTACGGCCTTGAGGCGCTCCTCGAACTCGCCGCGGAATTTGGTGCCGGCGACCAGCGCGCCCAGATCCAGCGCCACGACCGTCCGGTCGAGGAGCCCCTCGGGCACATCCCGCTTGAAGATCCGCTGGGCCAATCCTTCGACGATGGCGGTCTTGCCCACGCCGGGTTCGCCGATGAGCACCGGGTTGTTCTTCGTCCGCCGGGACAGGATGCGGATGATGCGGCGGATCTCGTTGTCGCGGCCGATGACCGGGTCCAGCTTGCCCCGCGCCGCCTCGCGGACCAGGTCGCGACCGTACCGTTCCAGCGCCGCGTATGTCCCCTCCGGGTCCTCGGAGTCGACGCGCTGGTTGCCCCGCACGTCCTGCAACACGCGGTCGAACCGCTCCCGGTCGACGCCGTAGGCGCGGAACAGTCGGGCGGCGGGCTGGTCCGCCCCGTCGCCGATCATGGCCGCCAACAGGTGCTCCACGCTCAGGAAGGCGTCCTTGAGCCGGGCGGCTTCCTCCTGGGCCTGAATCAGGATGCGGTTCAGGCGGCCCGAGATGTAGAGACCCTCGGCCGCGGCGCCGCCGGACAGCCGGGGCAGCCTGTCCAGCTCCTGCTCCAGCCGGCCGGTGAATTCGGCCACGGGCACGTCGAGGCGCGCCAGCAGCCGCGGCGCCAGGCCGTCGGCCTGCTGCAGCAGGGCCAGCAGCACGTGCTCCACGTCCACCTGGGTGTGGCTGCGCCGCTGGGCCAGGCCCTGTGCGGCGGAAAGCGCCTCGCGCACCTTGAGAGTCATCTTATTCGGATCCATGGTCCTCCTCCTCGCCGGCCGGCGGATCGGCCGGCGGATCGGCCGCCCGGATCGCCTGCGCCACGCCGACCAGAGCCGGCCGGAGCAGCTTGCCGCAAAACAGGTAACCTTCCTTGTACACGCGGTCCACCGTGTCCACCGAGACCGTCGGATCCGGGCGGGCGTCCAGCACGTCGTGGACGCGGGGATCGAACGGTTGGCCGAGCGCGGCGACCCGCTCCACCTGGTGGCGGATCAACACCCCTTCCAACTGCTGACGGATCGCCCGGATGCCGGCGACGAACTCGGTGTCCTCGCCCGTCCAGTGATCCAGCGCGCGGGTAAAGTTGTCCTGCACCTCGAGCAGGTCCAGGAGCAGCGCCTTCTTCTGCTCCCGCGCCGCCTCCTCGTTGGCCGCGGCGGTGCGCCGACGGAAGTTGTCGAAGTCGGCCAGTGCGCGCAACGTGCGCTCCTCGGATGCGGCCAACTCCTCGCGCAGCCGGGTGACGATGTCCGTTTCCGCCGGGGCGGCGCTCTCAGCCGGCCGAACCTCCGGCGGTGGCGCGGCGTCCGGGGGCTGGGCGGCCTCGGTGCCGGCGCCTTCGAAGTTCGGTTGGATGGGAATGTCCGTCATGATCCTCGCCCTGTTGCATTCGTATTCTAGGGACAAAAAAAGGGGGGCATCGCCCCCCTGTGGTCGGCTGATGCCGCTCAGCCGACGTTGATGGAGATCTGCTTCGGCTTGGCCTCTTCCCGCTTGGGCAGGATCAGCTCCAGCACACCGTCGGTGTACTTGGCCTTCATTTTCTCGCCGTCGGCCATCCGCGGCAGGGTGAAGCTGCGGGTGAAACGCCCGTAGCAGCACTCGACCCGATGGTAGTTGTCCTGCTTCTCGTCCTGGTCGAACTTGCGCTCGCCGTTGACGGTGACGGTGTTGTTCTCCACCGTGATCTGGATGTCTTCTCGTTTCATCCCGGGCAGGTCGAATCGAATGACGAGTTCGTTCTCGCGCTCGTTGACGTCCATGCGGGGGTACCAGGCCGCCAACGCCTCGCTCTCCTCGTCATAGCGCCGCGGCATGTCGAAGAACCGGGAAATCATCCGGTCAAACTCGCGGGACAGCTGGTTGTACGGATCGTACTTGCGAATTCCAACCATGGTGATTACCTCCTTCTCAAACATTCATCCCGCTATTGGCAACCATCATGCCAAAATCAGGGTCTTTTTTAAATCATTGAAAAATAATAGGATATATCTATATCGATCGCTACATGGTGGGGAATATTTCCCCACTCTTCGGATCCTTGCCCCATTAGAAACCCGAATACTCCGCCGGTGCGGCTCGACCGGGAAAAGGTGGCTGGTGGCCTGGCCCCTCCACCCGGCCGGCGCATGGAACAGGGGGGAATATCGGGGCTGCGAAAAAATATTCCTATTCAATTCAGTAAGTTGTACCCGTTTCCCCGCCGCCGGGCCGAACACTTCGGTTCCCGTCCGTTTATATGGATAAAGACACTTGGGGAGGTGGCCATGGACACGAATCTGGAAAAGGAGATGCGGAAGATCGAGGATCAGATGTGGCGGGAGTTCCGGGCGGTGCTGCAGCTGCCCGACGCCGTTCCGCCCGAAGTGCGGCTGCGGCTGCTGCGCGAAACCTACGAGGATGAGGTGCGCGACGGGCACAGCGCCGAGTTCCACCGCCTCTTCCCCGACGCCGTAAACGTGATCATCCCGTGCAGCCGCCGGTGCCCGGAATGCCGCATCCTGCCTTGGTGCGAATATGCCCGCGAGCAGTTCTCCCCGGATGACATCCTGTGGATGCAGGCCACGGGCAACTACCCGCCGGGCGGACGCCCGGAGAGCGTGCACTGATTCGGCCCGAGCCGGACCTGTCAGGCGGGCCGCACGCCCTCCCGGGCGGCGAAGTCCCGGAGCGCCTGCAGCGACTCCCGCACCCGCCAGTCGTGCCGCGCCGCCTTGCCGCGGAGCCGCCGCTCCAGCTCGGGCGGCGGCGGCGGAAGGAGCGCAAAGGTGATGTTGAGCGGCTGGTATCCGCGCGGATCCGCCGCGCCGAGGGCGTGCTGCAGGCTGCCCAACGCGGTGTCCCGGGGGAACCGCACAGGCGGAAGGCCCCGCAGCCGACGGTCCGCCTGCAGCCCCGCCATCAGTCCGGTGGCGACGGCCTCGATGTACCCTTCCAAGCCGCACAACTGCCCGGCCACGAACACCCCGGGATGGTCGCGGAACTCCTGCTCCGGGGTGAGCACAGCCGGCGCGTTGAGGTACGTGTTGCGGTGGATCTGCCCATACCGGATGAACTCGGCGTTCGCCAGGCCGGGGATGAGCCGGAAAACCCGCTGCTGTTCGCCCTGCCGCAGCCGCGTCTGGAAGCCCACCAGGTTGAATGCGTCGCCCAGCAGATCCTCCCGGCGGAGCTGGAGCGCGGCGTGGGGCACCGCGCCGGTGCGCGGGTCTACCAGCCCCACCGGCTTCATGGGACCGAAGCGGAGCGTGTCGTCCCCGCGCCGGACAATCTCCTCGATGGGGAGACACCCCTCGAAATAGGCGGCCGCCTCGAAGTCGTGCTGCGGGTAGGTGTCGGCCGCGCGGAGCGCCTCGATGAACGCCTGGTACTCCTCGCGGTTCAGGGGACAGTTCAGGTAGTCGTCGCCCCCCTTGCCGTAGCGCGAAGCGGCGAAGGCCACCGCGCGGTCCACCGAAGCCCCGGCCACGATGGGGCTGATGGCGTCATAGAAAAAGAGGTGCTCGGCGCCGGCGAGTCCGCGCAGCGCCTCGGCCAGTGCCGGTGACGTGAGCGGCCCCGTGGCGACGACCACCGGACGCGCGGCCGGCAGCGCCCGCGCTTCCGCGGCGAGCACCGTGATGCCGGGCTCGCCGCGAACCGCGGCCTCCACCCCTTGGGCGAACCGCTGCCGGTCCACCGCCAGCGCCTGCCCGGCGGGAACCCGGCAGCCGTCGGCCACCCGAAGCAGGAGGCTGCCCAGGTGGCGCAGCTCCGCCTTCAGCAAAAATGGCGCGCTGGCGGGAGCTTCCGACTTGAGGGAATTGGAACAGACCAGTTCGGCGAAGCGGCCGGTGCGGTGGGCGGGCGTCATCACGGCGGGGCGCATCTCCCAGAGCGCCACCCGCCAGCCCCGGCGGGCCAGCTGCCAGGCGGCCTCGCTCCCCGCCAGGCCCGCTCCGAGCACGGTCACGTCGGCCCCGGCCATGTTCCGCCACCTCCCGTCCGATATCCCGGATCGCGGGATTTCCCGCGCCGTCCGGCAACCCATGATACACCATCGCACCAGCCACCACCTGAATCGTCATCGGCCGGTGCGGAATATTCGCTTCCCCGGCGCCCCGCTTTGTGCTGAAATGGGTCATCCCCGAAGTCGGAGGCCTGCGGATGACCCGGCGGATGCGGCACATCCTGTGGATCGGCGGCGCGCTCATCGTGGCGGCAGCGGGCTGGCTGGGCGTCAGCCGATTGCGTGTCCGCGAGGTGGAGGCCGTCCAGCCGGCGGAACGGGAAGTGGTGGAGTTAGTCATCGCCAGCGGCACGCTGCGGGCCAAGCGGCAGAGCCCCATCGGCAGCGAGGTCACGGGCATCATCGAATCGGTTTTCGTCGACGACGGAGACAACGTGGCCGCCGGCGACCTGCTCATTCAACTCCGGCCGGAGGAGTCCAGACGGCGGCTGGAGCAGAGCCGTCAGGCCATGGAAACGGCCGCGGCCGAACTCGCCCTCGTCCGCCGCGGCGCCACCGCCGAGGAACTGGCCCGCGCCGTCGCCGAGCTGGCCCGGGCCACCGCCGCCCGGTTGCAGACCGAAAGGGAGTATGGGCGCCTGCGCGCCCTGTTCGAGGACCGGTTGATTGCCCAGGCGGACCTCGATCTCGCCGCCTCCACGCGGGACCAGGCGCAGGCCGCGGAGGCGGCCGCCCGCGAGACGCTGGCGGACCTGCGCGCCCGCCCGCGTCCCGAGGACCTGCAGGTGGCCGAGGCGCGCCTGCGCGAGGCGGAGACGGCGGTGCTGGTGTCGGAGCAGGATCTGGAGCGCCGGACGATCCGCGCGCCGCTGCCCGGGCTGGTCATCCGCCGGAACGCCGAACCCGGTCAGAGTGTCACCCCCGGCAACGCCCTCCTGGAGCTGGCCGATTTGCGGGTGACGGAAATTTACGTCGAAACCGACGAGAACAATTTGGACCGTCTGCGGACGGGCCAGCGGGCGACGGTGCTGGCGCCGGCGTTCCGTGACCGGCCGTTTGCCGCGACACTGGCTCAGATCGGCCCGGAAGTGGACAGCGGCCGCGGCGTGGTGGGCCTCCGGTTCACGCCCGACCGGCTCCCCGACTTCGCCCGTCCCGACATGACGGTGGACGTCAGCGTCGAGGTCGCCCGGCTGCCGCGGGCGCTCAGCCTCCCCGCCACCGCGCTCCTGCAGCGCGACGGCCGGTGGCACGTGCTGATCGTGACGGGCGAGACGGTCCGCGAACAGACCGTCCGCGTCCTGGCCCGCGGCACGGAGTGGATCGCCGTGGAGGGCGTGCCGCCCGACGCCGCGGTGCTCGCCCGGGGCACCGAGGCCGCCGCCGGAGACACGGTCCGGCCGGTGGCGCGGCCCTGAGCGCCCGGCGTCCGGACGACGAGGAGATCGCCCCATGTTCGACCGTTTCGCCTGGTCCGTGGCGCTGCGGAATCTGCGCTACAACCTGGGCAAGACCCTGCTCATGATGGGGGTCGTGGCGGTCTCCGTCACCCTGATCATTTTCCTCGGCGCCCTCATCGGCGGGCTGCAGCGGCGGCTCATCGCCAGCGTCACCGGCGCCATCCCCCACGTCGTCGTCCGCCAGAGCGAGCGCGTGCCGCTGTCGGTGGCCGACACGGCGACGCCGGACGGGCCGCTTTACGCCGGCGAGCGGATCCGGATGGAGCGGCAGAAGCGCAAGATCGAGGACTGGCCGTTCTGGCTCGCCCGGCTGCAGCGCTTCGATCCGGACGTGGCGGCGGTATCGCCGGTGGTGGAGGGCCAGGGATTCATGTCGCGGGGCGCCCGCCGGCAGGGGGTGGCGGTGGTGGGCGTGATCCCGGAGCGCCACAACGCCGTGGTGGACATCCAGTCGAAGCTGGTGGCGGGGCGGTTCTTCGGGCTCAACGCCGGCGAGGTCGCCCTCGGCTACAAGCTGGCCGACGAGTTCTCGCTGCGCCTCGGGGACAAGATCCGCCTGGTGAGCATCGAGGGGAATGCCGGCACCTACACCGTCGCCGGCATCTTCGACAGCGGCTTCGCCGCCGTCGACGGCGGCACCCTCTACCTGACGCTGCGCGACGGCCAGACCCTCTTCGGCGTGGGCACCGCCGTCACCAGCATCGGCTTGAAGCTCGGCGACATCTTCGGCGCCGACGCCATGGCGCGGCGCCTGGCGCTGCAGGTCCCCTACGAGACAAGCTCCTGGATGGAGGACAACCAGTCGCTCCTGTCCGGACTGCGGGCCCAGAGCCAGTCGTCGAACCTCATCGTGGGTTTCACCATCCTGGGCTCCGGCTTCGGCATCGCCAGCATGCTCATCATGTCGGTGATGAGCCAGCTCCGGGAAATCGGCATCCTCAAGGCCATGGGCGCCAACCGCCGCCAGATCACCGCCGTGTTCACCGTGGAAGGCATGTTGCTGTCGCTCTTCGGCGGCGCCGCCGGGGCCGTCCAGGGGTCCGTCCTCTGCCTGTGGCTGGCCGGCTTCCGCACCACCGCCAGCGCCACCGGCCGGCTGGTGGAAACGTTCCCGGTGGATCTCGGCCCCGCCCTGATCCTGGGCAGCATCGCCATCGCCGTGGGCATCGGCTTCCTGGCCTCGCTCTACCCGGCCTGGCGGGCGGCGCGGGTCAATCCCATCGACGTGATCCGGGGGGCGTGATGGACGCGGGTCCCGTCGTGGAGCTCCAGGGAGTGAACAAGGTGTACGGCGACGGCGTGCCCACGCCGGTGCTCTTCGACATCGACCTGGCGGTCGCACGCAGCGAGTTCGTGTCCATCGTCGGCGCCTCCGGCTCCGGCAAGACCACCCTGCTGAACCTCATGGGACTCCTCGACATGCCCACCTCGGGCCGGATCCTGCTCAGCGGGCAGGACACCGCCCGGCTCGACGAGGACGCGCGCGCCCGGCTGCGGCTTCAGTACCTCGGCTTCATCTTCCAGTTCCACTACCTGCTCCCCCAGTTCTCGGTGCTGGAAAACGTGCTGATCCCCCGCCGGATCATGGGCCGGGAGGCCGAACGCGAGCGGCGGGAGCGGGCGGTGGAGCTGCTCGACCGCGTGGGCCTGGGCAACCGCCTGCACTACCGGCCGGGCCAGATCTCCGGCGGGCAGCAGCAGCGGGTGGCGGTGGTGCGGGCCTTCATCAACGAGCCCGCGCTGGTTTTGGCCGACGAGCCCACCGGCAACCTCGACAGCGTCAACAGCCGGGCGGTGTTCGCGCTGATGCGCGAGATCTCCCGGAACCTGGGCACCGCCTTCATCCTGGTGAGCCACGACGAGCAGCTCGCCCGCCAGGCCGACCGGATCGTCCCTCTCGTCGACGGCCGGATCGCCCACTGAGCGATTGCATCCGCGCGGGCGCCCCCCTATAATCACGCAAAGCTTCCGTGGAGCAGGCGTGGCACGCTATTACATCCATGACGGCACCGCCCCCGCCGGTCCGTTCGGCGAGGCCGAACTGGCCGAGCAGGCGGCGTCGGGCCGGCTGCGGCCCGACACGCCGTGCCGCCGCGCCGACACCACCTGCTGGCGCCCCGCTGCCGCCGCCCTGCCGGAGCTATGGTCCGGGGACACCCCGCCCACCCACCCGTTCCGGGCGACGGACGCGAACTCCACCGACACCCTGGACCTGGAGCGGTCGCCGCTGCACCCCGAAACGCTGTTCCCGCCCGGCGCCATCCTGGCCGGACGCTACCAAATCCTCCGCCTCCTGGGCCGCGGCGGCATGGGCGAGGTGTACGAAGCGCTCGATCTGGAACTCCACCTCCGGGTGGCCCTCAAGACGCTGCGGACCGACCGCATGGAGCGGGGCGTGTCCGTGGTCCGCTTCAAGCGCGAGATCCAGCTGGCGCGCCGGGTCACCCACCCGAACGTCTGCCGGATTTTCGATCTGGGCGTGCATCGTCCCGAGACTCCGTCGGCATCGCCCGCGGCCGACACGGTCTTCCTGACGATGGAGCTGCTGGAGGGTCCCACCCTGGCCCAGCGGCTGCGGGCCGGCGGACGGCTCGCCCCGGCCGCGGCCGGAGACCTGCTGGCTCAACTGGCAGCCGCGCTGGACGCCGCCCACGCCGCCGGCGTGATCCACCGGGATTTCAAGCCCGGCAATGTCATGCTGGTCCCCCAACCGGGGGGCGGCGAACGGGCGGTGGTCACCGATTTCGGACTGGCCCGGCCGGACGTTTCGGCGGGCGACGACTCCGACGCCCAGCCCACCGGCGCGGTGGGAACGCCATTCTACATGGCGCCGGAGCAGCTCGAGGGGACGCCGGTCACACCGGCGGCCGACATCTATGCCCTCGGCGTGGTGGCGTACGAGCTCGTCACCGGAACCCTCCCCTATGCCGCCGACAACGCCATCGCCGCGGCGGTCAAGTGTCTGCGGGAGCCGCCGACGCCGCCCAGCCGGCACGTCGAGGGGCTGGACCCCGCGTGGGAGGCCGCCATTCTGCGCTGCCTGGCGCGCGATCCGGCGGCGCGGTTTCCCCGGGCCCGGGACTTCCTCGCCGCTCTCGGCGTCCGCAGCCCGGAACCGGCCGGGATGACGACGACCGTCGGCGCCGCATCGCGCCGGCGCCGGCTGTGGCTGTACGCAGCGGCCGCTGCGCTGGCGCTCGCCGGCGGCCTGTGCCTGTGGCGGCCATGGGAACGGCACGCGGTGGGCGGCGGGGATCAGCCGCGGCGGGCGGTGGCGGTGTTCGGCTTTCGCGACCTGAGTGAGGATGCGGGATCGGTTTGGTTGTCCACGGCCCTGGCCGAGATGTTTCGCGCCGACCTGGCTGCGTCGCCGGACGTCCGCCTCATCCCCGGCGAAAACGTGAGTCGCCTGGAACTGGAGTCGGCGCCCGCCGCCGGAGTGGCGCTCTCCGCCGAATCCCTGGGACATGTCCGCGACGCCATCGGTTCCGACCTGGTGGTGAGCGGGACTTTCGCCGCGGCCGACGGACGGATCCGCATCCGGGCCGTGGTCCAGGATGTCGCTTCGGGCGGCACCGTGGCCCGGCTGGATGCGTCCGGTTCCGAATCCGACCTGTTCCGACTCGTCGCCGGCTTGAGCGCGGAGATGCTGCGGCGGATGCGCATCCGTCCAAGCGGCGCGAACGGCGCCGCCCCGGCCCGGGTGGTCCTGCCCGAGGATCCCGAGGCCATGAGGCTCTTCGCCGAAGGGCTCGCCCACCTGCGCCGCCTGGACGCCAAATCCGCCCGCGACCCGCTGGAGCGCGCCATGCGGCGGGCGCCCGATCGTCCGGCGCTGCACCTGGCCCTGGCCGACGCCTGGACCGTGCTCGGCCACGACGCCCGGGCGCGGGAGGAACTCCAGCAGGCGTTCGACCGGTCCGCCGGCCTGGGTCGCGAGGGGCGCCTGGTCATCGAAGCCCGCCTGCACGCCGCCCGCTACAAGTGGACCGAGGCGGTGCTGGTTTACCGCAGCCTCTGGACGTTCTTCCCCGATAACCTGGAACACGGCCTGAGCCTGGCGGCCGTGCTGCGCGAATCCGGCCGCGGGGTCGACGCCCTGGCCACGCTGGAGCAGCTCCGGCGCCTGCCGCCCCCGGCGGGAAACGATCCGCGCATCGACCTGGCGCTGGCCGACGTCTTGGATCTGCTGGGCGACTACCGCGGCCAGTTGGCAGCGGCCGGCCGGGCGGCCGGGCGGGCCACCGCCGCGGGCAGCCGGCTTGTCCTGGCGCGGGCCCGAGTCCAGGAATCGCGCGCCCGGCGGGGACTCGGCGAATTCGCGGCGGCCACGACCGCGGCGGACGAGGCCCGCCGGATTTTCGCCGACGGCGGCGACCGCGGCGGCGAGGTCCGCGCCGCCATCCAGTCCGCTCTGGTTCGGTACTATCGGGGCGACCTGGCGGATGCCCAGCGGCTCCTGCAGGAAGCTGAGGCGTTGAGCGCCGTCAACGGTTTCGAGCGGGAGCGGGCCGCCGCCATCAACTACCAGGCATGGATCCTCCAGGACCACGGCGATGCCGAGGCGGCGCTCGCCAAATTGCGCGAGGCCCTCGCCGTCTACCAGGAGACCGGTGCCGCCGCCAGTCAGGCGCGGGTTATGAGCAGCATCGCCGGAATCGTCTACCAGCAAGGCCGGCGGGACGAGGCCCGGGCGATGTACGAGGAGTGCCTGCGAATCTTCGAGGCGGTCGGCTCCGCCAGCAGCCTGGCCCACACCCGCAACAATCTGGCCAACCTGTTGAGCGACGCCGGCGACCTGGACGGGGCCGCGCGCATGTACGCGGCGGCCCTGGCCACGTGGCAGGAGACCGGCGAGAAGATCAAGGTGATCGCGGCGCTGGGCAACCTGGCCGATCTGGACATCACCCGCGCCGATCCGGTGTCGGCGGCCCGGCGGTACGAGGAGGCGCTGGCCATGAGCCGGGCCATCGGCCACCGCGGCTACGAGGCGTGGGCGCTCCTGGGACGCGGTGACGTCGCCCGCCTCGCCGGACGGTCGGCTGACGCCCGCCGCGACCTGGCCGCGGCGCTGGCCATCGAAGCCGCGATCGGCGAGCACACCGAGGTGCCTGCCATCCACCTGACGCTGGCCCGGCTGGAGCTGGCCGAAAACCGGCTGGATGCAGCCGAGGCCGCCGCCGTCCGCGCCGCGGCGGGGTTTCGCGACGACGGCCGGGGCGACGGCGCAGCCACTGCCATGGCCCTGTCGGCGCGCGTGGCTCTGGTACGCGGCGACGCCGCGGCCGCCGAGGAACGCCTGGCGGAGGTCCGGTCCAGCTTGCCGAATCTCCAACCGTCGGCTCAGGCCGAGGTGGCACTGGCCGAGGCGGAGCTATTGGCCGCCCGGGGCCGGTGCGACGCGGCCCGCCGCGACCTGGACAAACAACGCGCGGCGCTGGCCCGGCTGGGTTTCCGCCTGCTGGGCCTCGAGTGCGAATGGGCACTGGGACGGATCGAGCGCCGCTGCGGCGACGCGGCAGCCGCGGAGCGGACACTCCGGGCGCTGCGGGAGGAGGCCGTCCGCCGTGGCTTGGGTGGGCTGGCCGAACAAACCGCCCGGCTCATGGGCGAACCGGTGAACCGGTGAGTCGGTGAATCGATGGATCGACGAGTCAGGGGACGGGAGCTGGAGCAGCCGTCAATAATTAACGGTCTCCCATCAACCATCAACCATCAACTATCAACCTTCAATCATCTACCGGGCCGAATCAATCCCGAACCCGCCTACATGATCCCGATGACGCGGCCGACCAGGATCACCCCATCCGCCACGGTGATGCGATGGTCGCCGTTCATGTCGCCGGCGTAGATGCCGGCCGGCACGTTCAGGACGTTCCCCGCCAGGTAGTCAGCCATCAGGAGCAAGTCGCCGGCGTCCAGCAGCTGGTCGCCGTTCAGGTCGCCGGTGGCCTCGGGCCAGCCCGCGACGGGCGTGACGGGCTCGCAGGTGACGCGGCTCACCGTCACGTCGTCGATGTACCAGCCCTGCCCCCCGGCATACAGGTCGCACCCCAGCCGGAAGCGGATGAGGGCCGGCCGGCCGCAGAACCGGTCCAGGCTCACCGTGACCGGGGTCATGGTGCCGAGGGTGCCGCCGGTCCAGGCCTGCCGTCCCCGGATGGGCGACTGGGTGGACGGGTTGATGAGGCCGGTGTATCCGCCGGCGAGAATGTCCGGGCCGAGGTCGGTAAACGTCTGCCCGGCGTCGACGGAGATCTCCACCACGCCGCCGTCGAAGTCGGTTTCAAAGCTGTAGGTGTGCCAGAAAGTCAGCGTGGCCGAAGCCGCGCCCGTCAGATTCAGCTCGGGCGGAAGCAACAGGTCGTCCTTGCCGCCTTCCGGATCGGTGCTGAACCAGGCGTGGGTGGCCGAGCGGGCGTACTGGCTGTCGACGAGCGCCCAGGGTCCCAGGCCGTTCGGCGTGCGGGTCCAGTCGGGGGCGCCTGACTCCAGGTCGTCCTGGAACACCTGTTCCTCGACGCCGGCGCTGTCCGGCACGATGAAGTGGTGGAAATCGGACTCGGCGGTATTGCCGCTGGGATCGGTGCAAAAGATCTGGAACACGTACAGGCCGCCCGCCTGCAGCCCCGGCAGCGCCACGATGTGGACCGTGCCCGCGCTCGTTGAGAAGGCCTCGCCGGTCAGATCCAGGTCGCGTCCGTAGATGATACCCGCGTCGGTGTACTCGCTGGTCTCCCAGCCGATGATCGTCTCGCTGGCGTTGGCGCAGATCGTGATGCCGCCCAGGGTGGGCGCCTGGTTGTCGAACGCCACGTTGCACGTCATCGTGGCGCCGGGAGCGGAGATTTCCGTAACCGCCAGGTTGGTGGGCACGCCGTCGTAACGGTCGCTGTCGGGAACGGACGCGGGCCCGAACGCCATGCCCGCCTTGAAGTAATCGCCGCTGTCGGCGGAGCCGCCCTGCTCGATCTCCTCGAGCCCGTCCGCCTCCATGAGGCGGAGCAGCTTGTGGTCGGTGTACGAGTTGTCGTAGATGAAATTGAACCCGTACGGATCGAGCCGGGCGTCCACATGCCAGATGAGCATGCCGTCGGAGGACAGGCGGGCGTCGTTGTTTGACCGTTTCCGATTCTGCACCAGGAAGAACTCGAAGAACGGATCGTCCGCCGTGGCGCCCGGCATGATCACCAGCGCGTCGCCGGTGTCGGCCGTGCCGCGCAGCGAGACCGCTTGGCTGCCGCCGCCCAGCACCGTGGGAGTGATCCAGTCGAGGAGCCACTTGCTGAACGGGTTGTGGTCCCCCTGGTTGCCGTCCATCATGTCCAGCCCGCCGACGCCGCCGCGGGGGCCGACGCCGTCATCGTAGTCGTAATAATCGGGCAGCCCCAGGGCGTGGCCCGTCTCGTGGATCACCACGTTGGGCATGAACAGGTCGCCGACGGTGGAGGCCTCCCACTGCCAGGAGTACGTGTCCAGCACCTTGCCGTCCAGCACAAAGGTGGAGTTGCCGTAGTTGGTCATGTAGCCCCACCAGAAGCTGGCCCACGCGCCGTGCGGCCCGGTCCAGACGACCACCAGGTAGTCGATGGTGCCGTCGCCGTCGTTGTCGTACTGGCTGAAATCATGGCCCTGGTTGTCGTAATGGGTCAGCGCTTCCTGGATCAGGCTCTCCCGGCCGACATCCGTCTGGGCGACACCGGACCGCGGATAGGGCGTGGTGTACCAGCCGAGGACATTGCCCTGGATGTCCAGCTGGCCGTACGAGGACCGCTGGTAGTAGCTGTGCAGGCTCTCCAGCGGGAAGCCGCCCACACCGTCGCCGAAGAGCTGGTCCTGGATCCGGCTGGCTTCGGTGGACGGGGCCATGTCCTGAAAGGCGATCAGCAGGGCCAGCACCCGCACCGTGCCCGTGGTGGGCATGCCCCGCCAGCCCAGCGGCGGCGCCATGGGCTCGTTGCCGGCCGCGCCGCCTTTCTGCAACCGCTCCAGCTTGTACCGGGCGCGCTCCACCAGGCGGGGAGCGACCTGGTGGTTGCCCAGCGCCCGGGCCGCGGCGATCCGCTGGGCCAGGGTGCCGTCGGCGCGGTACCGGGCGATCTGCTCGGGGGTCGGCGGCTCCAGGGCGGCCAGCCAGGTCGAGGCCATGAGCATCAAGACGGGGATCACGGCGAGGGAACGGATTTTCAGGATCATGGGCGGCTCTCCAGCAGCGTATGGGACTGCAGATGGTTTTTCAAACTGGGGCGACCGAATGTTAAACTGCCATCATCGCGATTGTCACGGACTTGTCAAGAGAAAATCAGGTCCGGATGCGGATAGCAAATCCGCTCCCACGGGAGATAGACGCTCCACCCCGCTGTCCGGATCACGCATCGACACGGGTTCCCGGCACCGGTTAGAATGAAAACCATGAATCTTGCTCTCAACCTCCGCCGTCTGGCGGCCTGGCTCCTCGTCGGATCGGCCGTCGGGCTTGCCGCCGGCTGTCGCGATGCGCCGCCGGCAGCCGCCCCGGAACCGCCGGACGGCCTTCGGTCCGGGTCGCTGGAGTGGCAGGGACACACGCGGACCTTCCTGTGGCACCGGGGCCGGGCGGCTGCGGACGGTCCGGCTCCGCTGCTGGTCGTCCTCCACGGCAGCGGCGGTTCGGGCGCGGAGATGACGGCCGTCTCCGGGTTCGACACCCTGGCCGACCGGACCGGCTGCGTCGTCGCGTTCCCCGACGGCGTGGCGCGCACCTGGGCCGACGGCCGCGGTGCCACCCCAGCCGAGCGCGCCGGCGTCGACGACGTGGGCTTCATCCGCCGGCTGGTCGGCCGCCTGAAGGCGGACACCGCCGTGGATCCGGCGCGGGTGTATGCCGCCGGCTACTCCAACGGCGGGATGATGGTCCAGCGGCTGGCCCTGGAAGCGCCCGATCTGCTGGCCGCCGGGGCGAGCGTCGGCGCCGGGTTGCCGGAACGGCTGGCCACGCGCCGGCCCGCCCGGCCGTCGCCGCCGCTGCTGCTGATCCACGGGACGGAAGATCCGGTGGTCCCCTGGGCCGGTGGCGAAGTCAACAGCCCGAACGGCGGCCGGGTGCTCTCGGCGCCCGAGACGGCGCGGTGGTGGGCGCAGGCGGCCGCGACCGATCCGGCGCCGGTCTCCGCGGAACTACCGGACCGGCATAACGACGGCACCCGGATGCGGACGGAGACCTTCCCCGCGAGCGGCGCGGCCACGGCGCAGGTGGTCCTGGTTGTGGTGGAGGGCGGCGGCCACGGCTGGCCGGGCGAACCGGCGCCGCCCCCGGCCTGGCAGCTCGGTCCGGCCACGCGGGAACTGGACGCCGCTCCGTACATCTGGGAATTCCTGATCCGATACCGCCGGCCAGGCAGGCCAGCCAACTGATTCCACCCCTGCCGGGTTCATTCCGCCTGAAGAAAATCGTCGGAAAAACAAACAGAAGATGGGAGTTGACAGTTCAACTATATCGGAATAAACTCCGAATTAGTTAAACTTTTTCGGAGTTTGCTCCATGAAAGAGATTTTGGCCCGCTTGTTGAAAATCGCCCTGCCAAAAAAACAATCGGCTTTTTTGTGGGGACCGAGACAAACGGGCAAGACCACTTTCTTGAACGCAACCTTTCCCGACAGCCTTCGTTTTGATTTATTGCAGACCGACCTGTATCTGGAGTTGGTCAAGCGCCCGTTTCTGCTTCGAGAACAACTTCTGGCAGCCGCGCCGCAGCAACTGGAGGCACCGATCATCATCGATGAGGTGCAGAAAGTGCCCCAGCTACTCGACGAAATCCACTGGTTGATTGAAAACAAGGGACTGCGTTTCATCCTGTGCGGCTCCAGCGCGCGGAAACTGAAACGGGGCCGGACGAACCTGCTCGGGGGCCGGGCCTGGCGCTACGAGATGCACCCGCTCGTGTCGGCTGAAGTGGCGGGATTCGATCTGCTCAGGGCGCTGAACCGGGGGATGGTCCCCTCACACTACCTGCAGCCGGAATACCGCAAGTCATTGCGTGCGTACCTGCATGATTATCTCAAGGAGGAGGTCTTCGATGAGGGGTTGACCCGGAATTTTCCCGCCTTTTCGCGTTTTTTTGACGCCGTGGGGTACTCACACGGCGAACTGACCAATTATGCCAACATCGCCCGGGATTGCGGCGTGGACTCAAAAACCGTCAAGGAGTACTACCAAATCCTGATGGATACCCTGTTGGGCACGATGATCGAGCCCTTCAAGAAGCGCCAGGACCGTCAGGTTATCACCCGGACCGGCAAGTTCTATCTGTTCGATGTGGGTGTAGCCGGGGCCATCACGAACCGTCAGATTCCACAATTGAGGGGCGAGCTGTTCGGGAAAGCTCTGGAACATTTCATCCTGATGGAACTGCTGGCCCATCGCTCCTATCGCGAGCTTCATTACGACGTGAATTTTTGGCGGACGAAGTCAGGTGTTGAAGTAGATTTCATTCTGAACGGTGGGGAGGTCGCCATCGAAGTGAAGGGCACCCACCGCATCGACAGCGCCGAACTCCGATCCATGAAAGCTTTCATCCAGGACTATCGACCGGCACGTTCCTTTATCGTCTGCACAGAAAGCGCCCCGCGAAAACACGAAGGCATTTTCATCCTACCCTGGCAGGTGTTTCTCGAACAGCTATGGACCGGCGACGTGGTTTAGCCGTGTCGGCATCCGGACGGGCCAGCGGCGGTTGAATCGCCCGCCGGAGGGCGGCCGCCCGGTGTTCATCCCCGCACGAAGTGGGGTATCTCGGCGGGGAGTTCCAGCGACAGCTCCACGAAGCCGGCGTAGCGGCCGTCGCGGTACCACGGCGACTGGTGGATCAGCTTCCGGACCCCCTTCTTCTCGATGGTGTAGACGTTGGGGCGTTCCGTCCGCAGCATCTCGGCGAGCATGGTGCGCGACGGCTCCGGGTGGCAGTCCAGCACGTTGGTGCCCACCAGGGCCGCGCCGCCTTCGGCGGCGAAGACCGCCGCCGCGCGGTGGTTCATGTAAAGGATGGTGCCCGCCGTGTCAGTGACCGTGACCGCCCCGGGAAATTCGCGCGCCCAGTCGATGTCCATGGAAGCTCCTGCCCGTCAGGTTATGCGACCCGTGATTCTGCCATGTTTCGGACCGGTTTTCCAGCCATTCGGCACGAGGGTGTCGCCGGGGGCGGGTCCGGACATCACCGCTGAATAAACTTCGCTGACAATCCCCTTGACAGGTCCGGAGAAGCGGTTAAAATCCAGATATCGATTTCGCACAAGACCATATGAGTTGATACTCACTAACAAGGAGGTCGGTATGTCCCCATCGATCGCTCCGTATCTGATGTTGTTGCAGTCCGAGGAGGATGTCGCGGGCATGCTCGGAGCCGGATTCGGCTGCGTGTTCTTCGTGATCTACGCCGCGATCATCATCCTGTTTAACGCCAGCCTGTGGAAAATCTTCGTCAAGGCGGGCAAGCCCGGCTGGGCGGCGATCGTGCCCATCTACAACATCATTGTCCTGCTGGAAGTCGTGGGACGGCCGCTGTGGTGGATCGTGCTGCTGATCATCCCCTGCGTCAACATCGTGGCCGGCACACTACTGTCCGGTTAAAAGTCGAATAGTTTCAGTTGCTTGCAATGAGGGCTCTTTTCATCAGGCATGGTAGATTTGGTAAGTACTTCTATAAGAGGCACTTTCTCAAACAGGGTGACGCTGAGAATCTGCAGAATTTCGTAGAGACTGCGGTCCAGGCGGAGGTGCTGTTTGATCAGCGCCGCCAGCACGTAGATGGTGATGGCGACCCAGATCTGGATCTTGACGGCATTGAGCGAGGTGCCATAAAAGCGCTCGATCAACAGATGGGACTTGATCCATTTGAAGAAGATCTCAACCTGCCAGCGGTGCTTGTACAGGTGGGCGATGGTCAGCGGCGGCAGGACAAAGTTGTTGGTGAGGAACGTGAACTGGCGATGCGATTCGGCATCGAAGAATCGCACCCGGCGCAGCTGATCGGGAT
>JAGOHA010000028.1 GCA_017996395.1 Acidobacteriota bacterium | reverse complement strand
TACGGCCAGACCACCGTCAACTACAACCGCGACGTCGAGATCTTTCCCGCCATGAAGCGGATCATGGAGAAAATCACCGGCGCGGCGTCGCCCTACAACTCCCCCACCGACATGGGCGTCAACCGCTGCGGGTTCGGCATCGTCGACGACGCCGCGGTCCAGGCCGCCTCCCGTCAGGAGATCATTCGCCGCTACTTCCGCTACGCCTGCGAGTACATGCTGGGCCTGGTGGACCGCGAGACCGCCCAGCGGGTGGAGCTGCTGATGCGGGATAACGGGCTCACCCCCGAAGATCGGCCGGTGGTGAATCCCGCCCGCCTCGCCGCCCGCGCCGCCGAAGAGGGCGGCAAAGGGCACGACGGCATCTTCTGCGGCGCGGCGGTGGAGCTGCCCGACGGCTTGGTGATTGACGGGAAGAACTCGCCGCTCATGCACGCGGCCTCGAGTCTGGTGCTCAACGCCGTCAAGCGGCTGGCGGGGATCCCGGACCAGATCCATCTGCTCTCCCCCACCATCATCGATTCCATCGCCAGCCTGAAGCGGCAGGTGTTCGGGAAGGACGTCAGCCTCGACCTCAACGAGACCCTCAACGCCCTGGCCATCAGCGCCACCACCAATCCGGCCGCCCAGGTGGCCATCGACAAGCTGCGCGACCTGCGGGGGTGCGAGGCCCACATCACCCACATCCCCGCTCCCGGCGACGAGGCCGGTTTGCGCGACCTCGGCATCAATCTGACCTCCGATCCACAGTTCTCCAGTCACCGGCTGTTCGTCCGCTGACCCACGGACCCGTCAACCGTTCTGCTGGAACGCGGTTGCGGTCCGTCGGCGCGTCAGGATTCATCCCGCCCAAAATCCCACTCGTCCCTGCCGGAATCCGTTTCGTCCCGCAATCGCACCGCCCGGCCCGCGGGGACTGAACTATCTGCGTTTCCCGCGCGTATTTGATCACAGTAATCCATGTCAGCGGGGGAAACGGTCATGCTGAACAAATTATCTACACGGGTCAAGGTTTATGTGTTTCTGGGCTTCTGCGCCGTCCTGGTGATCGGCGGAGTCGCCCTGAACAGCACCTCCAAAACCGCCGCGGCCGATTCGAAGCCGAAAGCCGGCCAAGGTCCGGACGGCGACAAGGATGCGGTGCCGGTGGAACTGGCCGCGGTCCAGCGGGGTGAGATCTCGTCGATCATCACCGCCAGCACCAACCTGCGCGCCTTGCGCGAGGTCGATGTGGTCAGCCAAACCGAAGGAATCGTTCATCAGTTGTCGGCCGAGGAGGGCGACTTCGTCCAGTCGGGTGCTGTGCTCTGTGTTCTGGACGATGCGGAGCTTCAGATCCGGTTCCAGTCCGCCCGGCAGAAACTGGCCCAGGCCAAACTCCAGTCGGAGAAAGCCGGCATCCAGCAGGAGAAAACCGCCGTCCAGATCGCCAACCAGAACGAAGAGCTGGCCCGCTACCAGGAGCTCTTTCAGAACCAGCTGGTCAGCGAGCACGAGGTTGCCCTGATCCGCTACCGCCTGAATGAGCTGGAACACGACGCCCGGGTGTCCGCATCCCAGAGCCGGGAGTTGACTCACCGCGTGGCCGAGCTGGAAGCCGAACTGGCTCAGGTGTCACTCGAGATTGCCCGCTGCCACATCAAGGCACCGTTCAGCGGGTACATCGTCCAGCGCCAGGTGGAACTGGGCCGGACCGTCCGTCCGATGGACGCGTTGTTCAAGCTCAGCGCCTTCTCCCCTCTGTATGCCGACGTCTTTCTCTCCGAATCCGAATGCCGGTCGGTCCTGAGCGGGCAGGCAGCCACCATTCGCCTGGGCGCCGATACCAGCGCCCATACCTCAGGAACGGTGGCCCGGATCAGCCCGGTGGTAGACCAGTCCTCCGGCACGGTCAAGGTGACCGTGGAACAGCGTCAACCGGAACAGGGCTTCCGGCCCGGGGCGTTCGTCATGGTAGGGATCGAAACCGCCCGCCGCGCGGATGCCCTGCTGATCCCGAAGCGCGCCGTACTCGATGAAGACGGCGAGACCTACGTGTACACCGTGCAGAACGGGACCGCCCATCGCACGCCCGTCCGGCTCGGCACCGAAACCGGCGGCCAGGTGGAGATCCGCCAGGGCCTGCAGGAGAACCAGCAGGTGGTCGTGGCCGGCCAGGGCGGCCTCAAGGACGGCGGCAAGATCAAGATCGTCCAGGTCAAGGGGAAGAGCGGCCAGAACCAGCTGGCCCAACTTCACAACTAGGCGGATCCGGCCGAGGCGGGCGCCGCTGCGCCCACCCGGTGAACGTTTCGGCAACAGACCACGCCGGACCCGCCAGGAGTCCGTCTCCAAACAGGCGATCCCCGGCGCAGCATGATCCTACGAACAGGAGGCTATCATGAACTATATCCGCGGCGCGATCTCTCGACCCGTCACCGTGTCCATGTTCGTGGTGGCGGTGATCCTGTTCGGGATCGTCTCGCTCGACCGCCTGGCGCTCAACCTGCTGCCCGACATCTCCTACCCGTCCCTGACCATCGACACCGCCTACACCGACGCCGCGCCGGAGGAAGTCGAGAACCTGATCACGCAGCCGGTCGAGGAGGCTGTCGGTGTGGTCTCCGGCCTCACCCGGATCAGCTCGGTCTCGCGACCGGGACAGTCCGAGGTCGTCCTGGAATTCAACTGGGACACCGACATGGACCTGGCGGTGCTGGATGTACGGGAGAAGCTCGACTTCGTGGAGTTGCCCCGTGACGCCGAAAAATCCGTGATCCTGCGGTTCGACCCGTCCCGCGACCCCATCATGCGCGTCCGGCTGCAGGGGTTGTCCGACCTGCGCGTGCTCCGGTTCTTCGCCGAGAAGGAGCTGAAGAAGAACCTGGAGTCGATGGACGGCGTGGCCGCCATCAAGGTGGTGGGCGGCCTCGAGGAAGAGATCCAGATCAACATCGACGAGAAGAAGCTCGCCGAGCTGAACATCCCTATCACCCAAGTCACGGATATCCTCCAGCGCGAAAACCTGAACATGGCCTCCGGCTCCCTGTACGACCAGGAATCGAGCTACATGGTCCGCACCCTGAATGAATTCAAATCGCTCGGAGAGATGCGCCGGATCATCATCCGCGACGAGGGGGGCCGGCAGGTGCGCCTGGAGGACATCGCCGAGGTGGTCCGCGGAGCCAAGGACCGCGAGGTGATCGCCCGGCTCGACGGGCGCGAGAGTGTCGAGGTGGCGATCTACAAGGAAGGCGACGCCAACACCGTCACCGTCTCCCGGGCCGTGACCCGCCGGCTGGCCTCGCTCAAGGAAGCCAAGATCATCCCGGCCGACGTGAGCTACGCCATCGTGGCCGATCAGGCGGACTTCATCGAGCAGGCCATCGGCGAGGTGCGCAGCAACGCCTGGATGGGCGGGCTGCTGGCGACCATCATCCTGTTTCTCTTCCTCAAGGATGTGCGCAGCACACTGATGATCGGTCTGTCCATACCCATCTCTATCATGGCCACATTCGCCCTGATGTACCAAACCGACCTGACGCTGAACATCATGTCGCTGGGCGGGATCGCCCTGGGGATCGGCATGCTGGTGGACAATTCCATCGTCGTGCTCGAAGCCATCGACCGGCACAAGCGATCGGGGCTGGAGCTGGCCGAAGCGGTGTACCGCGGCACGAAAGAGGTCAACATGGCCGTCACGGCGTCCACGCTGACCACAGTGGCGGTGTTTCTGCCGCTGGTCTTCGTGGAAGGAGTCGCGGGCCAGTTGTTCAAGGACCAGGCGCTCACCATCACCTATTCGCTGCTGGCATCGCTGGTGGTGGCCCTGGCCGTGCTGCCCATGCTCATGGCGGTGCGCTTCCGCCGGGCGGAGGAGCTGTACGGCGCCGACCCCGCGGCGGCGACCGCAGCCGCCGCTGCGGAGCGGCCGCTGAGTAGGCGGCGCTGGCTCCGTCCTCTCCAGCGGCTGGGGCGTTGGATCGCGCGCGGGATCCGGGCGTTGTTCGGCTTCATCTTCGGCTCCATCATCCGGGTGGTCATGGCCGACGTACGCCGCATCATCGGCTGGATCGGCCGGCTGCTCGGCCGGGCCATCCGGCCCGTGCTGGTGCCCTTTGACCGGGCGTTCCTCTCGCTGCAGCGGGCCTACCCGAACTGGCTGCGGCTGGCGCTGGACCATAAGGTTGTGGTCATCGGACTGGCGCTGCTCGTCGCGCTGGCCGCCGCCGGCCTCTACACCACCCTCGGCACGGAGCTGATCCCGCCCCTGACCCAGGGGGAGTTCACCTTCGAGATCCAGCTGCCGGAGGGGACCTCCATCGAGCACACGGATCGGCTCATGCAAGATGTCGAGAGCCGGATCAAGCAGTTTCCGGATGTGGCCACCGTCTTTTCCAGCATCGGCGGCTCCAACGAAAACCAGTTCGCCCGCCAGGTCCGGAAGGAAAACACCGCCGCCGTCTACATCGTGATGAAGGATCGACTGGACAAGGCCGCCGAGACGCGGTGTATCGATCGGGTCCGCGGCGAGTTGGACACCCTGCCCGAGGTCTCCTACAAGTTCAGCCGGCCGGCCCATTTCACTTTCAAGCGGCCGATCGAGGTGGAAGTCGTGACCTACGACCTGGAGCAGCTGCGGGCCCTCTCCCAGCGCACCATGGGCACCCTGAGCGGGATCACCGGACTCGGCGACATCAAGACCACCGCCGAAATGGGCAATCCGGAAATCCACGTGATCTTCGACCGGGAGCGCCTGGCCCGGCTCGGTTTGGACGAGAACCAGGTGGCTCGTGTCATCCGGAACAAGATCCGCGGCGACGTGGCCACCCGTTTCAAGGAACAGGACAAGCAGATCGACATCATGGTGCGCGCGGACGAGGCTGACCGCACCACCGTGGCCCAGGTGAAGGAGCTCGTTATCAACTCCGCCGCTGCAGCCGGTGCTCCAGCTCCGGCGGGGCTCGGCGTTCCGGTCAAGCTGGGCGCAGTGGCCGAGGTCATCATGGCCCGCGGTCCGAACGAGATCCACCACATCAAGTCGTCCCGGGCCGCAGTGGTTTCGGCCAATTTGTCGGGCCGTGACCTCGGAAGCGTTTCGGCGGAAATTAATCGGGAGCTGCGCCGCCTGGCGCCGGAGCTCCCCGCCAACGCAACGGTGGCCCTGAGCGGACAAAACGAGGAGCTTCAGACCGCCTATCGCAGCCTGCTGTTCGCCCTGGGGCTGGCCGCATTCCTGGTCTACCTGGTCATGGCCGCCCAGTTCGAGTCGCTGGTCCACCCGTTCATCATCATGTTCACCGTGCCGCTCGGCGCGGTGGGCGCCATCCTGGGTTTGGCATTCACCGCCACCCCGGTCAGCGTGATGGTGTTCATCGGAATCATCATCCTGGTGGGCATCGTCGTGAACAACGCCATCGTGCTGGTAGATTACGCGAACCAGCTCCGCGCCGAGGGCCTGTCGAAGCGGGAAGCGCTGTTGACCGCCGGGCAGGTTCGCCTCCGGCCGATCCTGATGACGACGCTGACCACGGTGTTGGGCCTGCTGCCCATGTCGCTCGGCTTCGGCGAGGGCGCCGAAATCAGGGCTCCCATGGCCATCACCGTCATGAGCGGCCTGATGTTTTCGACGCTGCTTACCCTGATCGTGATCCCGGTGGTCTACGAGGCCGTGGACCGGCGGGTCACCGTCGCCGACCAGACGGCCGCCGCGGCGAAGCCCGAGCCGCTGGCCGGGCTCCAGCCGTCCGCCTGCGAGTGAGGTGCGGCCATGAACCTGTCCGACTTCTCCATCAAGTCGCCCGTGACCGTCTGCATGTTCATGCTCTGCTTCCTCGTGCTCGGCGGCATCTCCATCGTCAAGATCCCCATGATCCTGCTCCCCGAGATCGATTTCCCCCAGGTGGAGGTCTTCGTCCCCTACCCCAATGCGTCGCCGGAACAGGTGGAGCGGACCATCACCAAGCCCCTCGAGGAAACCCTGGCCACGGTGGCGCACCTCAAGACGATGAACGCCACCTCCCAGTCTGACGGGAGTTACATCAACCTCGAGTTCGACTGGGGCCTGGACATCGACGTAATCCGTGCCGAGATCCGCGAGAAGGTGGAGCAGGCCCGCGTCGACTTGCCCGATGACGTGGAAGACATCTTCGTCCGCAACTTCCGCTCCAGCGACATCCCCATCATCGAGGGGCGCATCTCGTCGGGACGCGATCTCCGCGGCAGCTATGACTTTCTCGAACACAAGATCAAGAAGCCCCTGGAACGGATCCAGGGCGTCGCCGACGTGGAGATCGGCGGGGTTTCCAAGCGGGAGATTTCGATCTACCTCCGCATGGCCGACATCAAGAAGTACCGCGTCGACGTGGGCCGGCTGTTCCGCCGGCTGGACAGCGCCAACCTCAATGTCTCTCTGGGCCGAGTGCGCGACGGGGTTCACCGCTTCGGCGTGCTGGCCCAGAACGCCCTGGCCGACCTCGAGACCATCCGCAATTTCCCGGTCAACGACCGCGGCCTGCTGCTCCGCGACGTCGCCGACATCGATTATTCCGAGCCTCTGCTCGACTACGGCCGCCACCTCAACGGCGACTACGCCATCGCCGTCACGATCCTCAAGGCATCCGACGCCAACATCGTCGAGACCGTCCGGGCAATCCGCGCGAAGATCGACGAGATCAACCAGGATCCCGCACTCAAGGGCATCCAACTCCTGATCTGGCACGACTCCGCCGAGGAGATCACCAAGGCGCTCAGCGGCCTGCTGGAGTCGGGCTTCTACGGCTCGCTGCTGGCCGTCGGCGTCCTGTTCCTGTTCCTGCGCCGGATCGGCGCCACCCTGGTGGTGGGCTTCGCCATCCCCTTCTCAATCATCTCCGCGGTGGGAATCCTCTACCTGTCGGGCGGGACGCTCAACGTGCTGTCGATGATGGGGCTGATGCTTTCCGCCGGCATGCTGGTGGACAACGCCGTCGTGGCCCTGGAATCGATCTTCCGCCACATCGAGAAAAGCAAGACCCGGATGGAGGCGGCCCGGGTGGGCACCCGCGAAGTGGTCATGGCGGTCGTGGCCTCGACGCTGACCTCGATCATCATCTTCGTCCCCCTCATCTTCGGCCGGAAGAGCGAGTTCTCTACCTGGCTGTCGGAGGTGGGCATCTCCATCATCATCGCCCTGTGTTGTTCCCTGTTCGTCTCGCTGGCTTTCATCCCGCTCGCCATGGCCCGCTTCATCAAGATCCGTCCGCCCAAGGTCGAATCCACCCGGACCGCGCTGGCACGGGGTTACGGCCGCGCCCTCGACTGGACCATGCGCCACCGCGCCTTCACGACCTTGAGCATTCTGGCGATCGTCGTTCTGGCGGCTATCCCTTTCCAAATGCTGCCGGACAACACGCCCGAGGCCCAGGAGATGCGCGACCTGCGCATCCAGTACGAGTTCACCGAAAACTACCACTACGCCGTCATCGAGCAGACCTACGTCAACCCGGTCGAGGCCTACCTGTTTCACAACAAGGCGCTCTGGAAGATCAAGGACGTGTACAGCTTCTACAACAACGGCAGCGCCTTCACCCAGGTTTACTTCGACCAGGCCCGTCTGGTGGCCGGCGAAGCCTCCAAGATCCGCGACCAGATCGGTGAAAAACTGCCGGTCATTCCGGGCGCCCGGATCAGCCTGGGGCGGATGCGCGGCGTGGACACCGCCAACTGGGTGGGGGTGAATCTCTACGGCGACGACACCCAGACGCTCAACGAGCTGGTTCTGGAGGCCAAGCGCCGGTTCCGCGCCAGTCCGGTGGTCAAGGAAGTGCACACCGCCCAGGAGCGCGGATTGGAGGAAGTGCAGATTCGGCTCGATCGGGAGCGCGCGGGCAAATTCGGAATCAGCGCCCAAACCGTCGGGCAGGTGCTGGGCATCGTACTCCGCGGACGCGAAATCCGTGGTTTCCACTCAGCCGATGGGGAGGTGGAGATCTGGGTCAAGCTTCGGGAGGAGGACCGGGAGAACATCGAAGACCTCAAGAGCGTGATCGTAGGCGGCAGCCCCGACGGCGGGGACATTCTCCTGTCGCACGTGGCCGACCTCGAAATCGTCAAGACCGCCCAGTCCATCGAGCGGGAGGACCGCCGCACGCGCGCCTACATCGGGGTGATCTGCGGCCTGGAAAACCGCGACGAGAGCCGCCGGCTGGTCACCGACATCATGAACAGCATGTCGCTGCCCATGGGTTATACCTGGAGCTTCGACCGCTGGGTGGCGGAGCAGGATCAGGGCAACCAGGAATTTCTCTTCAACATGCTGCTGGCCCTGTTCATGGTCTATTTCGTCATGGCCTCGCTCTTCGAGAGCCTGGCCCATCCGTTTTCCATCATGTTCTCGCTGCCGTTTGCATTCGTCGGCGTGGCGGTCTTCCTGTGGATCACCCACACGCCCTTCAACTTCATGGCCCAGATCGGCCTGCTCATTCTCATCGGCGTCGTGGTGAACAACGGCATTGTCCTCATCGACCATGTGAACAATTACCGGCGCGCCGGGCTGCCCCGCGCCCGGGCGATCCGGGAGGGATGCCTGGAGCGGCTCCGCCCCATCCTGATGACCGCCGGCACCACCGTGGTGGGCTTGCTGCCGCTGGCGTTCGGCACCACCAGCATCTTCAACGCCCGGTACTTTCCCATGGCCCGGACGGTGATGGGCGGACTCATCGCGTCCACCATCCTGACCCTGCTCGTGCTGCCCACCGTCTACTCGCTCATCGACGACCTTGCCCTGGGGGCGCGCCGCCTGTGGATCCGGACCCGTCCCGCCGCGGCGGCGCCGGCCGTGCCGGCCGAGCCGGCGCCCGAGAAAATGATCTGATTTGTGGATCCTCGCATGACCGTTTAATCCCGCGCGCCTTCAGGCGCGCGGATCTTTTGTGCTGCCACGACATTTTTTGCAACCTGGACGCCAGAGCCCGCGTATTAATATTAAGAAATTAGTTGACAACACAAAACAACCCGACCGATAATTGTGACCGAACTATTAAATAATTAGTTTTCAGGATGGAAAACCCATGGCCCGCAAGAAATCTCCCACACTCACCGACGCCGAACTGAAAATCATGGACGTGCTCTGGGAGCGCCGTGCCGCGACCGTGGGCGACGTGGTGGCCGCCCTGAGTGCCGAACGGGGCTGGGCGTACAACACCGTCCTGACCTTCCTCCGGATCCTGGAAGAGAAGGGATACGTCCGGCACACGAAGCAGGGTCGCGCGCACCTGTACCACCCGGCCACCGAGCGGACCGACGCGCGCCGCCGCGCCCTGCACCACGTGGTCAGCCGCTTCTTCGACGGCTCGCCGGAGCTGCTGGTGCAGAACCTGCTGGAGCAGGAATCGCTGACCGGCGACGAGTTGACCCGGATCCGCGAGCTGATCGATCAGACCGAGGGGGAGGAATCCTGATGGACCCCGTCTTCGTCCTGGAGTCGCTGGCCCGCCCTGCGGCCGCCGGCTGGATCAACGGCCTGATCGCCGGCCTGCTCCTGACCCTGGGGGTGGCCGTGATTCTTGGGTTCGGGCGACGATTGAGCGCCGGCACCCGCTACGCGGTGTGGTGGGTGGCGCTGGCGGCGATCGTGGGATTGACTCTCGGCTTCATGGCCCTTTCCTCGAAGCCCCCCTCCTACTGGGACCCGCCCGCGCCGGCACGGTTTGAACCCACGGTGGACCTCCCGGACACGATGTCCGCCACCGCCCGGCTGCCCGGTCCGCTCCCGACACCGACACAACCGCTGCGAATGCGTCCGCCTGTCGCTGAGACGGCACCGGAACCCGGGCCCTGGGCGCCGCTGGTGGTTCCCGGCGGCAGCTGGACCCTGACGCTGATGCTGGTTTGGGCCGTCGGCGCCGCCGGGGGCATGGTGCGCCTCGGATTCCATTGGCTGCGGCTGCAGCGCTTCCGCCGCCGGGCCCGACTCATCGAGCCGGAGCCTCGGCTGGCGGACGAGCTGGTGCTGCGCCGGGGCGCGTTCCAACGGAGTTTTCGCCTGGCGGTGGCGCCCGGGATCACCATCCCCACCGTCGCCGGGTTCCTGCGTCCCCTCATCCTCTTCCCCGAAGCGATGGTCAGCCGCCTCACGCCAGAAGAGTTCCGCCAGGTGGTGCTGCACGAGGCCGCCCACCTGCGGCGCTGGGACGACTGGGCCAACCTGCTGCAGCAGGTGGTGACGGCCCTCTTTTTCTGCCAACCGGCGGTGCGCTGGATCGGTCGTCGTCTCTCCGAAGAGCGCGAGATCGCCTGTGACGACTGGGTGGTCTCCGCCACCGGCCGCCGCCGTTCGTATATCCTGTGCCTGTCCCGGGTCCTGGAGCTGGCCGCCGGCGCCGGCGCCGCCATGCCCTCGCCCGGCGCGGTGCACACCCGCCAAATCCTCAGGAGGAGAATTGAAATGTTACTCGATAAAAAGCGCAATCATAATCCTCGCCCCAGCCGATGGCTGCTCTTGGGCGCCATCGCGCTGCTGGGGCTGACGGCCCTGTTGTTCGCCCGCGAATTGAGTTTCCTGCAGATCGCGGAACCGGACATCCCCACCCTGCCGGCAGTGGTGTGCGCCGACCTCGTCGCAACGCCACCCGATGCCCAGCCTGACGCGGCAATGCCGGCCGACCAACCGCAATCGGCGCCGGCCGCCAGGGACGAGGCGCGCCTGAAAGCGGAGCAGGCCGCCACCGAAAAGAAGTGCCAGGAGCTCGAGGCGCGCCGGGAGCAGCTCGAAAAGAAGCTGCAGTTCCTGGAGCAGAAGATCGATGCGGTCGGCCAACAGATCAACGGGGCGCTCCAGGCCAAGATGGAGCATCTGCAGGCCCAGTTGGAAACGGAGCTGCGCGAGGCGGGAGATTCCACGGAAGCCCGACGGGCTGCCACGGAGCGCGTCCGCCAGTCCCGCGAGGAACTGCGCGCCGCCGCCCGGACGGTGAAAGCCGATTTCACGGCCGAGCTGCAGCCCCTGATCGAGGAGATCCGGAAAACGGCCCAGGAGCTGGCCCGGATCGAAGTGGAAGCTTACCGCCAACACATGGACCACTGGACCCGCGACATGGACGACCTGGTCGGAGACATGGATGAGTTGCTGAGCGGCCTCGATGATCTCGATATCGATATCGACCTGGACCTCGACCGGGACACCGAACCGCCCGAGCCGCCGGCGCCGCCTAAACCGCCGGCACCGCCTAAACCGCCGGCACCTCTGAAAAAGGCGGCCGCAACCGCTCCACCGGCGCCGCCCGCCCCACCGGCACCGCCGGCGCCGCCTGCCAAGCCGGACAAAGCTCCGGCGCCGCCACCGCCGCCGGAACCGCCCAGCCGTCAGATCGCCGCGGGTGCGTGAGTCGGTCTCGCCCGCGGGCAGGACACCCCAGTCGGGTTGCCGGCTGTACCCACCGGCCCCGACGATTCAGCCCGATGTCCGTCACCCGTCGACCCGGGGCTACCAGCCCCGGGTCTTTCAGTTCATGACCCAGTGCTTGTCCCGGTCCACGAACTGGATCCCGCACTGGACGCCGTGCTGCCAGATGACGGCCACCCAGGCGTCCAGGGTTTGCCGACCGAAGTTGAGCGACGCGCGGAACGGCTTGCCCAGTTCGAGCCAGTTGGGAAACAACGCGGGTCCGCCCAGATCCAGTCGGCAGCCGCTCCGGGAGACGTCGGCGGTTACGGAATCGAGAAAGAACACCTCTCCCCGATCCCCGGTGACCTCCATCATGACCGGCACCCGCACGGCAACCCGCAGCTCCTCCCGCGGCCAAAACGTTTCGTCGCGCACGATCCACCTCCCCATCGTATGGTGTCTACCCATACAAACGGATGAGGCGGTCGCGCGTTCGAACCCGACGCGTCCCCAGTGCTGATGATGCCGGGCGGACCGGCTCCGGCGGCGCCCTAGGACTCCTGGACAGTCACCCGGATGATGTGGTCCCCCTGCCGGATGGCGTCCACCACCGCCTGACCGGCGGTGACCTTGCCGAAGACCGTGTGGCGGCCGTCCAGATGCGGCTGGGGCGAGTGGGTGATGAAGAACTGGCTGCCGTTCGTGCCAGGTCCGGCATTGGCCATCGAGATCACGCCCTTTTCATGCCGGAGCGGATTGTCCTTGAACTCGTCTTCAAAGCGGTAGCCGGGTCCGCCGCGTCCCGTCCCCGTGGGATCGCCGCCCTGGACCATGAAGTCGGCGATCACGCGATGAAACGTGATGCCGTTGTAGAACCCCTCCCGAGCCAGAAACACGAAGTTGTTCACCGTCTGGGGCGCGTACCGGGCGTGGAGCTCCAGTTCGACGGTTCCCCGGTCCGTCTCGAGCGACACCCGGTAGCTTTTCGTGGGATCGATCTGCATCGGGGGAGGCGTGGTCCATTGTTTGAGCGCCATCGTATATCCTCCTTGGCGCAAGTTGGCCGACGCTCGAATCATACCATCGAACGGTCGCGGCCCGGTGCAAATGTCGCCATCAGACGACGGACGGAAGGTCGTCCGACGACCCGGTCTGCAACTGAACCACGGGCCAGGCGACCAGGCGGTCCGGGTGCGTCAGGAATGCCTCGCGGAAATCGTCCGCCGGGAGCGCCCGGCTGAACAGGAAGCCCTGCACTTCGTCGCACCGGTAATCCCGCAGCAGGTCCACCTGGCGGATGGTCTCCACCCCTTCGGCCACCACTTTCACTCCCAGCGTGTGCGCCAGCACGATCACCAGCCGCAGGATCCGCGCCCGCTCCGGATCCCACTCGACGTTCTCGACAAAGGAGCGGTGCAGCTTCAGAGATTGCACCGGAATGCGGGAGAGCGAGCCGAGCGATGAATAGCCGGTGCCGAAATCGTCCATCGACAGGTGAATGCCCTGACTCTGCAGCGCCTCGAGCAGTTTCACGCTGGCCTCCAGGTCCCGCATGGCCACCGTCTCGGTGATCTCCAGTTCCAGCTGGTCCGGCGGCAGCCCGGTCTCCTGCAGCAGCGCCGCGAGCTGCTCCGGCAAGCCCGGATTATGGAAATGGCATGCGCAGATGTTGACGGCCAGGCGGAGAGCGGGGTATCCCGCCGCTCGCCACGCCACGGCCTGGGTGCAGGCCGCCCGCAACACCCACTCGCTGATGGGCAGGATGAGCCGGGTCTCTTCGGCCAGCGGAATGAAATCCCCCGGGCCAATCAGGCCCCGCTCCGGGTGGCGCCACCGCACCAGCACCTCGGCGCTTCCGATGCGCCCGGAGGCCAGGTTGACGCGGGGCTGAAAGTGAATTTCGAATTCTGCCCGCTCCACCGCCCGCCGCAGGTCGCGCTCCAGGTTCAGGTCGCTGACGTAGCGGCCGTTGTGTCCGGAGCTGAAGAACCAGAACTGGTTGCGACCACCGTCCTTGGCCTTGTACAGGGCGATGTCGGCGTGCTTCATCAGGGTCTCGGCGCTCTGGCCATCCGCTGGAGCCATACTGATTCCGATGCTCGCGGCTGTGTGCAGCTCCTGGCCGTCGATGCTGATCGGCGCCGTGATTTCCTCGAGGATCCGGCCGGCGATCCGCCGCACTCCGGGTTCGTCCACTTCCTGCAGGATGACGGTGAATTCGTCGCCCCCCATGCGCGCCACCGTATCTTCACCGCGGACGCACCGCTGGATGCGCCGGGCTGCTTCCTGCAGCAGCCGGTCACCCACCAGGTGGCCCAGGGTGTCGTTGACCACCTTGAACCGGTCGATGTCCACGAACAGCACCGCCATGGATCGGCCCACCCGCTGGCTGTGGGCGAGCGCCAGGGTCAACCGGTCAGTGAACAGAACCCGGTTGGGCAGGCCGGTCAGGGCGTCGTGGAAGGCCTGGTGCGTGATCAGCGCCTCGCGCTGTTTCTGTTCCGAGATGTCATGGAAGACTGAGACATACTGGGCCACTCCGCCCTGGTCGTCGAGGATCGAGGAAATCGTCAGCCACTGCGGGTAAACCTCGCCGCTCTTGCGGCGGTTCCAGATCTCACCCTCCCAGCGCCCGGTGGCGATCAACTGCTGCCAGAGGCTGCGGTAGAACTCGGGCGGGTGGTGATCGGACTTGAGAATGCGCGGGGTCTGGCCGAGAACTTCATCCACCGCGTAACCGGTGATGGCCGTGAAGGCGGGGTTGACGAACTGGATCCGGCCGTCGGCGGCCGTCACCACCACGCCTTCCTCCGTGTTCTCGATGATCTTGGCGGTCTGGCGGAGATGCTGCTCCGCCTTCCGGCGCTCCGTCACGTCCTCGGTGATGCACACGGCGAACTGCGGCTGCCCGGCGGTGTCCCGGTGCATGGCGGCGTGCATCCGGGACCAGAGCGCCCGGCCGGACTTCAGGACATACCGCGCCTCCAGCGTGAACCGGTCGATGCGCCCCTTCAGAAAATCCTGGTAGTAGCGCTCGTGCCGGGTCCGATCGTCCGGATGGATCAGCTCGGTGTGCCGCATGTCGCGCAACTCGCGCTCGGCATAGCCGGTCATGGTTTGAAAATCTTCATTGGCCCGGAGGATCCGCCCATCGAGGCCCACCATGAACACGCCGATGCCGGAGCGGGCGAACAGCGTCTCGAACCGGAGTTTGGAGTCCTCGAGCTCGCGTTCGGCGTCAAACCAGCGGATCACGCGCCGGATGGCCGGCCGGAACAGGGCAATCACCGGCCCCAGCAGCACAATCAGGATTGCCAGCTCCACGAACAGGCTGAGAGTGAGGGACTGCCGGAGAACCGGGATCCACACTTCCAGCAGGCGGGACAGCAGGTGGGCCGACATCGACATGGCCAACGCCACGGCCAGCAGCAGCTTCACGGAATGCCGCGGGTCGCGCAAGCGCCGTTCCATCGCGTCTCCCGGGTCTTCTGTTCGGGTCACATGGTGCTCCATGGATTTGTTCCTCTTCAGCCGGTAGCGGAGCCGCTGCCGGCGCTCCGGCCGGCACCTCGTCCGCCGAAACTCCAGCGGAGCCCGTCGCGCAGGGTGTCCCGCCACAACCCCCAGCTGTGGCCCTGGGGCAGTACCCGCTCCGTTACGCCGCGGACCGTGGGATTGCGCCGCAGATCGGCGGCGAAGCGCTCGTTGGCCGCAACGAAATCCAGTCCGCAGACGGCGCGCTCGTAGCTGCCCCAGACCAGATAGAAGCGCGTGGGCAGCGGCGCCTCGGCCACCTTCAGCCCGAACGCCTCGCGCTCCTGCCTCTGGAAGCGCGAGCGCCGCGCCGGCGGGTAGGCCAGACTGAAGGCGCCGGACTGGCAGACGCACCCGCCGAACACGCCGGGGTGGCGGTAGGCGGTATAACCGGCGGCCAGCGCGCCCAGCGAGCCGCCCACCATCACCCGACGGGCCGGCTCGCGCGCCAGGCGGTAGCGCCCGGCCAGCTCCGGCAGCAGCTCCTCGGCGAGAAAATCGGCGTAGGCGGCGTTCAGCGTGTAGTCCCGGGTGCGGTCGCCGTGATGGATGAAGATCCCCACGGCCGCCAGCTCGCCGGCCCGCTCCATGTAGCCGAGGATCCGGTCGGCCAGGCCCAGCGCCAGGTATTCCGCGCCGTCGTGGAAGAACACCGCCGGCCAGCGGCGCCGGAGTGCATAGGCCGCCGGCAGGCAGACCGTGACGCGGCGCGAACCGGCCAGGTGCCGGCTGCTGACCCGGAACGACTCGCGTGGCCCCGGCGGCGCCGGGGCGTCCGGGTCCGCCTCGGGTGCGGACCGGTACCGGGGCATGCGCAGCTCCGAGTTCTCGCCGCCTCCCTCGGAGATCACCCGGGTGTTGAGCGGATCCATCCGCCACTCCCCGTCGACGACGAACTTGTAGTCGAGGCGCGCCGCCGGTTCGAACGGCATCTCCCGCATGAACAGGTCGGTGCCGGGAATCCGGGACAGCGGCAGCCGCCGCCGCCAGCCGGTCATGTCACCGGTGACGGCGACTCGCCGGGCGGAGCCACGGAAGACAAAGATCGCCCGATCCTCGCCCAGCACCGGGAAACCGAGTCGCTCCTGCAGGCCGGGGAAACGCCGGTCGAGGTACTGCTGGCGATCGGTGCCGGGTCGCCGGGTCAGCTCGTCGACAAATCGGATCCAACGATTGATCATCACGGGGCCATTCGGTCAGAGTCGCCCTCCGCCGTTATGCAGCCGCTGGATGATTCGGGCGGCGCGGCGTTGACGGTCGGCGCGTTGCCGGATTGGATGCGCGTGGTGCCGCCGGGGATTTTCATGGCTCATCCGACATCCCGGCCCCGCGCACCGGCCGATCGAGCCGGAGCACCGGGCGGATATCGCCGGGCGGCGGATCGTCCGCGAACCGCACGCACTCCAGGAAGAGCCCCGAGGGCGGAGCGGTCCAGCGGGCGGGTTCAGGCGACGGTCCCTCGAAGAAGGCGTCCACCTGTTCACCGGATAGCCGTCCGGCTCCCACCGCCACCACCGTGCCCACCAGTCGCCGCACCAGTTTCCACAGGAAGTGGGCGCCGCTCACCCGGAACAGGATCAGATCGCCGCACTCGCGGAGCTCGAACTCGCTCAGCTCGATCTTGGTGGATTTGTCCTCCAGTCGCTTGTCGACGAACGAGCGGAAGTCGTGCCGGCCGACGATCCGGGCGGCCACGGCCCGCATGCGCGGCAGGTCCAGCGGATCCCTGACCCACCAGACATACCGCTTCCCAAACGCCGTCTTCCGGCGCGATACCTGGTACAGGTAACTCCGTGACCGGGCGTGGTAGCGGGCGTGGAAGCGGGGCGGCGCCGGCCACACCTTCAGCACGGTGATATCCGGCGGGAGTAAATCGTTGAATGCCCGGATGATCTCGTTCGGCGGGCGGGATTTGGATACCTCGATGTGCGCCACCTGGCCCAGGGCGTGGACGCCCGCATCCGTCCGGCCGGCCCCCAGCAGCTCCAACTCCTCGACGCCGAACACCGTTCGGGCCGCGCTCAGCATCTCGCCCTGCACCGTCCGGGTGTTGCGCTGCATCTGCCACCCGCCGTACCGCGTGCCGTCATACTCCAGCAACAGCTTGTATCGGACCATGACCCGCCTCCTTGTATGCCGCTCCGCGCCGGCCCCGAAGCTCCGATGACGCACAATGGCTGATCTTAGCGCGCCCGGGCGAGCGGTCAAAAAGAAAAGAGTTGTAATCATATTAGTTATAATATAATTACTTGTATGATATATTGCGCGTGTGTGCAAAACACAACCCCTGCCTGATACGCTGAACCGACTCCGCCGGCCGGCACCCCGGCGGGGCTGGACAGCGGATCATGATACGATACCCGGAGGAGATATCATGAAGGATGAAACCCGCCACAAGGTCAAGTCGGACTTCAAGCAGTTCGTCGGCTCGGCCAAGCAAGCCGCCACCGAGATCAGCGAACAGCTGGGCCGCCAGGCCGAGAAGATGATCGACGAGGCGAAGGCCGTGCACCGGCAGCTCATCGTGTCGGTCCGGCTGGATGACGAATCGGTGCAGCGCCTGGAGCAGCTGCTGGAAGCCGGCATCTGCCACACCCGCTCCGAAGCCGTCGCCTTTCTCACCCGTGAGGGGATCAAGGCCCGGCGCGACCTGTTCGACAAGATCGACCAGAAGATCGAGGAGATCCGGCGCATCCGCGAAGAACTGCGGCAGCAGGCGTTCTGAGGCGGTAATGATGCACCTCCCCCGGCATGCCTCTCGCCGGGGTGCGCCGGTGCCGAATCAGCGCTTCGAGATGTGCCGCCGTACGCCGCGTTCGATGAACGCGGCCCGGTGCGCCTCACCGTAGGCCGCGTTCGCCGAACGCGGCCCGTTGGATCTCCACAATTCACCGGATGCCGCTCTCCCCGCGCCCGCTCCAGGGCGCGGCCACCATCGTACGCCGCGTTCGCCGAACGCGGCTCACGGCACGGTCCCGCCGCCGCTGACGCCGCTCCCCCAGTCCCTCTATCTTCTCGCCAACCGGGCCTCGCGGCCCGGGCTACATGCTGCGGCTGCCGGCGCGGCCGGACCGCGGGATCGATCGATACGATCTCATGGATTGTGCGGATTCAGCAGGCCGCGTCCGGCGGACGCGGCCTACGGCCGAATCCAATGAGGACAATGCGGAGCGGGCGAGTGCGCTCAAACCATCGACAAAGATTCGCCAACGCGCGTTCGATGAACGCGGCCCGAAGTTGCATTTGCCTCCGGGAATTCCTACAATAGCCGCGCCCGCGCCGACGGCGGCAATCGCGGGCCGGAGACAGCGCCGGTGTTTTTCCTGAAAAAACTGCTCAGAGCCGTGATCCTGCCGCCGGGGCTGCTGGTGGTGGGATTCGCCGCCTGGGGCATCTGGCGGCTCGCCCACCGCCGCCGGTCGGGTTACTGGTTGCTGGGAGGGGCGCTGGTTCTCTATCTTCTGTCGGTCGGCGCCACCGCCAACCGGTTCCTGGACCTTGTCGAGGTGCAGGAATGGGACGCGGCCGCAGTCGCCGAGGCCGACGTGATTGTCCTGTTGGGCGGGGGTCTCGTGGAGGGCGTGCCCGATTTTTCCGGCGCCGGCACCCCCGCGCCCGACGCCATGGGCCGGGTGGTGGACGCCGTGCGCATCCACCAGCGGCAACCCCGACCCATCATCTTCTCCGGCGGCTCGGTGGCCGGCGGCGAGCCGGAAGCGCCGGTGATCCGGAGGCTGCTCATGGATCTGGGTGTGCCCGCCTCCGATATCATCCTGGAATCCGAAAGCCGCGACACCGCCGAAAACGCCGCGTACGTCCGCCGCCTGATGGATGCGCACGGTTTCCGCCGGGCGGTGCTGGTCACGTCGGGTTACCATTTGCCGCGCGCGCTGCACCTGTTCCGCCGGGCCGGCGTCGATTGCACCGGCTATCCGGCCAACCTCCAGGCCGAACGCAAACGGCAGCTGAACTACCTGGATTTTTTCCCCACCGCCGACAACTTCCGGAAGAGCGTCACGGCCATGACCGAGCTGCTGGGGTTGGCGTTCTACCGCTGGATCGCCTGAGCCTGGATCCCGCACACCACTGCTCTTGATTCCCCGTTATAAACACGGTAAGCTGTTGTCCGACCCACCGGCATCCGACTTTCAACCGGCCGTCCGCATTTCGGACGCAGGGAGCGCGCGATGGACGTTCTGTTTCTGTCCCGCCTGCAGTTTGCCCTGACGATCGCCTTCCACTACTTGTTTCCGCCCCTGAGCATCGGCCTCGGCGTCATCCTCGTGGCCATGGAGGGGATGTACCTGAAGACCAAAAATCCCCTGTTTCACCACATGACCCGCTTCTGGGTGCGCATCTTCGGCCTGGTCTTCGCCCTGGGCGTCGCGTCGGGCATCGTCATGGAGTTTCAGTTCGGGACCAACTGGTCGGCGTATTCCCGCTTCGTCGGCGACGTGTTCGGCAGCGCCCTGGCCGCCGAAGGCGTGTTCGCCTTCTTCCTCGAGTCGGGCTTCCTGGCCATTCTCCTCTTCGGCTGGGACAAGGTCAGCCCGCGCATGCACTTCATCTCCACGATCCTGGTGGCGTTCGGCGCCCACTTCAGCGCCGTCTGGATCATCGTGGCCAACTCCTGGCAGCAGACCCCCGCCGGACATCACATCGTCATGGGACCCAACGGCCCCCGCGCGGAGATCGTCGATTTCTGGCAGGTGGTCTTCAATCCGTCCACTCTGGACCGGCTGAGCCACGCGGTGCTGGGCGGCTGGCAGGCGGCGGCGTTCTTCGTGCTCAGCGTGAGCGCGTGGTATCTGCTGCGCCGGCGGCATGCGGAGTTTGCGAAAATCTCGATGAAGGTGGGGCTGGTGGTGGCGGCGTTCGCCTCGCTGATGCAGCTGGCGACGGGCCACTCCAGCGCCATGGGGGTGAGCCGGAATCAGCCGGTGAAGCTGGCGGCCTACGAAGGCCACTACGAGGCGGCGGCCCCGGCGCCCCTCTACCTGTTCGGCTGGGTGGACGAGGAGGCCGAAACCGTCCGCCTCGGTGTGAAGCTGCCGGGCATGCTGAGCTGGCTCGTTCACGGCGACCCGGCCACGCCGGTGGCGGGACTGCGGGCGGTGCCGCCCGGCGAACGGCCGCCGGTCAACCTGGTCTTTCAGACGTACCACCTCATGGTGGCCCTGGGAATGGCGCTGCTGGCGTTGTCCTGGCTCGGCCTGTTCCTGTGGTGGCGGCGCCGGCTGTTCGAGACGCGCTGGTTCCTGTGGCTGCTGGTGTTCGCCGTGCTGGGACCCCAGTTGGCCAATCAGGCCGGTTGGGCGTCGGCCGAAGTGGGCCGTCAGCCCTACATCGTCCAGGGGCTGCTGCGCACCGCCGACGCCCTGTCGCCGGTGGTCGGCGCCGGGGAGGTGCTGACGTCGATCATCCTGTTCGGCCTGGTCTACCTGCTGCTCTTCGTGCTGTTTGTCTACCTGCTCAACGAGAAGATCCAGCACGGACCCGTCGATGACGAAACCGCGGGGGAGGGACAACGGGCATGAGCGCGCTGATTGACCTGAACACCATCTGGTTCATCCTGGTGGGCGTCCTGTTCGCCGGCTACGCCATCCTGGACGGGTTCGACCTGGGCGTCGGGGCACTGCACCTGTTCACCCGGACCGACACCGAGCGCCGGATCATGATCAACGCCATCGGCCCGGTCTGGGACGGCAACGAGGTCTGGCTGGTCACCGGAGGCGGGGCTCTGTTCGCAGCGTTCCCGGAAGTGTACGCCACGGCCTTCTCCGGATTCTATCTCGCGTTCATGCTGCTGCTGGTGGCGCTGATTTTCCGGGCGGTCGCCATCGAGTTCCGCTCGAAACAGCCCGGGCGACGATGGCGGCAGATGTGGGACGGCAGCTTCGCGGTGAGCAGCATCGTCTCCAGCCTGCTCATCGGGGTGGCGCTGGGGAACGTGGCGTGGGGCATCCCGCTGACCGAACGGCATGAGTTCGCCGGCTCGTTTCTCTCTCTGCTGCACCCGTATGCGTTGCTGGTGGGCGTCACCACCGTGGCGCTGTTCATGATGCACGGCGCCATCTACACGGTGATGAAGACCGACGGCGAGCTGCAGGCCAAGGTCCGCGGCTGGGTGAACAACACCATCATCGGCTTCATCATCTGCTACGTGACCACCACCATGGCCACCCTGCTGTACGTGCCCAACATGACCGACACCATCAAGCGCCACCCGGTCCTGTTTCTCCTGGCGCTGCTGAACATGCTGGCCATCGCCAACATCCCCCGCGAGATCCATCACGGCCGCGAGTTCCACGCCTTTTTGTCGTCGTGCGCCGCCATGCTGGCCCTGCTGGCTCTGTTCGGCATCGGCATGTATCCAAACCTGATCTTCTCCAACCCGGCGCCGGCGAACAGCCTCACGGTGTACAACGCCGCCTCATCGCCCCAGACGCTGGGGATCATGCTCGTCATCGCGCTGCTGGGGATGCCGCTGGTGATCGCCTACACGGTGAGCATCTACTGGATCTTCCGGGGCAAGGTGAAACTGACCGCGAGCAGCTATTGAGCCGGTCGGCCGCGCCACCGGCCCGCCTCCTCCCCGGCCGGGCTCGGCGAGGCTCCGGCTACAGCAACCGTTTCAGGATCGCCAGATCGACCGCGTCGACGGCGCCGTCCTGATTCAGGTCCGCATCGGCCGGTGCCAGGTCGTCAGACCGGAGATTCCCCGCCAGGTAGTCGGCCAGCAGGATGACGTCCGCGTCGTCCACGGTGCCGTCCCGGTTCAAGTCGCCGACGAGCGCGCCGGCGGCCCGCTCGTAGCAGCCGATGTCCGAGGCGGCTCCCCGGGGCCTGGCCACGCCGTCGAGATCGTCCACGACCGCGCCGAGCGTCAGCCCGTGATCCACCGCCCAGGCCGACTCCAGCAGGTGGTGATCGCCGCCGGGATTGATGAAAAGCTCGGCAGCCGTGCGCGAAGCCGAGTGGGCATCCTGGCCGTAGCCTGACTGCCACGCCGCCAGCGTCAGAAAGGCATCGTCCAGGCTGATGCGGATCATGATGTTGTAGTCACACACCAGGCCGTCCAGACTGCCCGTGTCTGTTTCCAGGCCGCCGCGGGAACCGTCATGAATGAGGATGTTGTTGATGACCTGATTGCCGGTGGAGCCGTTGATCATGTTGAGCGCCCATCGCGCCGACGACGGCATGTGCACCGTGTTGTGGGCGATCAGGTTGTTCCGGCAGCCCCATTGGGTGCCCTGACCGTCGTCCCACATGGCGATCCCGCCGGCCTGATTCCCGAAGATCAGGTTGTTGGTGATCCGGGACGTCCGCACCGACGCGAGGTTGATCCCGGCCCCGCCGCCCGCGCCGTTGGCGGTGACCACGTTGTACTCCACCCGGGCGTCGGCGCAGATCCCGTCGCCGCCCATGGACGGATCGGCGTTGATCTGGATGCCGCAGCCGCGATTGTGATGACAGTAGTTGTGGCGGATGACCGCATCGTCGCCGCTGTTGCTGTGGTAGATGCCGTGCTCCTCGCCGGAGTAGGCGCACTCGTTGTACTCGGCGGTGAACGCTTCGGCGAAACCGGTGAAGATGCCCCACTTCTGGTTGTGGTGGCAGTGGCAGTTGCGGATGACGATGTGGTCCGCCTCGCGGACGTCGATGCCGGCCGATCCCGTGGCGCCGGTGACCTCGAATCCGTCGACCAGCCACCAGTCGTGGTTTTCGATGTTGATGACGCTGCCGTGCCAGTTGTCCGGCCCCACCGTATGGATCACCACGGACGCGCCGGCTTCGGCCCTGAATTGCACGGGCTGTCCCGCCGCACCGGAGGATTTGGAGCGGAAGCCGGCATAGGACCCGCTTCGCACGAGCACCACATCCCCCGCCTGAACCTGGTCGGCGGCGTGCTGGAGTGTCCGCCAGGGCTGCGCCGACGAGCCCGAACCGCCGTCGCTGCCGGCGGGCGAGACATAGTACGTCGCCGGCAGGCAGAAGGCTCCCGCCACCGCCAGCATGCTCAGAATCCACCAACTGCGGCAACGCATGGATCGTTTCCTCCGTTCAATCCCCGGCCCGGTTCCCGCGTCCGCTACGGCCGCGCCGGCGCTAGTTCCAGTGCCGGATCCGGGGCCAGAGTTCGCCGAGCGGGATCTTCGGATCGCGGCCCACCCGGATGGTGAAGTGCTCCTCGGCCATGGCCCACGGATGCCCCACCCGCTCGGCCTCCTCCACCCGTCCGAACACCTCCAGGGCGTCCTCGCGGCTCACCTGGAGCAGGACGACCACCTCGCCGGTGCAGTCGCGCGGTCCCCAGAAGAAGTAGTTCTGATGGGCGGAGATGGCTTTGGGCAACCCATGGCGTCCGCCGAAGAAATCGATGGCGCCGGCCTCGCCGTAATTGCCGGCGAAGATGCAGGCCCGGGCCCGTTCCGCCGCCGGCAACCCGTGATACACCCGGGCCACCGCCGCGACCATCTCCGGCCAGCCGAACATGTCGCCGAAGTGCTGGGGGAGCGGCCCCTCGTGGGCCACCTCGGTCTTGAGGCGCTGCAGGCCCAGGGCCGCCATGTAGGGCGGGATCGCCGCCACGGGCAGGACGGGCAGGACCAGCGGCGCCAGCGCCGCCCCCGTCGCCGCGAGCAGCGCGGGGTACGCCACCCGCAGCCAGCGCAAACCCCGGACGCGTTCCAGCCGGACGGCCCACCAGACACCGCCGGCGGCCAGCAGCATCGGGTAGGCGGGGGCCACGTAGTAGTGCTTGGCGCGCATGATGATCATCAGCGCCAGGAACACGACGAACGCCAGGCCGAGGTGACGGTGGCGCCGACCCTCCCGGTCGGCGAAAAAGAACCAGATCCCGGCGAGCCAGAGCGGCAGGGTGGCCGGGTTGAGAATCAGCACCTGCTGGATCAGGAACTCGAGCGGGGGGTGGATCACGTTCTTCCCCGTGGCGCGGACGTTGTTCAGCAGCTCGAGGGTCGCCCAGTCATGACGCCATTCCCAGATCACGTTGGGCAGGATGATGATTAGCGCCAGCGCCGCGCCGGTCCAAAACCACTTCTCGCGGAGCACCCGCCGTGCGCGGGTCAGGAGCAATCCCGCCACCAGGGCCGCGGCAAAGAAGATGGTCGAGTGCTTGTTCATGAAACCGAGACCGAGCAGCGCGCCGAATCCCGCCCAGTAGCGCGGCTCGCTCAGCCGGACCGCCCGCAGCGCGCACCAGACGGCGCCCATCCAGAACAACGGCTCCAGGGCGTTCATCGACAGGAGCGTGTCGATGCCGAAGTAGATGGTCGCCGCCAGGGCGCCCAGCCCGGCCAGAAACACCGCCAGCCGTCCGCCCCCCAGCTCGTGTGCCATGGCGCCCGTGAGGAAGACCTTGGCCGCGCCGGCCACCGCCGGAAAGAACCGGATGGCGAACAGGGAGTCGCCCAGCACCGCGCGGCTCAGCCAGGCCATCCACGCGACCATTGGGGCATGATCCACGTACCCCCAGTCCACGTGTTCACCGCAGGCGAGAAAGTACAGCTCGTCCCGGAAATAGCCGTATTGGCCGTTGGTGAGGAAATGGACCAGCAGCTTGGCCAACGCCAGCCAACCAGCGATGGCCAGTGGAGAAGCCCAGACGGGCCGGGACGGCGCGGCGGCCGAGTCCGTCGGAACGTCCGGGTCAACAGGATGGTGATTCATGCATCTATGATACCGCCCCGCCAACGGATGTCAACGGACCGATCCGGTCCGATCCACCCGAAATTTTCCCATGACGGTTCTGCCAAACTGACCTATCATCAGGTGTCGGGAACGGAGATGGTACACGGAAGATGCCCCATCTGAGCGCCAGCCCCTACCGCCCCCCCGTGTGGCTGCGCAGCGGCCACCTCCAGACGATCTATCCCACCCTGTGCCGGCGCGTGGGCGGCGTGGCGTATCGGCGCGAACGGGTGGAGCTCCCCGACGGCGACTTCGTGGACGTGGACTGGCACCGCACCGGCGCCCCGCGGGCGGCGCTGATCCTGCACGGGCTGGAATCCAGCAGCCGGTCTCATTACGTGCTGGGCATGGCGCGCGCCCTGGGCCGGCGGGGCTGGGACGTGGCGGCGTTGAACTTCCGCGGCTGCAGCGGCGAGCCAAACCGCCTGCTCCGCTCCTACCACAGCGGCGACACCGGCGACGCGGCGGCGGTCCTGGCGCGCATGGCCGCAACGGACTACCGGGACCTCGCCCTGGTGGGTTTCAGCCTGGGCGGCAACGTGACGCTCAAGTTCCTCGGCGAGGCCCCCTCCGCCTTGCCCGACCGTCTGCGGGTCGCGGCGGCGATGTCGGTCCCGTGCGACCTGGCGGCATCGGCCCGCCGCCTGGCCCGGCCGACGAACCGGCTCTACATGCGCCGGTTCATCCGCCGACTCGTCGAAAAAATCGCCACCAAGGCCGACCGGTTTCCCGGCCAGGTGCGATTGACGGATTACGATGGCATCACCAACTTCGAAGAGTTCGATGATCGGTACACCGCGCCCGTCCACGGCTTCGCCAGCGCCGCCGACTATTGGGCACGCGCGTCCTGCCTGCCGTTTCTCCCGGCGATCCGGGTGCCCACGCTGGTGCTCAACGCACTGGACGATCCCTTCCTGACCACCACTTGTCACCCGGTCGCCGCGGCCGCAGCCAACGCCAACTTATTTCTGGAGATCCCCCGCTGGGGTGGCCATGTGGGATTCATCCGTCCCGCCGGTGAGTATTACCACGAAACCCGGGTGGGCGAATTTTTCGAACGGACGCTTCCTGCCGTCCCGGGGCATGGCCGTTGATGTAGGTGGAACCGGGGCGGGAGGATCACTCCGCGAAACGAACCACGGCACGGATTCGGTTGTCCGCGATATCCAGGGCGAAGGTGCGGTACACCGCCAGCTCCCCGCCGCCCACGCGGATCAGCCGGTCGGGCGGCCCGAAGCGGTCCAGCCAGGCCTGGCGGTCGGGTACTCCCACCGCGCTGTCCTCGACCAGTTCGAGGAAATAGTCCAGCTCCAGGATCCGCAAGCCGTCTCCGCGGTAGACGTTGCCGGCGAAATCACCCACGTCGAACGGAATCTTCCGCATCGGCTTGAGCCGTCGCTCGATCTCGTCTGTGACTTCGCCCACGGGCACCCGGTCGGCGTAAAGCACCGGCAAACCGGAATCCCGTCGGGCGGCCCGTTCCGGGTGCGGCAGGCCCAGGACGCGGCGCACCTCGTCGGCGTACGGACCCGCCGATTCGATCCGAAGGAACGCCTGCCGGGCCTCGTGCGCCGAGGCGGCCCGTCCCCGCTCGGCGAGGATGGTTGCCAGGTTGTACACGGCCGCCGCGCTGTCGGGGCGACGTTCGATGATTCCCTTGAGCAGCTCGATGGCGGCGCCGGAGGTGCTCAATCCGCTGCTGTCGCCCAGCAGGTAGAGCGCCACGGCCTTGGCCACGCCGGCGGCGGCATCCGCCGGGTCCAGTTTCGACGCGTCCTCGGCGGCGGCGAGGGCCCGGGCATATTCCCCCTTCAGGACAAACGCCGACGCCAGGTTCACCCGCGCCGGCACGTAGAACGGGTCCCGATCGGCCGCCTCGCGCAGGCACCGGATCGCCTGGTCAAGCCGGCCGCGAAAGAGGGGATCCTGCCGGTACTCCGGCCCCTCCTGGCGCCGGAGCTCGTAGCGGCTCGCCGGCGTGTACGGGTCCAGCACTGCCGGCAGATCGAAGCGCAGACTGTCGGCATGGCTCTGGAACACCGGCGCCTGCCTGGCCAGCTCGTAGTAACAGAAGCCCAGGTTGTTGAACACCTCGCGGCCCGGAAAGCGGTGGCTGAAGCGCTCCAGCAGCCGCACGGCGTCCTCGTAGCGGCCCAGTTGGGCGAGCCGGACGCCGAAGTGAAACAGGTCCAGTTCATCGACCACCTGAACCATCTGGCTCCTCATAAAAACGGCCCGGTCCCCCGGGGAGGGATGCTCGCCGCCGTCGGCGGCGGCGTGCGGCAGCTGGCGGACCCATTGTTCGAAGAACGACTGGCCCCCGCCCAGGATGACCGCCGGATCGTAACCGGCGATGGTCATGTAGACGAGACCATAGCTGTCCGCCTGGAGCTCCTTGACCCGGACGACACTGCGGATGGATTCGCCCGAGGCCGCTGCGCCGCCGGCCTGGCCCAGCAATTCCTCCAGCAGCTGGCGCCGGTCTTCGGTGCCCGGATATTTCTGCAGCGCCATGAACGCGGAGCGATGCCAGAAGTCGTCCTTGGACAAGTGGGCCAGCTCGTGTCCGAGGAGGAAGGCCAACCGCGCGTCGCCGTCGGCGGGGGGGACATCCCGGTAGCACAGGCGCAGGCCGCCGGCGGACATGACAATGCTGCCGTCGGGCAGGGCGACGGCATGGGGGTCGCCATCGCCGCGGATCACCACCAGACTGGGCAGGCGGTTCCCCTTCTTGTCGGCGGCGGCAACCACCCGCCCGAACACCTGCTCCGCCCGGCCCACCAGCGGCTCCTCCTGGATGGTCAGCAAGCCGTAGTTCCGGATCCACCAGCCCGCCGAGTCGGCGGGATTGGCGTCCTGGGCGGGAAGTGCCGCCGCCCAGCCGGCCAGGATGACGCTCACGAGCAAGAATCGGCGCATGGTCATTCCCCGCGCAGCAAAAGTCCGATATCCACAAGGGCCCGGTCGGTCCGGCGGAACGATGCGGCGTTCGGAAGCCCGGCATCGATCTGGCGGCGGATTTCATCGAATGCGCCGGCGACGCCCGGCGGGCCGCCTGCGGCACCCACACCGGCTTCGAGGCGATCGATCTCGGCGAGCTTGAAATATGCGCCGTAGCCGGTCCGCGCGGCGATCCGGCCGCCGCCCACCCAGGCGCCGAGTTCCATCCGGGCCGCGCCGCGCGCCCCGCCGGCGGCGAGGGTCCGGTCGAAGAGCGCCGCAGGCAGTTCTGTCATCTCGCTCTGGCGCAGGCCGGCTTCGGTGCGGTCGTAGTCGGACCCCAGTTCGGCCGTTCCACCGAGTCGTTTCAGGTCGCGGCGGATGCGGGCCAGCGTCTCGGCGGCTGCCGCCGGGTCGCCCGCCTGCAGGTGCAGCTCGGCCTCCACCCAGCGCATCCCGAGGGCGAACCAGCCGTCCGCCGGCGGAGCGCCGAATCCGTACGCCGCACCTTCCGGCAGCCGGATCTCCGCCGCCCAGGCGGCGGGAACCGCAGCCGGCGCAGCCATCGCCGCCCGGACAGACGGCAGGACACTCGCCTGGTGCAGGACTTGCGCCAGGCGATCCCCGCCGGCATTGTCAGGAACGGATGGCGCCGGCAACACCTGGTCCGGTGCGGCAGCGGGTGTCGCCGGCACGATCGGGACGGCCGCGGCCGGCGCCGGACCCGTCATCTGTACGGGCGCAACCGCGATGAGGACGGCGGCCAGCAACAACGCGGCCGCGGCCGCGGCTGGAACGGCCCAGCGAGGCGCGGCCCGGAAGTCGCGGACCGGAGCCGCCGCCGGCGTCTGCCAGGCGGAATCGGCCTCCTGGCGGAACGCGATGGCCCCCGCCGCCAGGTCGTAGCACTCGGGGCACCGGTCCAGATGGTCCACGATCGCCCGCTGCCGGTCCTCGTCCAGGCGGCCGTCGGCCCAGGCGGCGATCTCTTCCAGGTCCGGGCAGTTCATCTGTTCACGCATTTCGCTGATCCTCCCCCGGCAACTGCCGGTGTGGCGCTCATCGCATTAGACGGCCGCGCCCGACCGTTTAGCCGGGTTTTTCCCCCGGATCCTCTCCGCCGCCCATGACCCCGCGCGCGTCGACGGCATCGTCAAAGAAGTTCAGCGATTTTCGGGCGTCCGCGCAGCCCAGCATCTCGTCGACGGACTCCCGCACCGTGCGCCGCCGCACCAGGAGTTTGCGCAGCCGCTCCTGGATCTTCTCGAACCGCCGGTAGAGGGCGACCTGGTTGCCGCCGAACGAGCGGGCGAGCTGGGCCACGGTCAGCCCTTCGACGTAGCGCAGCCGGATGAGCAGGCGGTCTTCGGCCGGCAGGCCCGCCAGCGCGTCGCGCAGGGCGGCGCTGAGCCGGGCGGACTGTTCCACGTGCCGGATCCGCCCCAATTCCTTCTCCGCCGACTGGCCCTGCGCCGCCAGGTTCTCCACCAGCTCCAGGGGCACCAGCGTCGTCGCCCGGCGCAACGGCAACTCCGCCGCCAGCCGGAACAGCTCGTCCCGGTCGAGGGGCTCCCCGTGGCGCGCGCTCAAGGCCGCAAACGCCTCCTCGAACGTGCGCCGGCCGCGCACCATGAGCTTTTCCAGCTCCACCGCCAGCGCGCCGCGCTTGAGTGCGGCAGCCGACGGCCGCCAGCGGCCACGCTCCTGGGCGATGTAGTCGAGGAGCAAGCGCTGGATCACCGTCACCAGGAAGGTCTGGACACTGCTCAAGCCTCTGAATTTACGCAGGACGTCGTAGTCGTTCTCCACGAGCCGGACCAGCACGCGCGAGCGGAACTCCTCGAGTTCGTCCGCAAGCAGCCCCCGGCGGCGGCCCACCCACCCGATGACCCGTTCCACCTGCGGCAGGTTGCGGGTGAGGAAATCCTCGGGATCGTGGATGGGAGGATCTAGCGCCATTGTCCGTTCAATACGAAGCCGGCCCAGAAGTAGGGGTGACTGAGGTCCGGCGGTTCTCCGGCGGGCTCCGTCGGCACGATGCGGACCTTGCCGTTGATGAACTCACGCTGGGTGAGTCGGGCGGCTTCGGTTTTGGCTCGGCCCGACTTGAGGTGCCGGTAGTAGAGTTTCTGGAATTCCGCCGTCGATGCGTCGGCGACGCTCCAGAGCGTGGACATCACCGTGCGCGCCCCGGCGTACAGGAAGGACCGGTTCAACCCCACCAGTCCTTCGCCGCCAAGCTCCCGGCCCCGGGCGGTCTCGCAGGCGGACAGACTGACCTGCTCGGCGTCGATCCGCACGTTCTCAAAAACTTCCCAAACCTGGAGAAAGCCGTTGTCGCGGTCGTCGCCTCCTTCCCCCGGGATGGTCAGGAGGAGCCCGCTGTCCATGGGATTCACCGGATTGTAAAAACCGTGGCAGGCGAAGTGGAGGTAGCCGGGTTGCCGGTCCAGCGACTTCACCCGCTCCTCGCGGGCCTCGGCGCCCAGGTACGCCACGTGAGCGCCGGGGTACAAGGCCGCAATCCCCTGCACCTCGTCGCGCGACGCGGGCAGGGGCGGCACCGGGTCATCACGGAGCACCCACCGGAGCAGCCGCGCAGCCGATCCGCCGGCGGCCTGGCCCGGATAGTCCGGGTCGCCGAACAGCACCACCGGCCGCGAGGCACGCTGCGGTTCATGCCGCAAGCCGTCGGCGTACACAGTGGCGGAGATCACGTACGAAACCGGTTTCTCTTCGATCAGGTAGCGGTTCGTGGCCGGGCCCAGCGCGGCGAACGGCATCATGTGCAGCGGTCCGTCGGGGCATACCACGATGCGCTGCGAGCGCCGCACCAGGTCGTCGACCGGCGCCACGAGTTGCCGGTACAGGGCGTGAGCCCGGCCCATCAGCCGGACTTTCCGGCTGGCGGGATTGCTCAGCATGGCGAGATAGTATTCCACCGCTTCCTGCACCTGCTGCCGGCCGAGCGGAACGGACTCCACCCGCAGCTGGCCGTTCAGAAGGGCGAACAGGTGGGTGGCCCGCTCGCTCACCGCGTAGGACAGAAACAGGGTGTCCCGCCCCATCACCTCGGCGACCTGGTCCGCCGTCAGCGTCTCCGGCGCCCGCAGCGCCGCCAGGCGCGGGGACTCCCTGCGAATTTCCTCCCAGACCAGGGCCTGTTCGCGGCGACGCTCCGACAACAGCCGCTGGCACTCCGTGACGCGTTCCGGCTCCTTGTCGGGACTTAGCTGCATCAGCTCATCCTGCGCCTCGCGGCTGCGGGTGCGCGCGGTCTCCAGGCGCTCCAGCAGCCCCGCCGGCACGTCGCGGGAAAAGTCCAGATCGCGCTCGACCAACATGGCCAGCAGACTGCGTGCGCGGAAGCGCTCCAGGACGTTGAACGCGCCCCGGGGATCGTTCAACAGCAGTTTCAATTCCAGCACGTCTTTGTAAAAGCCGGCATATTCTGCGGCGAAGGATTCGGCAACCTCCCGGCTGCCGCCGAGCTTTTCGAGTTGCCCCTCGAGCGCGGCCACGGCGCGCTCGTAGCAGGCCAGGGCGTCTTGCAGCCGATCCTGGCGGCGGTGGAGGTCCCCCAGCAGGTGTTGGGTCGTGGCCTCGTCGATGGTCAGGGGTGCGGTGGCGGCGAAGATCTTCAATGCACCCTCCAATGCCGGCGCGGCGGCCACCAGGTCGCCCCGCCGCAGGCAGGCGTCGCCCAGTCCCCGGAGACTGCGGGCCTCATAGAGGCTGGCCGGCGCAGATTGCCGCGCCATGCTCAGTGCGGCCTGGTAGTGGGTCTCCGCCTGGACCGGGTCGCCGCTCTCCAGGCGGATGGCACCCAGGGTGATCAGCGTGCGGATCTGATCCAACGGATCGTTCGACACCTGCATTCGGATCGCCGTCGCTTCCTGGTGGCGCTTTTCGGCCAGGTCAAACTTGTTTTCCAGGCGGGCGAGGTTGCCGAGCTGTTCCAGGCAGTCGGCGCACTCGCGTGAGCGCGGGGCCTTCCGCTCCAGAATCTGCAAGGCCTGGTTGAGGTAGTCGGCCGCGGCCGGAAAATCCCGGCGCGCCATGTAGATCTGACCGATATTGTGGTAGGAGCGTGCCAGGCTGGCGCTGTCCGGTTCCAGCGCCAACTTGATCTTCAGGGCCTGCCGGTGGTAATCCTCCGCCAGCGCCAGATCGCCCTGCAAGCGGGCCACGGCAGCCAGGTTGTTCAGGGTGTACGCCACCGCCATCGAATCCGGGCTTTGCGCCTGCTTGAGCCGGAGGGATTCCTCAAAATATTGGTGGGCCTTGCCTTGGTGGCCGGCCTTGGACGCGTTGACGCCCAGCGTGTTCAGGATGTTCGCTTCCGCGGCATGACCCGGCAGGTGGCGCCGATGGATCGCCAGCGCCTCCAACAAGCAGCGGTCGGCGGCGGCCAGGTCGCCGGTGTTGGAATACGCCGTGGCCAGCATCATCAGGGAGCCGGAAACGAGCATGGAATCAGGCGCCACTTCCCGGCGGATCGCCAGGGCGTTCTCATAACACTGGACGGCTTCAGGCCAGCGAACCAGCTGCCAGGCGCAGTGGCCCAGGCTGGCCATGCTGTTGGCGCGGCCCAGTTCCCCGCCGTCGTGCGCCCATGCGGCCAGCGCCTTCCGGTGCATCTCCACGGACAATTCCGGCCGCTTGTCCTGGCGCAGGAGTTCGCCCTGCATGTCCCAAACGATGGGCTGGAAACGCCCCGCTTCCACGGCGGCCAGCGTGTCGGCGCAATGCCCCAGGGCATCGACAGCGGCCGCCCACCGCTTGGCCTCAGCCAGAGCCTGTCCGGACCGGAGATGCAACCACGCCGCCGTCAGGTGGTCGCCCCGCGTGGCCGCTTCGGCCGCCCCGGTGCTCCATCGCGCCACGGCACCATCCACATCTCTGGCCCCGAGCAATCGTTCCCCATCCGCTTGCGCCACACCGGCCTCGCCGGACAATGCGGGGCGCACCGAGAGCCGCCATTCGTACGCCGGAATTGCCACCCAACGCTCGGTCTCGCCGCGACGCACCAGGATGTCAACGCCGCCGCGCGGCGCGTGCAGGATCTCCACCTCTTTGAGATGGAAGTACGAGGCCAGCGTCTCCCCCCTTTCCGCCGCGCCCGCCAACCGTCTCCAGCGCAGCAGCACGTCGGCGGGCTCGACGCCGGCCCTGGCCATGGCGAAGCCCGCCTCCGCCTTCACGACGGTCACGTCCGCAACCGCCGGCGGCGGATCGTCCGCCCGGACTCCCGCAGTCCACACCAACCAGGACAATCCCAGACCAACCACCGTCCCGAACACTCTGTTCACGGCCCCGTACTCCTTTCGCGCAGTCGACAATGCGTCCACACCGCCTCTTCACTATAGCAAAAGCGGCCGCAAGAGAACATCGGCAAAACAGCCGCGGGTGGCGGCAGCTCACGGCTCCCGCCTCCCGCCGCACCATGCTAGCTGTGCGCCTGCCGCCCGACGCCGGGCGGTGCTACTTGTCGATGTTTTCCGCAGGGATGGGAATTTTGCGACCCTGGTCGGTCAGCTCCAGCGCCCCGAACCCGCCGGTGATGAGCTTGCGCTGTTCGAACGTGCAGACCCGGTAGCAGTACTTGCCGTCGGTGTCCTTGTACAGCGCCGCCGCGGCGATGTGGCGACCCACGATGGGGCTGTCGCCCCCCGAGTGGCGGTCATACCACCAGTCCTTGTCGACGATGTGGATCCGGTACACGCCCGGCCAGCCGGCGTTGAGCAGGAG
>JAGOHA010000027.1 GCA_017996395.1 Acidobacteriota bacterium | reverse complement strand
ACACGGTGGAGATAAACTCCAGCCCCGGCTGCATCACCGCCCGGGTGTACCCGCTGTAGTTGCTCACGTAGAGCACCCCGCGGGCCGCGTCCCACACCGCCGACTCCGGGGTGACGAAGCGGCGCGGCGTCGCCCAGGCCGCCGCCACGCCGGGGACGGAGAAGACCGCGTCCTGGTCGAGGCACAGGAAGCCCCAGCCGCCCATCGCCTCCACCACCAGGAGCGTCAGCTCATTGTCGCCCGCCGAGAGGGGCAGGTAGACGGTGTCGAAGGGACCGAGGATGCCGAGAAACGACGGATCCCGGCTGGTGTAGGCGCTGTTGCCGGAGAAGAGCAGCCGGCCGTTGAGGAAGACGTACACCGCGTCGCTGTAGCCAAGCCCCAGTTTCATCGTCCGCGACGCGGTGGCGCGGAGGGTTGTTCGGGCCAGCACGGCGGCCGGCGCGGCGCCGTCCCGCCGGCAGGCGCGGGACAGGTTCACCGTCCCGTCCGGCTCGGCCGCCACCGGGCGCCACTCGGGTTGCGGGAGGTCAGGCGTGGCCAGGAGCAGGTCCGAGTCGAACTGGCTGGCCTGGTACACCTGGGATGCTTCCCACCGGGTGATGGCGCCGGGCCGTTCCGTCACCGTCGGCGCCGGGGGGAACACCAGCGTGTCGTCGGCGCGATAGCGGAAATTGGAGAAGTATGACGCGCCGTCGTTGAACGTGGTGACGCCGATGGCGCCCCGCGAAGCGCCGTGCCCAAGGTGGGGAATGACCAGCACCGGCTGGGTCATTTCGTTGAAGAACACACGGGCCTGCTCCCCCTTGACCTCCAGACGCAGCCGGTTCCACTGGCCCGCCGGGATGGCGCCCGCGGTGGTGGCGCCCGGTCCGTTGTAGAGCTGCCAGCACGTCTCGCCGTTGAAGGTGGCCGCGTACTGAAAGGCGTCGTTGTAGAAGGGCGCCCGGTGGGGCCGAATGTAAAACCGCTCGTTTTCCCCTTCGGACTGGATCCGGAAGACCACCCCGGGGTAGCCCCGGCGCCCCGGGACGCAGGCGATGTCCACCTCGATGACGCCGTTTTCGAACACGACGTCCTTGAGCGTGGCCGTGCCGCAGAGGCTCGGCCGGCCCAGGTGCTCGGCCAGCGTGGCACCGGACTTCTCCCACCGGTCCGAGGCGAATTCCACGGATTCGAACGGCGCCTCCGGCGGATCGGCCGCGAGGACGGGCACCGCCAACAGGCACACCCACAGCAGGCAATGAACAATAAGCGTCATGAGTCTTTCCTCCTCGGGAAGGCCGCGTCTCACGGCCGATCCGGGACGATCGCCCCGGACTGATTTCCCGCGCGGCGTCCAGCCAGATCGGCGCGGCGACGTGCCTGTCCCGGCTTTGCTGCAACGGTATACGGAAGCGAGCCACCCATGGTTTGCCTGCGGACGAATGCCTGTGGCCGGGCTCGCGGTCTTCACCCGGGCGCGGCGCGCCACCGCCGGGTGTCCGGGTGTCTGACCAAACTGGCAATTATTTCTCTCGGCTTGAGAACCCGGCGGCGTTCCGATGCGTACAAGAACTTTGAGCCGAATCAATCTGTCTGAAATAATCCTGTAAAGGACATCGACCATATCCGAGGAGGTTCCCATCCATGAAACGCATGGTGTTTCTCGCGCTCGCGGCGGTTCTGTGCGCCGCGGCGTTCGCAGCGACGGCCGACACGCGGCTGTTGCATCATCCCGACATCCACGGCGACCAGGTGGTCTTCACCTATGCCGGGGACCTGTGGATCGTCTCCAGCCAGGGCGGCGTGGCCCGCAAGCTGACCACCTACCCGGGTCAGGAACGCTTCCCCAAATTTTCGCCTGACGGCCGCAGCGTGGCCTTCACCGGCGACTACGATGGCAACAACGATGTCTTCGTGATCCCCACCGCCGGCGGCGAGCCCCGGCGCCTGACCTACCACCCGGGTGATGACGGCATGCTCGACTGGTATCCCGACGGCAAGGCCGTGCTGTTCCGCTCCGGCCGGGCTTCGTTCTGGAACCGGTTCAACCGTCTGTTCAAGGTCTCCGTCGACGGCGGCTATCCCGAGATGCTGCCGCTGCCCACCGGCGAGTTGAGCTCGCTCAACGCCGACGGCACCAAGCTGGCGTACAACCGCATGGGCCGGGAGTTCCGGACCTGGAAGCGGTACCGCGGCGGCATGGCGCCCGACATCTGGATCTACGACCTGAAGGCCAACACGGCCGAGGTGATCGCTCCGAGCGATGCCAACGACATGTTTCCCATGTGGCACGGTGACACGATCTACTTCGTCTCCGACCGGGACGCGGCCAAGGTGTACAACCTGTATGCGTACGACCTGAAGACGAAAAAGATGCGGTCGCTGACCAATTACACTGAATACGATGTCCAGTGGCCCGGGATCGGCCCCGGCGCCATCGTCTACGAAAACGGCGGCTACCTGTACGTCATGGACCTGAAGACTGAGAAATCCCGCAAGCTCACGGTCGAGGTGCGCAGTGAAAATCTGGCCGCCCGGCCTTCGATGCAGAGCGTCAGCAATTACGTTCATGGGTTCGGACTGTCCCCCACCGGTATGCGGGCCCTGTTCGAGGCCCGCGGCGACATCTTCACCGTGCCGGCCAAGAAGGGGGAGATCCGCAACCTCACCCGCACCCCCGGCATCCGCGAGCGGGATCCGGCCTGGAGCCCCAACGGCAAGTGGGTCGCCTACTTCTCGGATGCCAGCGGCGAATACGAGCTTTACATCCGGCCGGCGGACGGCAAGGGCGAGGCGACCCAGCTGACCCGGGGTTCCCGGATCTGGTACCAGAACCTCGTCTGGAGCCCGGACAGCCAGAAGCTGATGTTTTCCGATGCGGCGGTGAACCTGCTCTGCATCGACATCGAGAAGAAGGAACTGGTCAAGGTGGACCACGGCCAGTACGAGGGCTTCAGCAACTTCATCACCGGCGTCTGGAGTCCCGACTCCAAGTGGATCGCCTACGACAAGGCGTCGGCCAACGGCCTCGACTCCATCTACCTCTATTCCCTGGCTGACACCAAGAGCCACAAGATCACCGGCGACATGACCGACGACGGCTTGCCGGCGTGGGATCCGGATGGCCGCTACCTCTACTTCGTGGCCAACCGCGAGTTCAACTACTCGTTCAGCGCCATCGAGTTCATGCACTATCACTACAACCCCGGCAAAATCGTCGCCGTGACGCTCCAGGCGGACACCCCGTCCCCGTTCATCCCAGAAAGCGACGAGGAGAAGGTGGTCGAGGACAAGCCGAAGGACGGCGACAAGCCGAAGGACGGCGACAAACCGGCCGAGGCCGGCAAGCCCGCCGACGGCGAGAAAACGGCCGACGCCAAGCCGGCCGAGGCCAAGGACGGCGCCGCCAAGGCGGACAAGGACAAGCCCAAGACCGTCGAGATCAAGATCGACTTCGATGGGCTGGAGAACCGGATCATCGACCTGCCGGTCCCTGACGGCAACTACGTGGGTATCATTCCCGACAAGGAGCAGGTGTTCTTCGCCTCCGTCGGCGTGCCCGGCTCCGGGGCGCAGGGGGCCACCCTGCAGGTGTTCGATCTGAAGAAGCGCGAGCTCAAGACGGTCATCGGCGGCGTCAACGGCGCGTCGTTCTCCTTCGACGCGAAAAAGATCCTGGTCCAGCAGGGCGGCGGCTACGCCATCATCGACGCCAAGCCGGACCAGAAGCCCACGGACCGGCTGAACCTGGCCGAAATGAAGATGACCGTGGATCCGCGCGCGGAGTGGCTGGAGATCTACAACGACGCCTGGCGCATCACCCGCGACTTCTTCTACGACCCCAACATGCACGGCGTCGACTGGGCGCAGATCAAGGAGCGCTACGGCGCCATGCTGCCCGACGTGGCCCACCGGGACGACCTGAACTACCTCATCGGCGAAATGATCGCCGAGCTCAACAGCTCCCACACCTACCGCGGCGGCGGCGATTACCCGGATGTGCCGCGGCTGGGCGTCGGCCTGCTGGGCTGCGACTTCGAGCTGGATGCCGCCAGCGGCCGCTACCGCATCGCCCGGATCTATCCCGGGCAGAACTGGGATCCGACCCGTCGCGGGCCGCTGGCCCAGCCGGGCCTCAAGGTGAAGGAGGGCGACTATCTCCTCACCGTGAACGGGCAGCCCCTGAAACACCCTGTCAACCCCTACGCGCTGTTGGCCAATACGGCGGGGAAGGCGATTCCCCTGACCGTCAACGCGCAACCGACGGATGAGGGCGCTGCGGAGCTCATCGTCACCCCCGTGGCCAACGAGCTCATGCTGCGCTACCGCTACTGGGTGGACGCCAACCGCCGCAAGGTGGAAGAAGCCACCGGCGGCCGCGTGGGCTACCTCCACATGGCCGCCACCGCCGAGCCCGGCGTCGAGGGCTTCAGCCGCGACTTCTACCCGCAGGTGCGCAAGGACGCGCTGATCATCGACCTGCGCTACAACTCCGGCGGGCACATCCCCGACATGTACATGACCCGGCTGGACCGCAAGCCGCTGGGACTGTGGGCCACGCGCTACACCGACCCCACCGTCGTCCCGTCGGCGACCCACTACGGCCCCAAGGTCTGCCTGGCCAACGGCTACTCCGGCTCGGGCGGTGACGCCTTCCCGTACTTCTTCCGCAAGTCGGGACTGGGCAAGCTCATCGGCACCCGGACCTGGGGCGGCCTCATCGGCTTGAGCGGCACGCCGCCGCTCATGGACAACGGCGGCGTGCAGATCGCCGACTTCTCCTTCTACAACACCGACGGCGAGTGGGATGTGGAGGGGAAGGGCGTCTCGCCGGACATCGAGGTGGACGACCGGCCCGACCTGGTGGTGGCCGGCCACGACCCGTGCCTCGAGAAGGCCATCGAGGTGCTCCTCGAGGAGCTGAAGGCATCCGCGCAGCCCAAGCTCCCGATCCGGCCGCCGAAAAACCCGATCCGCTGACGGCGGGTTCCACCGACCGCACCGTCCGGCGGCGCCCCTCCCGGGGCGCCGCCTTTTTTTTCGAGCGCCATGGCCGGGGGATTGGATATAATCCGGACAGATCGTGAACGGATCCGATCCTGTTCCGGAGTGGAGGTGGCGATGAAACGCGCGTGGGCTTTGTGGCTGACGGCGGGAATGCTGCTGGCGGGCGCGGCGGCCGGCCAGGAGGCGGCCGTCACGGTAACCATCAACGGCGATAATTATTCCATCGACGGGACGACCATCCGGCAGACTTCGTCATCGTTCTTCGCTGACAGCGTGCTGCGGATCGCCGTGGTGACCTGCATCGAGGCGCACCACAAGAACGTCCAGGCGGTGGCCGACAAGATCAAACCGGCCAAGCCGGACCTGATCGTCGTGGCCGGCGACACCTATGCGAACGACTTGACCGCGGTCCGGCCGGTCTATCCATCCTTCGACGCCGATGCGGCCGAGATGGAGAAAGCCCTACGGCCGTTGGCGGCCCTGGGTGTGCCGGTGCTGGTGATCCCCGGCCACATGGAGATCCGGCCGGTCTACGCCGAGGCGTTCAAGCGGCTGCAAAAGAAAGGACACCCCAACGTCCTGGACCTGAACGGCAAGATCGCCGATTTACAGGGCGTGAACCTGGTGGGTCTCGGCGGCTACCACCTGCGGGAATTCAAGGCGGCCTCGGGCAAGCCGATGTGGATGCTGCCTGCGGAGGGGTTTCTGATTGAGAAGTCGCAGTACGAGGCCGCGGCCGCCTCAATCCGGCAGCTGCTGCCCCAGGGCGAACCCGTCGTCCTCGTGACCCACGGCCCGCCGCGCACCGAAACGTCTCTGGATCTCGTCGTCGGCGTCGGCCAGGCGGGCGACACGGCCCTGGCGGAGTTGCTGAAGGCTCTGCCGGCGGATGGGCCGCCGGTGATCAACGTGCATGGGCATCTCCACGAGCGGGGCGGCGAATCGTGCACCGCGTTCCCAGCCGGGCCGTCGTGGAACGCCGCCTCGGTCACGCTGACCAAGAACCCGCGGGCGCCGAACCTGCTCATGGTGGTGGTGACGCCGGACGGCCGGCTGGCCGCCAAGTACTTCTGACGCGCCCGGCTGCCGTCGCAGAGGATATCGGCATGACGACAGTTCAGGGCGTGTTTTCAGTGCTTCCCACGCCGTTCACCCCCGACGACCGGGTGGATACGGACAGTCTCAAACGGGTGGTGGACCTGTACCTGGCCGCGGGTGTGAACGGCCTGACCATCCTCGGCGTGACCAGCGAAGCGGTCAAGCTCACCGACGCCGAGCGGCGCCTGGTCCAGGACACGGTGCTGGCCCACACCGCCGGCCGCGTGCCGGTGGTGGTGACCGCCACGGCCGCCGGCACAGCCGCCGCCGCGGATTACGCCCGTGCGGCGAAGGCCGCGGGTGCCGCGGCGGTCATGGTCAGCCCGCCGCGCATGCCCAAACTGAACTCGGAGACTGTCCTGCGCCACTACCGGGAGCTGGCGGCGGCGGTGGAGATCCCCATCGTGCTCCAGGACTACCCGCCGGTGTCGGGGTACGCCATGGAGCCGGCGCTGCTGGCCCGCATCGCCCGCGAGGTGCCGGCGGTGCAGGCCATCAAGCTGGAGGACGCGCCCACGCCGTTCAAGACGGCCCGCATCCGCGAGCAGCTCCAGGGGCACCGAACGGCGATTCTCGGCGGCCTCGGCGGGATGTATCTCCTGGAGGAGCTCCTCGCCGGCGCCGACGGGGCCATGACCGGCTTCGCCTATCCCGAGGTGCTGGTGGAGGTGGTCCGCCGCTTCCACGCCGGCCGGCGGGCGGAGGCGGCCGACGCGTTCTATGCATTCGTGGCCCTGATGCGATTCGAGTTCCAGGAGGGCGTCGGGCTGGCCATCCGCAAGGAGATCCTGCACCGGCGGGGCGCCATCGCCCATCCGGCGGTGCGGCCGCCCGGGGCGGCGCTGGACGCCGCTACCCGCGAGGCGCTGGACAGCCTGTTGCAGTGGATACGCGTGAAACAGGGGGCCGCATGGATCTAGGACTGGCCGGCAAGGTGTTCATGGTGGGCGGCGCGAGCCGCGGGCTGGGGTACGCGGTGGCGCGGGCCCTGGCGGCCGAGGGGGCGCGGGTGTCCATGGCGTCGCGCGATTTCGCGGCCATCGACGCCGCCGGCGACCGCATCCGCACCGAAACCGGCGCCGACGTGCTGAGCGTGCCGGCGGACCTGCGCTCGGCCGCGGCCATCGACGGCTGGGTGCAGGCGACCGTCGGCACGTTCCGCGACGTTGACGGGCTGTTCGTCAACACCGGCGGACCGCCGGCGGGCGGGTTCTTCGATTTCGACGATCAGGCATGGCAGGATGCCTTCGAGCTGCTGGTGCTCGGCGGCGTGCGCCTGGTCCGGGCGGCCGTGCCGTTCATGCGGACGCGCGGCGGCGGCAGCATCGTCTTCTCCACGTCGTCGTCGGTGCGCGAGCCCATCCCCAACCTGACGCTCTCCAACGTCGTCCGGTCGGCGGTGCCCGCGCTGGCCAAGACGCTGGCCGCGGAGCTGGCTCGGGACAAGATTCGCGTGAACAACCTGATGCCGGGCCGCATCGACACCGACCGGGTGCGCCATCTGGACCGGGTCAACGCCGAGCGGCAGGGCCTCGCCGTCGCCGACGTGCAGGCGCGGTACCAGACCGCCATCCCGCTGGGGCGCTACGGCGAACCCGGCGAGTACGCCCGGGCCGCGGTGTTTCTGCTCTCCGACGCGGCCGCCTACATCACCGGCGCCACGCTGCTGGTGGACGGCGGACAGATGCGCAGCGTGATGTGAGTCCGGAACAGTGAACAGTGAACGGAGATAGGAGATAGGAGATAGGAGATAGGAGATAGGAGATAGGAGATAGGAGATAGGAGATAGGAGATAGGAGATAGGAGGTAGGGGGGCAGGCTGCGTCGTGATCGTGAGACGTACTTGTTATTTGTAATCGTAATTCGTAATCGTCATCGAGGCTCGAGACTCATTCCCGTAATGCGGACATCGGACATGGGATGTCGGACCTGGGATCTGGGTTCTGGGCCCTGGGCCCTGGGTTCTGGGCCCTGGATCACAGAATCCAGATCGTTGTACCGATCCACCGATTCACCCATTCACCCAATTCACCCATTCACCGATTCACTCATTCACCGTCTCCGCAACGCGCCGCCCGAGCGACCGTCCTCCTGCCAGACCCACAGGGCGAGGGCCAGGGCGACGGCGCCCAGCGCGGCGAACATGATCAGGCTCGCCTGGTAGGAGCGGGTGACGTCTCGCAGCCAGCCGTTGAGCAGGGGGAAGAGCGCCAGCCCGATGTTCTGGACCATCATGGTCAGGCCGAAGGCGACCCCCGTGCGGCGCTGGTCCACCACCAGCGCCAGCGATGGCCAGAACGCCGCCGGCAGGAGGACGAAGGCCGCCGCCAGGAGCAACATCGGGCCGGCGGGATGGAGGCCGGTGAGACCCATGAGCAGGAATGCGGGTACCTGGAGAAGCGGCCCGGCCACGAGCAGGGCGACGCGGCCGCCGCGGCGGTCCACCCAGGCGCCGGCCAGGGGGGCGAACACCATGGAGCTCAGGGTCAACAGCGAGGCCAGCCCGCCGGCGGTGCCGAACAAATTGAGGAAGCCGGCGCCCAGGCGGACGGCGAGGCCGCCTTCAGCCGTGGCGACCCGGGGAATGTGCCATCGGTCGGCGAACAGGTCGGTGGCCAGCGCGGTGAAGGGGAAGATCGCCGAGTAGAAGGCCACGCACAGCAGCGTCAGCAGCCAGTACACGCGGGGCAGGGCGTGCAGGTCACCCCAGGCGAGGCGCGCGCCGCCGCGGGCCGCCTCGAGCGCCCCGAGCCGCTCGGCGCGGCGATCCAGGAGGCAGTACGCCAGGAACAGCGCCAGCGACAGACCGCACAGTCCGGCGGCCACGGCGAGCGCCGGCCGGTATCCGCCCAATGAAGCAGCCAGCAGTTCGCCCGAATTGAAGCTCAGGATGCTTCCCAGCCGACCGAAGGCGATCACGATGCCCATGGCCAGCGCGAGCTCCCGGCCGCGGAACCAGCGGGCGCCGATGGTGAGGAGCACCACGTGCACCGACTCGGCGCCGCACCCGAACAGGAACCGGCCGGCGAGCATCAGCGGGAGTGACGGCGCCGCCGCGGCCAGACCCGCGCCCGCGACCACCAGGCCCAGGAACAGCAATCCGGCGCGGCGCGGTCCCAGTCGATCAATGGCCAGCCCCACCACGAGGAGCGACAGAATGGCCGCGCCCGAGTAGAGGGTGTAGAACGTGGCCACGGTGCTGCGGGCGGCGCCCAGCGCCTCCACCAGAGTCGGGGCGATGGCGCCGAATATGTCATAGGCGAACGTGATGCCCAGCGGCACCAGGGCCACGATGAAGAGCACGGCGAAGCGATGCCGGCGGCTGGCCGGGTCGAGCCAGGCGCCCGCGGCGCGACTCGGCGGACGGCAGTCCACGCGTCAGGCCTCCTTTCGCGCCACGGCGATGAGAGTGAGCCCGACGGGGACGGACCAGCGGAGGAGGAACCAGGCTTCAGCCCCGCTCAGCGCCAGCAGCAGTCGGTTGATCAATGGGGACGAAAGGCGGAAATCCGACGGGTATTCCGCGGACGGGAACAGGCGCGACTTGATCGTTCGGACGAGCCAGGCCGGGATCACCAGGAGCGCGTGCATATTCGAAAACATCACCACCCGGAATCCGGCCGATTCGAGGAGGCGGCGCAGATCCCGTCGCCCGTAGCGGCGCCGGTGGTGCAGCGCCACGTCCCACCGGCTCCACATCCACTGGTAGGCTGGCACGGTGACGACCAGGGCGCCCTCCGTCCGGAGCAGGCGATGCGCCTCGCGCAGCACCGCTGCGTCGTCGGCATGCTCGAGCACATCGAGTAGGGTTACGGCGTCAAAGGCAGCGTCGGCAAAGCTCGTGTGTTCCGCAGGCTCTTGGCGGATGCGCGACAGACCGCGCGCAGCGCAGAAGCGCACCGCTTCGGGGGAGCTGTCCACACCCCAGGCATCGCCCAGGGCGCCGAACGCCTCGACGTTCTTGCCGGTGCCGCAGCCGATGTCGAGTATCTCCGGCCGCGCCGACGGCGCGAAGCGCCGCAGGAGGGCCATGCAGACGTCCCGCTTGCGGACGTGCCACCAGTGAGCGTCCTCGAGCTCGTACAGGTCCTGGTAGAGTTCGTGCTCCATGTCGGTACCAGCGCGGAAACCCGCATGCGTTCTCAACCCGCGGGGGTGGCTAGTTGATCCCCGTGTAGTAGATCCGGATGAACCGCTCTTGCACCGGATACGACCAGTGCACGTCGCGCACGAAAGTGGCCGCGTCGTCGTGATCGCCTGCTGTCAGCAACTCGGTGATGCGCTGGTGCTCGTCAACCGATGCGTATTCCCACTCCTTGAGGAGTTGATCCCGCTTGGGGAAATCATAGAGTCGCTTCTTCAGGGTGTGGACGATCCGGTGCAGGGCGGCGTTGCCCGCCAGCTCGATGTAGGTGTCGTGGAAGGCCAGGTTCAAGCGGTAGAAGCCGGCGAAGTCGTCGGAGTCCAGCGCGGCCTTCATGCCCGCGTTGAGCCCGGCCATCGCTTCGGCGTGCTCGGGGCGGAACCGGCCGCGGCCACCCAGAACCGCGCCGCTCTCCAGCGCGCCGATGATCTGGTAGATGTCTCGGATGTCCTGCAGGGTCAGGGCGGTCACATAGACCCCGCGGCGGGGCAGGAAGCGGACGAATCCTTCTGTCTCCAGCACGATGAGCGCGTCACGCAGCGGCGTCTTGCTCACGCCCAGGCGGTGGCAAACGGCATCCAGATTGATGGCGTCACCGGGGCGCAATTCCTGCCGGCTGAGCTGGTTGCTCAGGTAATCGTACACCTGCTCCTTGAGTGTTTTCAAGTTCAGCTGGTATCCGTCGTCCATGGGTCAACCTCCTGCGATCGTCATTGTGGTGTGGAGATTGAGTCCAATACCATCAATAAGTTCCAAAAATTATTGTCGAATGAAATAGTACTCCATGTCTTTTCCAATGTCAAATATTGACTTTGGATCTAAAATCTGATATATCAGATATCAGAGATCATGGTTCAGATGATCTCACGCATGGGGTTGGAGGCGGCGATGGCGACGGACGGTGAGATATCCGGAATCATCTTCGATATCAAGCGGTTTGCCATTCATGACGGACCGGGGATCCGCACCAGCGTGTTCCTGAAGGGCTGTCCCCTCCGGTGCGCCTGGTGCCACAATCCCGAGGGATTGTCCCCGGAGCCGGAGATGGTCCTGCAGCCCCACAAGTGTGTGTCCGGCTGCCGGTTCTGCGTGGACGCCTGTCCCCGCGGCGCTGTCGCGGTGGCGTCGGGCGGTCCGGTCATCGACGCCGCGCGCTGCGTCCGTTGCGGGGCGTGCGCCGAGGCGTGCCCCACCGGTGCCATCCAGCGGATCGGCCGGACGGTGACCGCGGCGCAGGTCATGGCGGAGATCGAGCAGGACCGGATCTTCTACGTCGAATCGGGCGGAGGCGCCACGTTCACGGGCGGCGAGCCGCTGGCCCAGCCCGATTTCCTCTGCGCGCTGCTGGCGCTGTGCCGCGAGCGGGGCATCGACACGGTGGTGGACACCGCCGGCTGTGCCCCGGCCGGGGTGCTGGACCGCGTGGCGGAGCTGGCCGGCGAATTCCTGTTCGATTTGAAAGTCATTGACGCGGCGGCCCACCAGCGGTTCACCGGCGGATCGAACCGCCAGATCCTGGACAACCTCGAGCGCCTCGTCCACCGGGGCGCCCACGTCATGGTCCGGGTGCCGCTCCTGCCGGGAGTCAACGACGATCCCGGCTCGCTGGAGGCCATGGGCCGGTACCTGGAGGAGTTGGGCGGCATCACCGGAGTGGCTCTGCTGCCTTTCCACCGGGGCGGCGGCCAGAAATACATCAAGTTGGGCCGGTGCGACGCGTTCGCCGGCGCCGTGCCTCCCGAGCCGGAGCGGGTGGCGGCGGCCCGGGCGGCGCTGGAGCGCCATGGCCTGACGGTTCAGATCGGAGGCTGAGATGAACGAACGGATTCGCGCGCTGCGCGAGGAAAGCCTGAACGCCGTCCCCCGGATCTCGCCGGAGCGGGCACGGCTGATCACCGAATTCTACCGCAGCGCCGAGGCGCGCCGCGTGTCGGCTCCCATGCGCCGCGCGCTGGCGTTCCGCCACGTGCTGGCGCACAAGACGATCTGGATCGGCGACGGCGAACTCATCGTCGGTGAGCGCGGCCCGGCGCCCAAGGCCACGCCGACCTACCCCGAGGTCACCGCTCACAGCCTCGAGGATCTGCAGATTCTCGACAGCCGGCCCAAGATCCCTTACCGCGTGGACGCGGAGACGCTCCGGATCTACCGCGACGAGATCCTGCCGTTCTGGCAGGGCGCCACGCAGCGGGACCGCTTGTTCGAGGGGATGACGCCCGAGTGGCGCGCCGCCTTCGACGCCGGCGTGTTCACCGAGTTCATGGAGCAGCGGGCCCCGGGGCATACCGTGCTCGACGACAAGATCTACCGCAAGGGGATGCGCGACATCCAGACGGAGATCGACGCGCGGCTGGCCGCGCTCGACTTCCACGGCGACCCCGGCGCGTGGGACAAGCAGGAGGAGCTGCAGGCCATGCGCATCGCCGCCGAGGCGATCGGGATCTTCGCCGAGCGGCACGCCGCCAGGGCCCGGGAGCTGGCCGCCGCCGCGTCCGACCCGGCCCGCCGGGCGGAGCTGGAGCGGATCGCCGCCGTGTGCGACCGCGTGCCCGCCCACGCCCCGCGCGACTTCCACGAGGCGCTGCAGGCGTACTGGTTCGTCCACCTGGGCGTGATCACCGAGCTCAACCCGTGGGATGCCTTCAACCCCGGCCGGCTGGACCAGCACCTCTGGCCGTTCTACCGGCAGGGGCTGGCCGACGGCACCCTCACCGAGGCGGACGCCCGCGAGCTGCTCCAGGCGTTCTGGATCAAGTTCAACAATCAGCCGGCGCCGCCCAAGGTGGGCGTCACCGCCGAGGAGAGCGGCACCTACACCGATTTCGCCAACATCAACCTGGGCGGGCTCACCTCCGACGGCGGCGACGGCGTGAACGACCTGACGTTCATCCTGCTCGACGTGATCGAGGAGATGCGGCTGCTGCAGCCCAGCTCCAACATCCAGCTTTCCCGGAAGAGCCCCGACGCGTTCCTCCTGCGCGCGCTCAAAATCCTTCAGACGGGCTTCGGCCAGCCGTCCATCTTCAACGCCGACACGATCGTCCAGGAGCTGACGCGCCAGGGGAAGAGCCTGGTGGACGCGCGCTGCGGCGGCGCCAGCGGCTGCGTCGAGGCGGGCGCCTTCGGCAAGGAGGCGTACATCCTCACGGGTTACTTCAACCTGCCCAAGATCCTGGAGATCACCCTGCACGACGGGGTGGACCCGAACACCGGCATCCGCCTGGGCCCCTCCACCGGGGCGGCGGCGACGCTGGCCGACTTCGACGCGCTCATGGCCGCTTTCGAGCGGCAGGTGCGCCACTTCGTGGACGTGAAGATCCGGGGCAGCAACGTCATCGAGCGGCTCTTCGCCGAGCACCTGCCCGTGCCGTTCCTGTCGATCCTCATCGACGACTGCGTGGCCCGGGGGCGCGACTACCACGACGGCGGCGCGCGCTACGACACCTCGTACATCCAGGGCGTCGGGATCGGCACCATCACCGATTCACTGTCGGCGATCAGGACTCACGTGTTCGAACGCCGCACCCTGGACATGGCCGGGCTGATGGAGCTGCTCCGGACCGACTTCGCCGGTCGCGACGACCTGCGCCTGCTGCTGGCCGAGAAGACGCCCCGCTACGGCAACGACGACGACGCGGCCGACACCGTCATGCGGCGGGTGTTCGACCTGTACGTCCGGGCGGTGGACGGCCGGCCCAACACCCGCGGCGGCACGTACCGCGTCGACATGCTTCCCACCACCTGCCACGTCTACTTCGGCCGGGTCACCGGCGCCACCCCCGACGGGCGGAAGGCGCGGCAGCCGCTGTCGGAGGGGATCTCGCCGGTGCAGGGCGCCGACCGCCGCGGGCCCACCGCCGTGGTGCGTTCGGCGGCCAAGATGGACCACCAGCGGACGGGCGGCACGCTGCTGAACCAGAAGTTCCTGCCGTCGCTCATGGCCGAGGAGACCGGCCGCCGCAAGGTGGCCCAGCTCGTGCGGGGCTACTTCCGCATGGACGGCCACCACATCCAGTTCAACGTGGTGGACGCCGCCACGCTGCGCGACGCCCAGGTCCACCCGGAGCGCTATCGCGATCTCATCGTCCGAGTGGCCGGCTACAGCGACTATTTCGTGGACCTGAACCCGGCGCTGCAGGAGGAAATCATCACCCGCACCGCCCACGGGGACGTGTAGTTCAGGCGTCCCGCCTGATGGGGATCGAACCGGCGAACCGGCGATGCGGCGAACCAGCGAGGTGAGCCGCCCGGGTACCCCGCCGGTGCTGACCGGGGAACGATTCGAGAACTCCGACGAGGATGGGAACGCCCTCGTCTCATGGGCCGCCGGTTAGACACCGGCGGCTTTTTTCCCTCGCCTTGAATGATTGTCGGGCTCACCCGGTCACGATCTTGCGCGGGTGAGACGTTCGAATGACACGCAAGCGAGACAGAATCACACTACCAATCAGGTTGCCGCACTTGTCGATCCAACGGCAGCGGGCTCGCCCCTCCCATTCAATATCTGAAATCAAAAACTCCCCGCTTCGCGTAGAATGGTGCTTCAACGGTTCATGACGGACCAGCGGTGACCACTCGGTTGCAAAGGAGCGATCATGCTGGGACATTACGTGCGGCGGGCCGGCCGCCAGATGACGCGCAGCCCGTTGTTCTCCGCGATCACGGTGCTGGGCCTGGCTGTGGGGATGGCCGCCTGCCTGCTCATCCTGCACCACGTCGGCTTCGAGCGGAGCTTCGACCGCTGCCACGACGGCTGGGACCGAGTCTACCGGCTCCGGTACGAGCGGACGACGGAGACGGGCGAGAGCGTCCGCTTCGCCTCCTGCTGCCCGCCGGCCGCTCCCCTCATCCGGGACGGCTATCCGGAGGTGGAGGAAATCGCCCGGATCTTCCGCTACCGGGCGGTGATGGCGCGCAAGGACCGCCAGATCCGGTTCATCGAGGAGCGGCTCTTCTTCGCGGAGCCGCAGATCGCCTCGATCCTGCGCTTCACCATGCTGGCGGGCGATTCCCTGGCGGCGTCCGACTGGTCGGGCCGGGTGTTCCTGTCCCGGTCGGCCGCCCGGCGGTTCTTCGGCGACGAGGATCCCCTCGGCCGGCCCCTCACCCTGGACGGCCGGGCCGACTACCGGGTGGCGGGTGTGTTCGCCGACGCCCCGCCCAACGCCCACCTGAAGTGCGACTTCCTGCTCCCCTTCCGGGATCTGGAGCAGCTGTTCGGCGCGGACGTTCTCGCCGCCTGGGGCCACACGGGCTTCTTCACCTACCTGCGCCTGCGTCCCGGCGCCGATCCCGCCGGCTTCGAACAAAAGCTGACCGGGCTGGTGGACGCGCACGCCGGCGAGCTGATGCAGGCATACAACCTGCGCATCGAGTTGAAGCTGCAACCCCTGGCCGGCATCCACCTGGATCCGCCCTTCATGCAGGAGCTCGAGCCGGGCGGCGACGCGGCCACGGTGCGGACGCTGCTCATCATCGCCGTCTTCGTGCTGGCCATGGCCTGGGTCAACTACGTGAACCTCACCACCGCCCGGGCGCTGGTGCGGGCCAGGGAGGTGGGCCTGCGAAAGGTGGTGGGGGCTTCCCGCGCGCAGCTGGCGATCCAGTTCTTCGTGGAGAACCTGGCGCTCAACGCCTTGGCGGCGGCGATCGCCTTCGCCTTGTACAGCGCGCTGCTGCCGTCATTCGCCGAACTGACGGGCACGCCGGCCGGGTACCGGCTGTGGGCGGACGCCGCCGCCTGGCCCCTGGTGCCGGCCCTGTTCGCCGCCGGGGTGATCGCGTCGGGGATCTACCCGGTCATGGCGCTCTCCGCGTTCCAGCCGGCGGCGGTGCTGCGGGACCAGCCGGGCCGGGCGGGCGGCGCGGCGCTGCGCAAGGCGCTGGTGGTCTTCCAGTTTGTGGCCACGTTCGTGCTGGCCACGGCCAGCCTGGCGGTGTACCACCAGGTGGCCTTTCTGAAGGACCGGGATCTCGGTTTCGACCGGCGGGACGTCCTGGTGCTGCCGGCGCCGCGGGTGCGGGGCGACAACTTCCCGGCCCAGGTGGAAGCGTTCAAGGAGGAGCTGGCCCGCTACCCGGCGGTTCAGGGCACATGTGTGGGCACCGAGGTGCCGGGCCGCCAGATCCTGTGGGACGCCGGCGCGATCCGCCGGGCGGGCGAGGACCCGGGGCGGGGCAAGAACTACCAGATTGTGGGGGTTGATTACGACTACCTGGGCCTGCTCGGCTTCCGGGTGGCGCACGGGCGGGGGTTCTCCCGCGAGTTCCCCGCCGACGCCCGCGCCCTGGTCCCCAACGAGACAGCCACCCGCTGGCTTGGCTTCGCCCGGCCGGCGGACGCGGTGGGGCAGCCGGTGGATTACTGGGGCGATATCTTCACCATCGTGGGTGTGGTCCGGGACCATCACCAGCAGTCGCCGAAGCAGGCGGTGGAGCCGCACCTGTTCCGGCTCATGCCGTACGGTCGCGACCTGCGGGGCGTGTTCGCCGTGAAGATGCAGCCCGGACAGCGCGCCGCGGCGATGCGGCAGGTGGAGCGATCGTTCCGGGCGTTCTTCCCCGGCAACCCGTTCGAGTATTTCCTGCTCGAGGACTATTACGACGAGCAGTTCCGCGGTGACGAAATGGCCGGCACGGTGGTGGGGCTTTTCACGCTGCTGGCGCTGCTGGTGAACGCGCTCGGCATTTTCGGGCTGGCGGCGTTCATGGCGGTGCAGCGAACCCGGGAGATCGGCATCCGCAAGGTGCTGGGCGCTTCCACCGGCCGCATCACGATGTGGCTGACGGGCGAGTTCCTGCTGCTCATGGGCGTGGGCTTCGTCGTGGCCGCGCCCGTGGCGGCGCTGGGGGTGCGCCTGTGGCTGGAGGGTTTCGCCGTCCGGGCGGGCCTGGAGCTGTGGCTGTTTGTGCTGCCGCTGGCGGCGGTGGCCGCGGTGACGGTGCTCACGGTGGGGGCGCACGTGCTGCGCGCCGCCGCCACCGATCCCGCCGCAGCGATCAAGCACCAGTGAGGCCGGCGCCCGGGATCATTTCACCACAGAGAACACGGAGGGCACGGTTCAGTCCAATTGTCATTGATCATTTTTCATAGGGCATTTCGGATTATTGGTTATTGGTGATTGCTTATCTTTTATTGGCTATTTGGAGTCGAGGTTGGTCTTGCTCGGGATCTGGGAGCTGGAAACTAGGACCCAGAACCCAGGTCCCAGGGCCGATATCCGATGTCCAAAGTCCGATGTCCGGGACGGTTGATGGTTGATCGTTGATGGTTGATCGTTGGGGACGAACCGCGAACCCCGAACCGCGAGCCGCGATTGCGATCACGATTACGAGCACGATTACGAATTACGAGCACGAACCCCCAACCCTCAACTCTCAATGAACGAGACCTAGACACGAACCTCGAGTCGCGTGTCTCGAGCCCCGAGCCATGATCAGCGATGTCTGAAAAAGGGAAGGACGCCTCTGTGTCCTCTGTGCCTCTGTGGTGAAAGTCCGGCTGGGCCGATCGTCGGCTCTCACCGGATGAAGAATCCGTGCCGCAGCGGGTCGTCGGGATCGAAACAGAAGCGGTGGCGCCCCGTCACCGCCGCCGAGCCCGTCACCTCGGGGATGACCGCCGGGTAGTCGCCAAACGCCGTCACCTCGGCCACGCGCACCTCGAACACCGTGCCGATGAGGCTCTCGACGGCGATGGCCTGGCCCGGCGCCAGCTCACCGCGGGCGTGGTGGATGGCGGCGCGGGCCGAGACACCGGTGCCGGTGGGTGAGCGGTCCACCTCGCCGTCGGCGAACACGCAGACGTTGCGGCTGTGATGGCGGGGGTCCGCCGGCGGCCCGGTGAAGATGACGCCGTACAGGAAGCTGAGGTCCGCTTCGAAGGGATGAACGGGTGGGCACTGCTCCGCGGCGGCGCGCTTGATGCGGCGCCCCAGGTCGATGAGTTGAGCCGCGGCGCCGGGCGCCAGGGCAACCCCCAGCGGTCCGGCCTCGCAGAAAAAGTAGAACGCGCCGCCGAACGCCACGTCGCCGCGCACGGGGCCCACACCCGGCACGTCCACGGTCACGCCGGCGCGGAAGACGAACGACGGCACGTTGCGGAAGGTGACCCGGCGCACCCGACCGCCTTCGCGGTGGGCGGTGACGGCGACCCGGCCCGCGGGCGTGTCGAGGCGGATCTCCGGCGCGTCGCCGCCGCGGCGGAGCAGGCCGGTGTCGACGAGCGCGGTGCCGAGCGCCACCATGGCGTGGCCGCACATGGTGCTGTACCCCTCGTTGTGGAGGAAGAACACGCCGAGGTCGCCGTCGGGTGTCACCGGTTCGGTGAGGACGGCGCCGTACATGTCACCGTGTCCCCGCGGCTCGTGCACCAGCCCCGTGCGCACCCAGTCGAGGTGGTCGCGGAAATGGCGGCGCTTGGCCAGGATCGTCGCCCCGGGAATAGGCGGCAGCCCGGCGGTGATGATCCGCAGCGGCTCGCCGGCGGCGTGGGCGTCCAGCGTCTCGATCACCGTCCACCCTTCGGGCGGCTGCCAATTCCAACCTTCGAACATGGCCTCACCTCATTCTCGTAATCGAGGCTCGAGGCTGGAGGCTCGAGGCTCGTTCCCGACCATCGGACATCGGACGTCGGACGTCGGATGTCGTGCTCGTCATCGTAACCGCAATCGTGATCGTAATCGTGATCGTAATCGTAATCGTAATCGTGCTCGAAATCGAGCGGTAAAAGTAAATAGTAAACAGAAAACAGTAAACAGGTAATGGTTGATTCCCGATCGTTGACCGCTGGCTAGCTCCCCACCCGCCTCTGCCTCCCAATATTCCATACAATCTTGCCGACGACATACTCTTCTACGGGCACTCCGGAATCGTCCGCCGGAGCGCCGATTATATTGCATGAAATTTAGACTGTTTGGTGTTACGATTAATTTTTAACGACCACAATTGATCCGACCCAGGAGGCATCATGTCCACGATCGCCCATTCCGCCCGGTTTTTCCGTTGGAACTTCCGCCGCCCGGCTGCCGCCGTCCGGCGGCTGCTCCCGGCGCTGGCCCTGTTGGCGGCCTTTCTGCTTGCGGCTGCCCCAGCCCAGGCGCAGACCAGCGAGCTGTTCTTCTCCGAGTACATCGAGGGGAGCAGCAACAACAAGGCGCTGGAGATCTTCAACGGCACCGGCGCCGCAGTGGACCTGGCGGCCGGCCAATACGTCATCCAGATGTACTTCAACGGGAACACCTCCGCCGGCCTGACCATCACCCTGACGGGCACGGTGGCCGACGGCGACGTGTGGGTCGTGGCCCACTCATCGGCCGACACGACCATTTTGGCCCAGGCCGACCAGACGAACGGATCCGGCTGGTTCAACGGCGACGACGCCGTGGTCCTGCGCAAGGGCGGCACGTCGGGCACCATCGTGGACGTGATCGGCGAGATCGGCTATCAACCATCCACGGAGTGGGGTTCCGGGCTCACCTCCACCGCCAACAACACCCTGCGCCGCATGGCGTCGGTTTGCGCCGGCGACACGGACGGCTCCAACGACTTCGACCCCAGCGCGGAGTGGGACGGCTACGCCACGGACACCTTCGACGGCCTGGGCAGCCACACCGCCGACTGCGGCGCGCCGAAGATCAACGAGTTTTCGGCCAGCACCACCGGCACGGACGTCGAGTTTGTCGAGATATTCGCCGTCCCCAATACCGACTACTCGCACCTGACCATCCTCGAGATCGAGGGGGACTCGGGTACCTCCGCCGGTACCATCGACGAAGTGATCCCCGTGGGCACCACCGACGCTGGCGGGTTCTGGCTCGCCTCGCTGGCGGCCAATTCACTGGAGAACGGCACCATCACCCTCCTGCTGGTAGAAAATTTCACCGGCAGCGCCGGGAACGACCTCGACACGGACGACGACGGCGTGTTCGACTCCACGCCCTGGACCCAGATTCTGGACGCGGTGGCCGTCCACGACGGCGGCGCTTCGGACCTGACCTACGGTGTGCCGGTCCTGGGCGTTTCGTACGACGGTCTCCCCTTCGCCCCCGGCGGCGCCTCGCGCATTCCCGACGGCGCCGACACCGACACCGCCGCCGACTGGGTGCGCAATGACTTTGATCTCGCCGGCATCACCGGCTACACCGGCACGCCGGTGTACGGCGAAGCGCTCAACACGCCCGGCGCCACCAACGCCGCCGTGCCGCGGCCGGCGGTGATCAACGAATTTTCGGCCAGCACCACCGGCACGGATGTGGAGTATATCGAAATTTTAGGCGAGCCCAACTACGATTACTCCGCCTTGACCCTGTTGGAGATTGAGGGCGATTTCTCCGGCACCGCCACCGGGACGGTGGACGAGGTGATCGCCGTGGGCACCACCGACGCCGATGGCTTCTGGCTGGCTTCGCTCGCGGCCAATGCCCTCGAAAACGGCACACTCACCCTGCTCCTGGTGGAGAATTTCACCGGCGCCCTGGGTAACGACTTGGACACGAACGACGACGGCGTGTTCGACTCCACCCCCTGGACCCAGGTCGTGGACGCGATAGCCGTCCACGACGGCGGCGCTTCGGACCTGACCTACGGCGTGCCGGCCCTGGGCGTGTCGTATGACGGGCTCCCCTTCGCCCCCGGCGGCGCCTCGCGCATCCCGGACGGCGCCGACACCGGCACCGCCGCCGACTGGGTGCGCAACGACTTTGATCTGGCCGGCATCACCGGCTATGTCGGCACGCCGGTGGACGGTGAGGCCTACAACACCCCCGGCGCCACCAACGTGAAGGTGCAGACGTTCGTCATCAACGAGATCCATGCCGATGTGGCCGGAACCGGCGGGGACGCCAACGGCGACGGCACCGTCAGCGCCACCCAGGATGAGTTCGTGGAGATCGTCAATACCACCCCGTCCGACCTGGACATCTCCGGCTGGACGCTTTCCGACGGGGCGGGCGTGCGGCACACGTTTCCGACCGGGACCATCGTGACAGGAGGATGCGCCATCGTGATCTTCGGCGGAGGGACGCCCACGGGCGCGTTCGGCGGGGCGGTGGTGCAGATCGCGTCCACCGGCGGCCTGGGCCTGAACAACACCGGTGACACGATCACTCTGACGGATTCTGTTCCGACCGTCAGAGCCACGGTTGCCTATGGCGCCGAGGGGGATAACAATCAGAGCCTGACTCTGGATCCCGACATCACCGGCTCGGCGTACGTCCAACACAGCGTGGCCACCGGCTCGGGCGGCGCCCTGTTTTCGCCCGGCACGCGCATCGACGGCAGCCAGTTCGCCGGCTGCGCCCTCGAACTGACCATCGCCCAGATCCAGGGCGACGGACTGGCTTCCCCGTACGTCGGCAGCACGGTCGTCACCAACGGCAACATCGTCACGGCGCTCGACACCAACGGCTTCTTCATCCAGACGCCCGACGGCGCCGACGACGGCGACCCCGACACCTCCGAGGGGATCTTCGTCTACACCAACAGCGCCCCCACCGTGGCGGTGGGAGATGAGGTGGACGTCCGCGGCACCGTGTCGGAGTACTACGATTTCACCGAAATCACCTCGCCCACTGTCGGCGTCGTTTCCACGGGGAACACCGTCCCCGCCCCGGTGGTTCTGGATGGCGCCACCCCCGTGGGCACCCAGCCGTGGCCGGCCATCGAGCTGGAGCGCTACGAGAGCATGCTGGTCGAGGTGACCGGCGCCCGCGCCACCAGCGCCTCCGACCAGTACGGCGACGTGACCATCACCGCCGCCACCGAGCGGACGTTCCGGGAACCCGGCACCGAGTACCCCACCGACCTAGGCGGGGGACTGCCCGTATTCGACACCAACCCGGAGATATTCGACCTGGATCCCAACGGGTTGCTCCTGCCCGAGCTGGAGGTCTTCGGCGGCGCCACCTTCGACGCCGTCGGGCCCCTGGCCTATTCCTTCGGCGACTACCAGATCTGGCCCACCGAGCTGACCCTGACGAACCCGACCCTGCCGCGGAGCGTGCGGCCCCGGGCGCCAGGTGAATTCACCGTGGCCACCCAGAACTTCTACCGGATCTACGACACGGTGGATGATCCGGACAAGGACGACGATGTGTTCACCGCCCAGGAGTACGCCGACCGTTTGAACAAGGCGTCGCTCCAGGTGCGCACCGTGCTGGGTGCGCCCGACATCCTGGGCATCCAGGAAGTGGAAAACATCACCGTCCTGGAGGACCTGGCGGCCAAGATCGTCGCCGACGACCCGACCCTGAACTACACCGCCGTGCTGGAGGAGGGCTGGGACATCGGCAGCATCGACGTGGGCTTCCTGGTGCGCGACACCATGACCATCGTGAACTGGTACCAGGTGCAGGCGGACGAAGAGTTTGAATATCCGGTGGGCTCCGGAACGTATGACATCCTCCACGACCGGCCGCCGCTGCTGCTCGAGGCCTACTACTCGGCCGGCGCCATGGACATCCCCGTCAGCGTCCTGGTGGTGCACAACCGCTCCATCAACGACGCCAGCGAGCGCGTGCGGCTCAAGCGCTGGACCCAGGCCTATCAGATCTCCCTGTTCGTGCAAAGCTACCAGGAGACATATCCGGACATCCCGCTCGTGGTCCTGGGCGACTTCAACGCCTTTGAGTTCACCAGCGGTTACGTGGATCCCCTGGGGCAGATCACCGGCAGCCCGGATCCGCTGGGGGCCCAGCTGCCGTGCACCGACGAAGTGGATCCCGACTTGACGAACCAGATCTTCAACATGCCTGCCGGCGAGCAATATACCTACATCTTCGGTGACGACGCCCAGGCGCTGGACCACATTCTGACTTCCGCCTCGGCTGCCCCGCTCGTGGTGGAGATGCAGGCGGGCCGCGGCAACGCGGATGTGCCGCGGGACTACATGGACGATCCCAACACGCCGCTGTTCTGCTCCGACCACGACGGCTTGGTGCTGTACCTGCGCACCGCCGCCGTGGGCGACTGGGTCTGGAACGACCTGAACCAGGACGGCGTCCAGGACGCCGGCGAGTCGGGCGTCGAGGGCGTTTGGGTCAGCCTGTACACCGCGGCCGACGAGTTTTTGGCCTCGGTGCAGACGGACGACAAGGGCGAATACTACTTCGACGGCCTGCTCCCCGGCGACTACTACCTGATCTTCGACGCGCCGGATGGCTATGTGCTCACCCTGGCCGACCAGGGCGGCGACGACACCGTTGACAGCGACGCCGACCAGACCACCGGTTACACCGCTGCCTTCACTCTGGCTGCCGGCGAGGAAAACATAACCCTTGACGCCGGTCTCATAGAGGTCTTCACCATCACCGCCACCGCCGGTCCCGGCGGCGTCATCGACCCGCTGGGTGAGGTGGTGGTGCTGATCCACGCCGACCAGACGTTCACCATCACCGCCGACGCCGGCAACACCATCCGGAATGTGCTGGTGGACGGCGTTTCGCAAGGTTCCATCGCCACCTACACCTTCTACGACGTCACCGCCGACCACACCATCGAGGCCGTCTTCAACCGGCCGCCGGTGGCCGTGGACGACAGCTACTCGCTGTTCGAGGACTTCCCGCTGGCCGTCTTCGCCGGCAACGGTGTCCTGGTCAACGACAGCGACCCGGACGGCGATCCCCTGACCGCCGCGACGGTGACCCTGCCGGCCAATGGCACCCTGGCCTTCCAACCCGACGGCTCCTTCGTCTACACGCCCAACCCGGGATTCAACGGCGATGACAGCTTCACGTACCAGGCCTCCGACGGCGAACTCGTCTCGGCGCCGGCGACCGTGACCCTCAGGGTGCGTCCCGTCAACGATCCGCCCGTCGCCGCCAACCTGTCGCTGACCACCGTCGTCGACATGCCCGTGGGTGGCGTGCTGCCGGGCACCGACCCGGACGGCGACGCCCTGACCTACCACATCGTGACCCCGCCGTCCCTCGGTATCCTCGGCGGGCCGCATCCTGACACCGGTGAGTTCGTCTACACGCCCAATCCGTTCGTCACCGGTGTGGACACCTTCACTTTCGCCGTCTCGGACGGCGAGTTCACGTCCGCGCCGGCCACGGTGACGGTCACGATCCTCCCGCTGCTCTTCCAGACCTTCGCCGCCCATGTGGTGGCCAACGACGAGTGGTTCACCACCATGTGGGTCACCAACGCCGGCGACGCGACGACACCCGTATTCGCGCATGCGTTCGGCGCCGACGGCCATCTGTTGGAAGCGGTGGCCCTGGGCGACCTGTCGCCGCAGGCGACCCTGGCCGTGAACGCCGGCGACATCTTCGGTGAGGCGGCCATGGCCGGCGACGCCTGGGTCCGGATCGGAACCCAGGCCCCGGCGCTGGGCATGCTGGCCTTCGGCACCGCCGACCACCAGACGTACTCCGCCATGCCCATGTTCGACTGGGCGGCGTACGAGCTGGTGTTCCCATACGTGTACATCTCCGATATCTGGTTCACCGGCGTCACCTTGATCAACGTGGGCCCGACCGGGGCGGATGTCATCCTCGAGGCCGTGTCCGAGGGCGGCGCTATCCTCGACCAGGCCGACGTCGCCATCCCGTCCCGCGGCAAGTACGTCCGAATGGTGGACCAGATCTTCACCGTCAACGATCCGAACGCGATCCGATTCATCCGGGTGACCGCCACGTCGCCGCTGATCGGCTTCGAGCTGTTCGGCACGTCGCTGGGACAGGGCGTCGCCGGGCTGCCGGCGTTCGCCCAGGAGGCCGTCGATGTGTCCGGCAAGGTCAAGCCGGCCGGCAAAGACGGTCCGGACGCCGTGCTCGGCGAGATGTCCGTCCCGCCGGGATTCTGGGGCTGGGGCCTGTCCGGCGACTCCATCCAGCTGGATTGGGACCCGAACCCGGCCGGCGAAGGCGTGCTGTATTACAACGTCTACGACAAGGACGACATTTACACCACCCTGCTCGGCAGCACCGAGGAGACCCGCTTCACCGTCACCGGCTTGCAGCCCGATAAGTGTTACCTCTACCAGGTGCGGGCGGTGAACGCCGAGGGCCTGGAGTCGCTCGATACCAAATGGCTCGTCGTCTGCACGCTGGCCGAGGGCCAGATCGACCACGCCTACCGCATCTTCTACAACGAGGTGCCCGACCCCGCCGCTTACATGACCGGCATGACCGTTTCCAATCTCGGTGAGGCTCCGGCGACGGTGCAGATCACCCTGTACGACGCCGCCGGCGCGGCGCTGTGGCAGGAACAGTGGGACGTGCAGAGCCTCGAACAGATCACCCGGGAGCTGCCGGCCATGGTGGGCGGCAGCCTGCCCCCGGGCACCGCTTACCTGAAGGCGGGCGCCGACTCGCCCGTTCTCGGATTCGAGCTGTTCCACAACCTGCTGGACAAGGCCGACACCTTCCGCGTGGACTGCGTCGCGGGCACCGACCGCGGCAGTCTGCAGGTGGCCTTCCCCATGGTGCGGGGCGGCGCGGATTGGACCACGTCGCTGCGGATCACCGATCTGGCCGGTTCGGACCAGGAACTCACCGTCGAGGCCTTCGCCGCCAGCGGAGCCCTGGTGGGGTACTGGACCGCACCGCTGGCCGCGCACGGTCAGCTCGAGACGACGCTCGAGGCGATGTTCCCCGGCAACAGCGCGGCGGTGGTCTCGCTCAAAATGACGGCCACCGGCCGCATCAACGCCACGCTGGTCACCGTCTCGTCCGACCTGACCCGCATGGCCGCCACGGCCGGCCTGCCGGTGAATTGATTCGGTTCAGCAACACCGTCTGATCAGCGAACCCGCCGGCTCCCTTCGGGGAGCCGGCGTTTTTTCTGCCGGTGAATGGGTGAAGAGGTGGATTGGTGAATTGACCGGATTCTTACCCGTCACGGTGTTCGTGCTCGAAATCGTAATCGTACTCGTAATCGTGCTCGTAATCGTAATCGAGGCTCGAGGCTGGAGGCTCGTTCCCGAAATGCGGACATCGGATTTCGGGGCTCGGGGTTCGTTCTCATTCGGTGAGAGTTGAGGGTTGAGAGTTAAAGGTTCATGCTCGTGATTCGTAATCGTAATTCGTAATCGTGATCGCAATCGTAATCGAGACTCGAGGCTCGTTCCCGAAATGCGGACATCGGATTTCGGAAATCGGACCTGGGACCTGGGTTCTGGGTCCTGGATCACAGAATCCGATCCTTGTATCCATTCACCCAATCGCCCATTCACCCATTCACCCATTGATCGGTACCTTGCTCCCTACCTGCCGAGGATCGTGCTCGTGCTGTTTGAATGTTTGGATTGTTTCCGGAAGCCGGCTGGTTGAATCCAGCGAACAGACTCCCCCTCACCGGTCCAGCGCCAGGCGGAAGCCGACATCCATGGATCGCTCCGCCGGATCCTGCCAATAGCGCCACGGGGCTCGCGCGGCCCAGGCGCCGGCGCGGAAACAGCCGCCGCGGATGACCTTCGCGTACTCCGGATCGTTGTCGTACCGTCCCCACGGGTTGAACGGCTCAATGGCCGGGTACTGCCAGAACCAGTCGGCGCACCACTCGTAGACGTTGCCCAGCATGTCGCAGAGCTCGAAGGCGTTGGGTAGTTTCTGCCCGACGGGGTGTGTCGTCTCCCCGGCGTTGCCGCTGTGCCAGGCGACGGCGTCCAGGTCGCCGTAGCGGTCGCCGGCGCTGCCGGCCCGGCAGGCGTATTCCCACTCGCGCTCGGTGGGGAGCCGGTAGGCCCGCTTCGTCCGCGCGCGGAGCTTCTCGAGGAAAATGTCGATGTCGATCAGGTCCACGCACTCCACCGGGTAGTCGGGTCCCCGGCGGAAATGGGCGGGATTGTCGCCCATCACCGCTTCCCACTGCCCTTGGGTCACCGGGTTGACACCCAGCCAAAAATCCTCCACCCGGACCTCGTGGACCGGCTGCTCGTACTCCGACGCCTCCGCGGACGCCGAACCCATGAAAAACGTTCCGGCGGGGATTTCGACCAGCTCGATGTGCATGGCGCGCTCCGATTGTGAGGTGACCGTCGGGCCGGCGCCGCGCGCCCGGGTTCCCGCCGCGACTTGGGCGGGAGTCCCGGCGACGCGTTCATGCGGGCCACTATAGCCCCGGCAGCCGGACGCAGACAAGGGCCATTTGATTCGGGCGGAATTGGGGTAGAATGGCGGCATCCCGGGTGGGCGCCGCCGTTGCGGCCGGCAGTCGAGCCGGCGTCGCCGGACGGTTCCCCCTGTCGGAGGACGACATGAAGCCGTGGCGGCGGAACACCCTGACGGCAATCGGCGCCGCGCTCCTGCTCTGGTACCTGTTCGTCTTTCTGATGCCGCGCGGCGGACATCCGCACCACCAGTTCGAGATGAAGGTTCGCGCCGTGCTGCGGCACCTGGTGGCCGCCGCCCAGTATCAGGATCCGGCGGGCATTCGGGCGGAGGCGGACAAGGTCCGGACCGTCGCCGGTCCCCACACCCGCTACACGCTGACCGTCGAGGACCTGGGCGGGTACTTCCGATTCACCGCCACCCCGGCCGTCCGGGACTACGCCGCCCCGTGGTGGCGCCGCGTGCTGTTGCTGGATTTCGACGCGTGGCACTACCCGGTCTACACGGTGGATTCCGGCGAGGTGGTCCTGCGCGCCGACGGGCGGGTGGTGGAAGATTTCTAATCAAATCCCGGCGGGACGGTGCGCCCCACCGGGGGGAGTGAGGCCGACGTGAGCGACGCGTTCATCCATTACCGGGCGGCGGTGGTTCAGGCCGCGCCCGTGCTCTTCGACGGCGAGGCCTCGACGGCGCAGGCGGTGCGGCTCATCGGTGAAGCGGCCGCCGGAGGCGCCCGGCTGGTGCTGCTCCCCGAGGCGTTCATCCCCGGCTACCCGCGGGGACTGAGCTTCGGGATGCGCGTGGGGAGTCGCAACGCCACGGGACGGCTCCTGTGGCAGACCTGCTGGGACAACGCCGTGACCGTGCCCGGCCCGGCGGTGGAGGCGCTCGGCGCGGCCTGCCGCGCGGCGGGTGTCCAGGCGGCGGTGGGCGTGGTGGAGCGCGACGGGGCGTTTGGCCGCGGCACGCTCTACTGCTCGCTGCTGCAATTCGGCGCGGACGGCCGGCTGCTCGGCGTGCACCGCAAGCTCAAACCCACCGGCGCCGAGCGGCTGGTCTGGGGGGAAGGGGACGGCAGCACGCTCGTGGTGCACGACACGCCGCTCGGCCGCATCGGCGGCCTGGTCTGCTGGGAGAACTACATGCCGCTCGCGCGGATGGCGCTCTACACCCAGGGAGTCCAGGTGTACCTGGCGCCCACCGCCGACGCCCGCGACACCTGGGTGGCCACGCTGCGCCACATCGCCTGCGAGGGGCGGTGCTTCGTCCTGGGGGCCAACCAGTACGTCACGAAGGCCATGTACCCGCCGGGGCTCCCGGGGCTCGAAGAGCTCGACGGGCAGCCGGAGACGCTCTGCCGGGGCGGCAGCGCCATCGTCTCGCCCATGGGGGATGTGCTCGCCGGGCCGCTGTGGGATCAGGCCGGAATCCTGTTCGCCGACCTGGATCTCGGCGAGGTGGTCCGGGGCAAGCTCGACTTCGACGTAGCCGGCCACTACGCCCGCCCCGACGTGTTCCAGCTCCGTGTCAACACCCGGCCGAAACCGCCGGTGGTGCGGCGCGCAGCCCCGAGGCCCGATTCCACCCGTCCAGGGCCGGGATCGAAAGAGAAAAAGACTAGGAGGCGGCCATGAAACTCAGCGCCCGCAACGTCCTCAAGGGCACGGTTCGGGAAATCCGCCCCGGTGCCGTCAACACCGAGGTGACCATCCGCCTGGCCGACGGCGTGGAAGTAGTCGCGATCATCACCAAGTCGGCCTGCGACAGTCTGGGCTTGGCCGTCGGCAAGCCGGCCTACGCGGTGATCAAGGCGTCCAACGTCATGGTCGCCGTCGACTGACCTCGATTCTGCCAGCCCGGCAGGTGGTCAGCGTTGAGGGTTGAGTGTGAGTGTTGAGTGTTGAGTGTTCGTTCTCAACCTTCCTGAACCCTCAACTCTCAACATTTATTTAAAGGAGATCCCATGACCGACACCGATCTGCGATATCCCATCGGCCCGTTCACGCCGGAGGATTCACTGTCTCCGGAGCGGCGCACCGCGCTCATCGAAGAGATCGCCACCCAGCCGCAGCGGGTCCGGGAGGCCGTCGCCGGTCTCGACGCGCTGCGGTGGGGCACGCCATACCGGCCCGGAGGCTGGACGATCCGCCAGGTGGTGCACCACCTGGCCGATGCCCACCTCAACGCCTTCGCCCGTTTCAAGCTGGCCCTGACCGAGGACAATCCCACCATCAAGCCGTATGCCGAGAGCCGCTGGGCCGAGACACCCGACGCCATGGCGGCGCCGGGCGAGCTGTCGCTGGCCCTGCTGGACGCGCTGCATCGCCGCTGGGCCATGCTGATGCGGACCATGGCGCCGGACGACTTCCGCCGGACCGTCGTCCACCCCGAGCGTCGGGCCACCCTGAGTCTGGACTTCCTGCTGGCCCTCTACGCCTGGCACGGCCGGCACCACACCGCCCACATCACCGAGCTGCGCCGGCGGGAAGACTGGTGACGGAACCGGGCGGTCACTCACTCAGATCACGGATCCGGCGGATGTTGAGGTTTGATGGTTGATCGTTGATGGTTCGTGCTCGTAATTCGTAATCGTAATCGTAATTCGTAATCGTAATCGTGCTCGCGGCTCGATGTCCGAAGTCCGATTTCCGATACCCGATGCCTGAGATGCCGGCACATCGGCCGCATCCGGTTACGCGCCCGGGCCCGTCAGGGACGGAATTCATTGTGCCCACCCGGTCGGTTTCCGGGATGCCCGATGTCGCCCCGGTGGGGCTCTGGTGATTCGTTCAATCAACGTGCGCATCACCACTGGACCAGGGGCTGCGCCCCTGGCTATTGCCTTCCGTCCCTACGGGCCGGGAGCCTGCCTCCATGCAGGGAATCGGTAAATGGGGACGTCAAATGGAATAATTTGTTATGGGTGATTGCTTATCTTTTTTGGCGATTCGGAGACGAGTCGGGCGTTGCTGAGATGTGGGACCCGGGTCGTGAGACATGGATCCGTTAACTAGGGCCCAGAACCCAGGTCCCAGGTCCCAGGTCCGAAATCCGATGTCCGAATTCCCATGTCCGATGTCCGCGTTTCGGAAACGAGCCTCGAGTCTCGATTACGATTGCGATCACGATTACGAATTACGAGCATGAACCTTTAACTCTCTACCCTCAACTCTCACCGAATGAGAACGAGCCCCGAGCCTTGCTTTTGCCAAGCGGCTGGAGTAGAGTAATCCTCTTTATTCTCTTGAGGAAGCGACCATGAGCAGCAAGTTCACCCTTTCCAAAACATATGAGCCGGCGGAGATCGAAAAATCCGTCAACGACATGTGGCGCACCGCCGGCGCCTTCCACGCCGTGCCCGACGACCGGCCGCGCGACCGCCGCTACGTCATCATGATGCCGCTGCCCAACGTCACCGGGGCCCTGCACATGGGGCACGCCATGGACAACTCCATGCAGGACGTGCTCATCCGCTGGCACCGGATGCAGGGGGACAACACCCTGTGGATGCCCGGCACCGACCATGCCGGCATCGCCACCCAGGCGGTGGTGGAGAAGCGGCTGAAGGAGCTCGAGGGGCTCACCCGGCACGACGTGGGCCGCGAGGGCCTGGTGGAGCGGATCTGGGCCTGGAAGGACCAGTACCAGGCGCGGATCCTGGAGCAGCTCATGCGCATCGGCTGCTCCTGCGACTGGGAGCGCAAGCGCTTCACCATGGACAAGGTCTGCTCCCGGGCCGTCCGCCACACCTTCTTCCGCATGTTCGACGACGGCCTGATCTTCCGCGGCAAGCGGCTGGTGAACTGGGACGCGTTCCTGCGCACCAGCATCTCCGACGACGAGGTGTACCACGAGACGGTCCAGGGCCACTTCTGGCACCTGCGCTATCCGGTGATCGATCCGCAGCCGGGCGAGCCGGACCACGTCGAGGTGGCCACCACCCGCCCCGAGACGATGCTCGGCGACACCGCCGTGGCCGTCCACCCGGAACCCGACGCGGCGCTCGCCGCCGAGATCGAGGCGTTGAACCGGGAGCTGGCCGCCGCCCCGGCGCGCGAGCAGGCCGCCCTGCGCGGGCAGATCGAGGCTCTGGAAGAACGCCGCCGCACCGTGCTGCCCCGCCTGCTGGCGCTCCGCGACATGGCCCGGGCCGGCCGGAAGGTGATGCTCCCCCTCGTGAACCGGCCCATCCCGCTCATCTGCGACGAGTGGGCCAAGCCGGGTCTCGGCTCCGGCTGCGTCAAGATCACCCCGGCCCACGACCCCAACGACTATGATGTCTGGATGCGCCACCGCGCGGCGATCGACATCATCAACATCCTCAATCCCGACGGCACCCTCAACGCCAATGCCGGCCCGTATCAGGGACTGGACCGCTTCATCGCCCGCGAGCGGGTGGTGCACGACCTCAAGGCGCAGGAGCTGCTCGGGGCGGTCGAGGACCGCGAGATCGAGATCGGCCACAGCGACCGGAGCAAGACGCCCATCGAGCCGTACCTGTCGGACCAGTGGTTCATCCGCATGGGCGACGTGCCCGGCGGCGTGGCCATGGGCCGCGGCACACCGAAGGCGTTCGCCGCCCCCGGCCTGGTGCAGGCGGCCATGGACGCCGTGAGCGACGGCCGGGTCCGCTTCCACCCCGAGCGGTTCGTCAAGACCTACCTGGACTGGCTCGGCGAGAAGCGCGACTGGCCCATCAGCCGGCAGCTCTGGTGGGGGCACCGCATCCCCGTCTGGTCGCTCCGGACGACGCTCGGCGCCCTGGCCGCCGCGCTGGCGGAGCCGGGTTTCGCCGCGGTGCTGGGCCGGCCGGACCTGGCCGCGGTGCGGGCGTTCCTGCCCGAGGCGGAGCGATCGGTGCGCATCGGCGCCGCCGCCGACGCGGACGGCCTGGCGGGGGCGCCGACCGCGCCCTGCCTCGTGGACGTGACCCTGCTCGAGGACGACCCGGCGCTCGTCGCCGCCCTTGAGTCGCTCGGCTACCGCCGCGACGAGGACGTGCTCGATACCTGGTTCTCCTCCTCAATCTGGCCCTTCTCGACGCTGGGCTGGCCCGACCCGGCCACCGCCGACACCGAGGGGGGCGCGCCGCTCGGCGCCGTCGAGGGCCGGGACGACTGCCTCGACTACTACTACCCCGGCTCCTGCCTCGTCACCGCCCGCGACATCATCACCCTGTGGGTGGCGCGGATGGTGATCATGGGCCTGTACAACCTGGGCGACATCCCGTTCAGCGACGTGTTCATCCACGCGAACATCCTCGACGGCAAGGGCGAGCGGATGAGCAAGTCGAAGGGGAACGGCATCGACCCCGTGGACATCATCGAGGAGTACGGCACCGACGCCATGCGGTACATCCTCTGCGACATGCAGACGGGCAACCAGGACATCCGCCTCCCCGTCACGGCGGTCTGCCCCCACTGCGCCCACCACAACGACCTGGCCGAGACGCGGCACGGCCGGAGCATCTTCACCTACCTGTGCGCCGGCTGCCACCAGGAGTTCGACGTCCTGGGCACCATGCCCGACATCCCCACGGCCAAGCTGGTGAGCGAGCGCTTCGTCGAAGGGCGGCGCTTCTGCACCAAGCTGTGGAACACCGCCCGGTTCGCCCTGGGCAACCTGGCCGGCGCCCGCACGGCGCCGCTCCGGCTGTCGGACCTCGCCCTGGAGGACCGCTGGATCCTGGCGGCGCTCAACGAGGCGGTGCGCGCGGTCACCGCCGGGCTGGCCGACTACAATCCCAGCGTGGCCGTCGGCGCGGCGCGCGACTTCATGTGGGGGTCGCTCTGCGACTGGTACCTGGAACTGGTCAAGCCGCGCCTGCAGGACCCGGACGACCCATCCGCCAACACCGCCCGGCTGGTGGTGGCCCACTGCCTCGACGTGGTGCTGCGGCTGCTCCAGCCCATGATCCCCTACATCACCGAGGCCATCTACCAGGAACTCAACGAGGTGCTCCCGGTGCGGGGGCTGGCCGGGCTGGCGCCGGCCGACGCCGCGCCCATGCTCGCCACCGCGCCGTGGCCGCGGCCCGTGCCCGAGCTGGACAATCCGGACCTGCTCGCCGCCTTCACCACGGTGCAGGCGCTCACCTCGGCCATCCGCGAGGTGCGCAACACCCAGCGCGTCGCCGCCACGACGGCGCTCACCATCACCCTGCGCCCGCCCGAGGACCGGCTCGAGG
>JAGOHA010000026.1:32026-33566 GCA_017996395.1 Acidobacteriota bacterium | reverse complement strand
GCGGGCGACTATCAGTCCACTATCGACATGCTGGCCGTCACCCTGGACAAGAACGGGAACCTGATCGACCAATCCGACCGTGTGTTCACCGTTTCATCACCGCCGGATCAGTTCGAGGCGGCTCGGTCGAAGGGCCTGACGCTGCCGTATGACGTGGCGCTGCCCGAGGCGGGCGGATACCAGGTCCGGCTGGCGGTGCGCGACGCCGAATCCGGCCGGACGGGCACGGCGCTCCGGTACGTTGAACTCAAGTAACCGACCGCCCGATTAAACCTCTTGCTTCCTTAGCCGTGGTGTTGGATAGGGCCACCGGAACGCGGCCAACCGACTGCAGATCCAAAGCCCGCCAGCGGCAGTTTCCGGATCAGAATAACTGGACACCCAAGAGAATAACTGGACACCCAAGCATCAAGATATCCGATTCGGAATACCGGACACCCAATTGCGAGAATGGGACACCCAACCATCAGGATGTCCGACCCAAAACATCCGGGCGGGGTCCGCGAGAATAGGACACCCAACCATCAGGATGTCCGACCCAAAACATCCGGGCGGTGTCCGAAGGCCAGATTCGCTCTGTTTGGATGTGCGGAAACCTGCGAAATGCACTATTTGAGTGTCCTGTTCTGTCCTGAGCTGGAATGGGAATATGGGCTGTCCTGATCTGTCCTGGTTTGGCCAAATCTAAGGGTGTCCTAATCCTTGCTCTTTTGTTTGGGCCTGGAAAAGATGATGGAAATAATACCCGCAGCAACGAGCCCCAAGCCGGCTAAAAGATTGAGGAAAAAACCGGGTTCCGGAGGCCTACCCGCGAAACGGCTTGTGATCATGAAGGCGGGGACGAGGCTGCTGAGAGCAGTCGTCAGCGCTGCGCCTCCTGAGAGCCATCCGAGCAGGGCTCTGTTTCCCAGCCGGCCGGTTGGGGAAAGAACAAACCTTCGGACGGTAAAGAGAATCAAAACAGTAGCGGCGCTGAACAACAAAAGTATGAGGAACACGAGAGCCGCGTGCTTGGAGGCCGGCTTTGAAAGAATTCTGCTCCACATGTAGAAGCCGCTTTTGCTGGAAATAGATGCGCCCCAGATTTTCACTGCGCCGACCCAGGGGAGGAAATAGCTGGTCACAAGGACCAGGATGAAAGCCGGGCTGATGGCGTCCATCCAGAAGACGTTCTGATGAGTGTCCTGTTTTTCTACTTCCCGGACCATTCTCCCTCCCGCAGACATATTCATGGCCTGACTGACTGATTGATTCTGATGTGTGGATAATCGTGTGAAAGTATAACATATTCAATAGATGAGATTCGAGAATAACAGGCATGACAATAAAGGGTGCGGATTGAATATTATCCCAATATAATCAATAGGATAAATTCCGTCTGATGATCTCCGACAGTAACTCCTTGGTGCCCCGCCGGTTTGATCTCTGGGGCATTCTGTGTCCCGGGCGTCGGTTGGACAAAACTGGACAAAACTGGACACCCAAACACCTGGCTGACCGTCGCGATATATCCGGGCGGCGGTCGACGTCCAGGTAGACG